>JAUNNJ010000061.1:3924-15635 GCA_030531495.1 Bacteroidales bacterium
TATCCTCGTTGGCGACAAGAAGTACAATGTAATGGGTGCTGAAGTGAAATAATCATTCCCGAAGAAAAAAAAGACCTAATTATTAATATATAAGTAAAGAAGGCTGCTTCCGTTAAGGTAGCAGTCTTTTTTTGTATATAACTGTTGTAAGTATAGATTTTTTTTGATAATTATGTGTCGTTTTTTTTGTAGGTTATAACAATTTTTCTTAATTTTGTGCTCAAATAAAGGTTTTCTATTCTTTTTTGATTTAAAAATCTTGCGATTTATCATTTTGGAGTAATATTTATTAATCCGAAAATTTTCAATATTAATCATCAAATATTTATCATTATGAAGAAATCTTTACTCTTTGTCGCTGCTGTTGCCGCAAGCATGGTGGCAAGCGCAAATGTAATGCAAGTGTCAAATTTCGTGAATACACTTGGTCAAGATGAAATTTCAAACGAACCAGTTCAAGTTGTCGCTGTAAACAAGGCTAAGAAAGCTCCAGCTGTTAAGGCTGATGCAAAGGATGTGGCTGGCACTTATGTTCTTGCCACCTCAAACAACTATGGCACAAAGCACTCAAACTATAACGATAAGGTGCAAGCTGCTTACGAAGTGGTTATCGAGCAAGCTGAAGACGGAAGCTTCGTAGTATCAAATCTGATGTCATGCTTCACAGGCAAGGCAAGTCCAGTTGCTGCAACTTTTGCTGACGGTGTGCTCACCATTGCGCCTGATCAAGTTATGGACACTCACGCCACTTATGGCAAAATCGTTCTTGCAAACGCTGGCGACTATGTGAATTCTTCCAGTAGCACTCTTGTGAGAACTCCTATCACATTCGCTATGAATGAAAATGGTGATCTCGTTCAAACTACAGGTAACGGTTTAATCCGTGCAATTCCAGATTACAGCACTGGTGACTATACCCTCAATCCTTACCACTCTAAAGCCGTTGTTCTTAAGAAAGCAAACGCTACATTTGAAGCTTTTGACTACGACGACAATGTGGAAGTTAGTTATGCACTCTGTGTTGAAGAAAATGAACAAGGCAATGGTGGTGTTGTATATGGTATCGAAAATGGATACGTTAGCTACACTGTAAATGCTGATGGTAATGTTGTATTTGGTCAAGAAGGCATTGCATACTCAACAAATTATGGTCAAGGTTCGACCTATAGCTTCGGTATGGGTTCGCTTTCACCTATCGTTTGGGATTCTGATGATACTGGCGCATATAAATGGTACTATTACACCCTTGCTTCATCTCCAACAGGCATGCCAGCTCTTGAAGGTTTGCAAATTGAAGAAGGTAATGATGTAACAATTTATACCGAGCCATTCGCTGTATTTGCTTATTCAAGTCAATATGGTGGTCTCCGTTTCTCAAGTTATCTTGCAGCACCTAACGACAGAGCCTTTGGCGCAACTATCAAGTTCTCTCGTCCAGTTGAACCAACTGCTGTTAACGACATCAATGTAGCTAAGACTGTTAAGGCTCAAAAGGTGATGGAAAATGGCCAAGTTCTTATCCTCGTTGGCGACAAGAAGTACAATGTAATGGGTGCTGAAGTGAAATAATCAATTTTCACTCAAAAGCAATTGACACATAAAGCCGAAGGCTGCTTCCCCGCTTATGGGAGGCAGCCTTCGCTGCGTCAGCTCCCGCCCCCAAAAAGAAGCCCCGCAATCCCATCGGCCGACAATCCCATCGGGATTGGATATGTGTAGGCAGGTATGCAGGAACAATGAAATGGAGCGAAGCGTAATGGAATTGTTCCGAAATGCCTGCTTTTAATACGTTCCAAATTATGCATTCCATCGGAATGCGACAACATCAACGATTAAATCTCCTTGAAAATATAATCTTTGCTAAATTCCACGCCATAACCATCAAGCATGGTTAAATATTCCTCCAAAAATGCTTTCTGTTGGTGATGCGTTTTTTGGTTGTGGATATAATTTTTAATTTGTGGGACATGCGACCGACTGGCAGAGAACGCACCAAAACCTTCTTGCCAACAAAATCTACATTTACAGAAATGGTTTTCGTTTACCCATCGCGAACTTTGGATTTTGATGGATTGCACGAATGCACTAATGCTTATTTTAGGAGGCATTTGCACAAGCATGTGAATATGGTCAGCCAATGCCACCGATGGCAACCAGTTCACATTCGTTGTTGCGTACAGCGCCACCGATATAACGATATAGGTCGTCGCGCCATGGTTCTAAAATCATTGCATCGCGTTGCGAAACGGCGAATACAATATGTATATATAATTGAAAATAAGTGTTTGCCATAGCGCAAATTTACGCATTTTTTTTGATAGCGTTGTCGCATTCCGCTGGAATGCATATAATTCATCATATCGTAGCAGGCATTTCGAAACAATTCCATTGCGCTACGCTCCATTTCATTGTTTCTGCATACCTGCCTACACATATCTAATCCCTACGGGATTGTCGGTTTTGAGGGGCGTTTGGTGGGATTGCGTCCTGTTTGTGGATTATTTGGATGGTGGGTTAGCGCGATAGGAGGAATTTCTTGAGGCTGTTGTAGCCCGAATTGATGGTGGTGATATGGCCGAAACCATTGAAGAAACGCATCAGCTCGTCGGGAATGTCGACAGGTTGGCCTATCGCACTCTCCACATCCAATTGTGCTTTTGCCGGATGTGAAGTGGCAAGCGCCACACCAATTTCGCCAGGGCGAAGGCCGTCGATAAGTGCTTGGTATGCCGTAGCGCTATGAGGGTTGAGGAGATATTGCTCCCGGTGCCATGTGCTGGCGATGGTGCTGATAATTCGCTCGTCGCTATAGGCGAATCCTTCCATGATTTGGCACATGCTGGCGTGTCCACCGAGCAGTTTTTCCAGTCGAGGGAAGTTGCGTGGATTTCCGCAGTCCATGGCTATGGCAAGCGATGGCTCTGCTTCGCGAGGCATAAACTTTCCAGTGCGCAGATATTGGGTGAACACGTCGTTCTTGTTGTCGGCTGCGATGAAGCGCTTTATAGGTAGTCCCATTTCTTTTGCCAATACGCCAGCGGTAAGGCTTCCGAGATTGCCACAAGGCACCGATACCACGATTTCTTCCATATTGTGGCCGTGTTTTGCCAATTGTCCGTATGCCCAAAAGTAGAAGAACATTTGAGGAAGGAGTCGGGCAATGTTCACGCTCTTTGCGCTTGTGAGTAGCATTTTTTTCGACAAGTCGGGGTCGTTGAAAGCCTGCATCGCCATGTTTTTGCAGTCGTTGATGGTGCCGTTCACCTCTATGGCGGTGATGTTTTTACCGAGTGTGGCAAATTGTGCGCGTTGGAGTGGATTCAGCTGGTCTTGTGGGTAAAGGATATACACATTAATGCCTTCTATGCCGTAGAACCCGTTGGCAATAGCACCACCGGAATGACCAGAGGTGGCAATCATCACATTGATTTCCTGATTGCCATTGCCGGTGTAGTAATGCGCCATCAGGCGGGCCATAAAGCGCGCGCCGATGTCCTTGAAGCTCATCGTAGGGCCGTGAAACAGTTCAAGAATATGCCTGTTTTCGCCCATGTCGATGAGCGGGATGGGGAAATTGAGCGTCTCGTTTACCACATCGTGGAGCACTTGGGCATCGATATCGCCTTGCAGTGCATAGTTGGCAATGGCGTAGCTCACCTCCTGAAGGGTCATGTTGCAAAGGTTTCTCATAAAAGCCTTGGGCAGCAGAGGCACCTTCTCAGGCAGATATTGTCCGCCATCGGGAGCATAGCCGTGCAGAATGGCTTCGCTAATCGACGCCGTCACATCATAATTGCTGGTGCTATGGTATATCATTGAAAGCTTTTGTTTTGCGGTGAGTATATTATTGAGGGTCGAGAATCACGGTGCCGCGTGCCGAAGGATTGAAGGTGTTCTTCACCCACACCGGTATGCGCTTGATAGCCACAGGTCCGAGAGTGGGGGTGTAGATAACCTTAGCGCCCGCTTCGCACATTTCCTGTGCTTGCGCGTAGGTCATTTCCGGAATCACAGTGGCATCGGGATGGGTGCGAGGGTCGGCAGTCATAAATCCGTCGACGTCGGTCCATATTTCAAGCGATTCGGCATCGAGAGCTGCTGCAATCAGGGCGGCGGTAAAGTCGCTGCCTCCACGTCCCAGATTGGTTTTTTGTCCGTTGGTAGAGTCTTCAGCAATAAATCCTTGAGTCACATGCACCGGCTCAAGTCGGCCGCCAAATTCTTTGGTAATCAATTCAAAAGTGCGGTTGTCGAGAATGCGCTCATAGTCCACATCTTTTGTCTTGATGAAGTTGGGGGCATAGTGAGGCACTGCACCGTCAATCATGCTGGTGACGATGGCCGACGACATGATTTCGCCGTGGCTCACGATAGCGTCGCGCAGCTGTTCCTTGTAGGCTGCGGGAAGCTGGCTGTTGGCAAATAGCATGCCATAGTAGCTGTAAAGGCCTTCGCTGATAAAGCCCTCAATCACAGCTTTGCATTGTGCTTGGCGCTCTTCTGGCACCACAGCATCAATCACCTTCATGTGGCGATCCTTCACCTCGGCGAGCACTTGTTCCCATTTCTCGTCGTGTGCTTCAGCCATATCGGCCATTTGAAGCAGTTGGTTGGTGACCCCGCCCAAAGCCGATACCACCACTATCACTTGCCCTGTGCAAGCGTTAACTATTTGTTTCACATTCGTAAGGCTTTCAGCTGTTCCAACCGAAGTGCCTCCAAATTTCAGTACTTTCATATTTTTGCCCTTTACGATAAAAAACAGTGTATATATAATTAACGTAAAAAACGGTCTGAAATTATAGGAACCATTAGAAAAAACAGTAGGAAAAAAACGGGCATAATTTGGCTGAAAACCCGACAAGTGAGCGAAAGCGGATTATCAGCTCGTCATGAAGCAATCAGCGCAAAAGGGCTGAAGGCCCGGCATGTGAGCGCAAGTGGATTATCAGCTCGTCATGAAGCAATCAGCGCAAAAGGGCTGGAGGCCCGATATGTGAGCGAAAGCGAACGATAACCCCGGTTGGAGCGGAACGCGTAGGCCGGGGAAAGGAATGGCTCTCTACCAAAGCGGGCTGAAAGTCCGCGATAAGGCACCAGGAAATGAAAAAGAATTTGTCCATCTCGCAAATTTTCTCTAATTTTAGGCATGGCATATACTCAACTATTATATCACATCATTTTCCGCACAAAAGGCAGCGTGCCTTCTATTAATTTTGAAAATGAGCGGACCATGTATCATTACATCTATTCTACCAGCAGAAATTTGGGCTGCATCATACATAGAATTGGAGGTATGCCCGACCATATTCACATACTTGTTGGTCTACCTGCTGATATGCCACCGTCAATATACGTTGAGAAAATCAAGGTGTCGACATCGAAAAAGTTTAAGGGAAGTGAACTTTTTCCACTATTCACGGGATGGGCGACTGGCTATGCTGCGCTCACCTATTCATACCGCGACAAAGACTTGATTACGAACTATATCATCCGTCAGAAGAAGCACCATTTAACCATAGCTTTCTCACTTGAGTTGAGAAATCTACTTCTTGAAAATGGGGTTGAAATTAATGAAGATTATTTCTTGAAGGATTAATTCTGTGTGTTATCGCGGACTTTCAGCCCGCATACACATAAGAGTAGGTATGTTCCCCGGCCTACGCGTTCCGCTCCGACCGGGGTTATCGTTCGCTTGCGCTCACCTATAGGGCTTTCAGCCCTATACGCTTATACATGATATTGAATTCTATCTTTGGTTATTGTTATGGTAAAAAAGATTGCCTTTTTCTGATATATGCAATAGGGGAGTGTGGCGAAACCTATGCTTTTCTTCCCAATCGCATATAGACCTTTGGTGAACAACCCTTGAAGTTCTTGAAATTTCGGTAAAAAGAGTTCTGCGAAGCAAAGCCCGATTCGTATGCCACATCAGCAATTGGCATGTTTGGATTTTCAGAGATGAGTTTGGCTGCATGCTCAATTCTCTTTTTATTGATATAGTCGGAAAAAGAAATGTGCATCACGCTATTGATAGCTTGCGAAATGTAGAGGCGGTTGGTGCAGAGTTGTGCTGCCAGGTCGGAAACTTTCAGATTTGGTAATCGGAAAAGTTGTTTTTCTTCAATCACGCTTTCAATGCGCTGTGCCAGCATTTCGGAGTGTAAATTGTCGTTTTCGGCCCCTACGGGTTGAGGCGGGGTTTCCTGCAGTTCGGCATCCATGCTTTCGTAGGTGAATGATTGGCGCAATCCCAGCAGTCCTAAAATGAAAATGAGGATGGAAAACACAATTGATGGCAATGTGAGCACCCAGAATGTGGTATCGAAATTGTAGCGGCCCACAATGTTGAAGATAAACGACGCCATAGAGGAGAAGCAAAACAAGTAGAGGAATATCTTGAATGAAATCAGTGTTTTGCCTTCCACATTGGAGTAGACCGACTTAATTTGATGCTCGTATTTTACCAGTTTGTTCATCCCTGCCACCAGCACCGAAATCACAGTGATGGCGAACACGATTTTAATCACCAAGTGCGTGATGGCCATGTGGTGATAGATGCCTGTGTGGCCAAAGAACTGTTCGTCGTATAGGCATTGCTTGACAAACTCTTTGGTTTCCTGTTCGCTCATCATGCTGTAGAGCACTCCCACAGTGACACTTAGGATGAATGCCGGCAGGAGCAGTATCCACGCCTTTTTCACTTGGCTTGCATTTGAAGTCATTGATACGAGGAAAATATAGAGCATAGGATAGGTGGCGAGAGTGGCAAACGTGTAAATCGTGTCGCTCGCGGGTATCATACTGTAGAATTCGTTGAAGAAAACACAGTGAGCATAGTAGAGTAGAGCGGTGTTGATCATAAACATGGCCAAAACGATTCGGGTGCGGCTGTATTTTTCTAATTGGCAGCACAGGAGTAGCAGGGCCCAAAAACCGCTCACAAACATTGGAAGTGATGATAAAAGCAGTTGTCCCATAATGCCGTGAATTTACAAAAAATATTGGTTTATGAATAAGTGTGTTGCAGTCCATTTATGTCCATTTTTGCCAAGTGTTGCGAGTTTTGCTGATTTGGGATTTTTTTGCTGATTTGGAATCGTCCCAACTCAAAGGTTATGATGATTTTGTGGTGCGATGGTTTGCGTAGGTCGGCAGGATGTTGTAATTTTGGATATCGTATGGAAGACATCAACATCGACATATTCAATCTGCTCGACAGTCAGCCCGAACCGTCGCGAGGCAATGTGCTGCTGGCAAAGCCCACTGTGGACGATGCCTGCTTCAAGCGTTCGGTTATTCTTCTCGTGGACCACGATAGCAATGGCTCAATGGGCGTGATAGTGAATCGGCTCACCGATTTCACTTTGGCTGATGTGCTTGATGGACCCGAATATTTTGAAGAAATTCCACTGTATATGGGCGGTCCAGTAGGGCTCAACCAAATGTTTTTTCTGCACACATTGGGTCCGGAAATCATTCCCAACTGCCTGCAAGTGGCTAAAGGCTTGTATTTCGGCGGCGATTATGAGGCTGTGAAACGCTATGTGGCATGTGGCGAACCTATTGAGGGGAAAATGAAATTCATAGTGGGCTATTCAGGATGGGAGAGTGGCCAGCTTGCCGATGAAATAGCCCGACACGATTGGGTGATTCAGAAGCGTATCGACTGCCAACTGCTGATGGATGAACAGGAAGAAGATATGTGGAAAGCGGCAGTGGAAAGCTTTGGCGAAAAATACCGCCTATGGAATCTGTGGCCCACAGAGCCAAGCCAGAATTGACCGACATTGGGCAATGACAGTTGCTAAATAAAATCCGACAATAATCGCTTCTTAATAGATTTTTTGAAGAAGCACCACATTGTGGTAGTTTCTGCCTGTCTTAATCCAACTTTGCAGAATGCCCACCTCTTCAAATCCGGCACGCCGAATCATGGCGATGCTTGCGGCATTGTCTTCGGGTATGTAAGCATAGAGGCTGCGGAGGCCGAGACCGCAGGCAGCATAGTTGTTCACAATTTTCATTGTCTCTGCCGACAAGCCTTGACCTTGATATTTCTTGCAGATGAATATGCCCAATTCTGCACGGTTGTGAATAGGGTTGAAGTTGAGGAAATCCACGGTTCCGATAGTTTCGCCCGTAGCATTGAGCGAAATCATCAGTCGCAGTTGCTTGTTGGTGTAGATGTCGTTGGCGCAGTTGGCGATATAGAGCATCAGTGCTTCGCGCGAATATGGCGCCACAGTGTCGCTCACAGTCCACAGGTCGGTAGAGTTTTCCCATTCGTAGATGAGGTCGATATCGGCGGGCTCCATGGCTCGCAGCGTGATTTTTTCGTTGCTGAGAAGGTCGGCCATAATATCAGTTCATTTTAGGGGTAATCACGATTTTGCTTTCGCTTGCATAGATGTGGAAGAATACATCTTTGCGATTGTTGGCCGCAATGGTGTCGACAATTTGTTGATAAGTGTGCGATGCATCGTCGAGCAGCACATTGGCAGCTCCCGATTTGGGCATTTCATTGGCGTACTGCTTGATGCCGGCCACCCCAGCCACTGCTTCAGGTGCTTCGCTGAGTATCACCCAACCGGCGCGTTCTTCAATCGGAGTGCTCTTCTTCTTTCCTAATAAGCGCGAAATCACGCGGCGCATCACGGCAAGCCCCTGCCTAATAAGCACCCCAAGTTTGATGAGTGGATAGACCACGGCGCGGAAGCGAGGGAAATGCTTGCGGTAGAAGATGAGCATTGCTTCATAGAACACCTTTACATATCGCATCGAGTCCTTCTTAGTGCTTTCGCCCTTGTAGTGGAGCATATTCACGGGGAGATACCAATTTTCGTACCCTTCCTTCACCATACGGTAGGAGAGGTCGATATCTTCGCCGTACATGAAGAAGTCTTCGTCGAATCCACCCACCTTCTGGAGTAAATCGGTGCGGCAGAACATATATGCCCCAGCCAAGATGTCGATGGCATGAGGCTGAAATTCGTCGAGATAGCGGAGGTGGTATTTCGCGAAAAATCGTGAATTGGGGAAAAGCTTTGAAAGACCGAAAATCTTGCAGAACGACACCCATGGTGTGGGGAATGCGCGCTTCGACTCGGGCAGGAATTGTCCGTTGCCATCTATCATGTGCAATCCGATAGCACCGCATTTTGGGTGCTCCTTCATCCATTCAAGTGGCTTTCGAAGGCTTTCAGCGGTGATGATGGTGTCGGGGTTGAGAATCAGAGTGTAGGTGCCTCGGGCTTGCATAATAGCTTGGTTGTTGGCGCGGGCAAACCCCACATTTTCCTTGTTCTCAATGAAGGTGACACCTGGAAATTTGGGCTTAACGAAAGGCATAGTGTCGTCGCCGGAATTGTTGTCGACCACGATGATTTCGCCCGACAATCCTTCAAGCGCCTCCTGTGCCGAGCGGATGGTCTGCTCAAGGAAGTGCTTCACGCGATAGCTTACTATGACTATGGTAATGTCCAAACTGTGTATTCTTATTTACTTAAAAAACGCACAAAATTACGAAATATTTTGTGCGTTTCATTAAAAGCACTAATTTTACTGCATAAAAACAAAAAAAACTCATTTGAATTACCTCAATTATGGGACTTGTAATAGGAATTGATGTAGGTGGAAGTACCACCAAAATTATAGGATTGAACAATGGTGTGGTTCAGTCACCGATGTATATTACCGCCGCCGACCCTATCACTTCGCTTTTTGGAGCATTTGGCAAGTATGTTTACGACAATAGCATTGCGCTCTCCGACATTGAGCATGTGATTCTCACGGGAGTGGGTGCGTCGGGCGTTACTACACCAATCTATGGGCTACCCACCAGCCGTGCCGCAGAATTCGACTGCGATGGTCTTGGGGCGAAGTTCGCCGTCGACATCGACCCGCTGATGGTGGTGTCGATGGGCACTGGCACCACTCTCGTGCAGGTGAATGGCGACGAAATCTGCCATGCCGGTGGTATCAGTATGGGTGGCGGAACGATGCAAGGACTTTCGCGCCTGCTGCTCAATGTGCGCAACATCCCGAATCTGGAAGAGATGGCTTCTCATGGCGATGTGTCGAAAGTGAATCTCCAAATTCAAGACATCAGCAAGGAAGTGCTTGAGGGGCTTCCCATGCACGCCACAGCATCGCTCTTCGGTAAGGCGGTCAACAATCCGGTCACCAACGAAGACATTGCCAAGGGCATCGTGTTTATGGTGCTCGAAACCATTGGCTCAGCAGCCGTGCTTTCCACCCTCAATAGTGGCATCAAAGATTTCTGTTTGATAGGCAATCTTACACGCATGGCAGAGTGCCGAGAAGTGTTCTCGGTGATGGAAGACCTTTATAACGTGCGTTTCCACATCCCCGAACATGCAGTGTTCCTCACAGCCCTCGGTGCAGCCCTCGCCTACGGCAAAGGCAA
Organism: Bacteroidales bacterium; assembly: GCA_030531495.1. GTDB lineage: Bacteria > Bacteroidota > Bacteroidia > Bacteroidales > Muribaculaceae > Sodaliphilus. Next base: position 14,354 of record JAUNNJ010000061.1, read on the forward strand.
ATTCCAACCACTGTAATTGAAACGGGAATAATGCGCCGATAAGGCTCTATAAAATATGAATCCGCAGGTATCGTAGCCGATGCTTGCGGATATCTTTTTTTCAGATGATGCAGGGAGGTGGGGGCAGAGGTCAAGGGCGATAGCTCTGTATATCGCCTCTATTTTTTTAGCCAAAGGGAAAAATATCGGTCGTAGATGAAATAACCGTCGTCGCTTTTTGCTATTACTCCATTACTTACAAGAGTGGTTATTGCTTGTTTCACACTGCTGACAGCAGAGAGCCTGTGGCGCTTCATAAATTCATTCTCGTATGGCTTTCTGCAGATATCATCGGCTGCAATAGCTTTAAGCAGTCGTAATTGTCCTTTTGCCAGTAAATCACAATAGTCTTTGTAAACCACATCACCTTCTTCACGAATTTCCGCAAATACCTGATGCAGGTGAGATTGGGAGATTTCTTCTACGTTGATGGAGAATAGACGATTCAGGATGTCCTGAATATAATATGTGAAACCGTGTGCAAAATCGTAGGTTTGGTCAAATACTTCTTTAGGCAGGATTCGACCACCCTCTTTCATCAGTCTGCTTGCGAATTCGTAATACACGTTGCGTGCAAGTGGCGACAATCCCATGCGAGCGGTGCTCTGATAAAACGGGCGTTTTGGCGAAGAGAATATGTCGGCCATAAGATGCTGTTTGCTTCCTGAATATATAAAATGAACATTAGGCGAAAATTGTGCCATAGAGCGCAATAATGCTTCTGTACCTTGTTCTGGATATTCGAGAATTTGTTGGAATTCATCAATTGCTACGTAACATTCGTGTCCGCTCACTTTAAGATATTCAATAATTTCCCTGAATGTGTGCTCGCTGTTGGAGGGCTGCACATCAAGTGATACGGTAGGTGAACCGTTTAGTGGATCAAAACTGAAAACAGGTCGGCAACTTTTGAAAAAAGATGAAATTGAAGTCATGATTTTTTCGCTAAAAGTGTCCAACTTTCCGAGGATACTTCCAGCCATAAGGCGTACAAGGTCGGTTTGCGATTGTGTACTGAATATGTCGAGATAAAAGCAACGTCTATTGCTGTCCTCTGCTTGCAACTTTTGGAAAACGTGTTGAATTAGCCCTGTCTTTCCAAGGCGTCGAGGGCTAATGAGTGCTACATTCCTACCATTAGTAAGCGCTTCAATAAGTTGTTTGCTTTCTTTTTCGCGGTCACAAAAATATTCTGGTCCACCATAGCCTAATGTGTAAAACGGATTTGCCATATCACAAAAAA
>JAUNNJ010000061.1:15645-15913 GCA_030531495.1 Bacteroidales bacterium
TCAGCAAAGGTAATTTAAAACCTTTATTATCACAAGTTTTTAAGAGAATTTTTTCAGGAGAATCGGCTGCGGAATTCCTTTGTGATATAGCGAAGAGGGGGACCTTCTTACTGATTGGCTTCTTGCTGTGCTTTTTGTTCTGCAAGTTTTTTCTTGTAGGCTTCAAGGTATTTGCGCAGGCGCTTTTTGCGCTCGCGTTCTTTTTTTGCTTTGCGTGCTTCAAATTCTTCACGCTGATATTCAAGGAAATTGTCTGCCATTTTTTTTG
>JAUNNJ010000062.1 GCA_030531495.1 Bacteroidales bacterium
GAGTACCAGCCCTAAATTTTTCAATTCAAAAAAGTTTTACCGGACAGCAATATAACTTTTTAGCCAGAAACATTCACTTAACAACTGATATTCTTATATTTACAAAAAACTTAGCAAAAAAAACAGTCCCTTTTTACTAAAAAGAGCACAAAAAAACCTTCCCGTTTGGGAAGGCTTTTTTGATAGTATCATATGGGAATGTGATTATTTCACTTCAGCACCCATTACATTGTACTTCTTGTCGCCAGCGATGATGTAGATTTGACCATTTTCCATCACTTTGCGAGCCTTCACTTCCTTAGCTACGTTGATGTCGTTAACAGCAGAAGAGCCAGCCTTAACCACCTTGATGTTGTCGAGAACCACGCGGTTAACCTTCACGTTCACACCGTGAGGAGCGTCCTCTGCGATAGGCATTTCAGGAGTTGAGTAATCAGTAGTCTTCACTGCTGGGATAGTTGACATAAACACTACTTGAGTGTTTGCAGTTGCCTTCTTGATGGTAACTTTGTTCTTAGTGCCTTCGAAGCTCCAAGCTTGGAGAGTGTCCATAGTGATGAAGCAGTCGGTAGGGATGTTGATTACAGCACAGTCGATGAAGATGTCGTTCTTAGCATCGTCCATGTATTGTACGTTGTGAAGCACGTTGTCAGCAACGAGTTCACCACCACCCATAACGCCTACGAGGTAGTATTGATAGTCGTGAACACCACCACTCTTGTAGCTGCCATCTTCGTTAAGAGCAACATTAGAAGTATAGCCAATACCTTGCCAAGAGAGCTTCACGTCGGTTGGTTCGTTAAGAGCTGAGAACTTTGGAGACAAGAGGTCGCCACCGTAGTTGGTCTTAGAAATACGAACGAAACCTTGGCAAGCGTAAAGGTAAGTAGTGCGAGAGCTCCAACCATTGAGGTCGTCAAGATTGCCATCCTTTTGGATGTTGGTGAAGTTTGGTTGATATTCCACACCTTCAGCATCCTTACCAGTCCAAGGATTCTTACCATACTTGTGAACACCTGCGTCGGTGAGCGCTTCGAGCTTGTCGAAGTTTTCTTCGAGAACTACATCTTGTGCTTGAACACCAAACACAGCTGCAACTGCAAGAGCTGCAGATACGAACATTTTAGCGTAATTTTTCTTCATATAATATTTGTTTTTAAAAAAGGTTGATAATTACTCGTGTATAATAACACGCAAAATTACACATTATTTTTTAATACGAAAGCGATTCTTTCGTTTTTTTTACGCATTCGTTACAAAAAGAATAGCTACAGAATTGAAGATTGGAACCATAAAGGTGGCAGAAGGGCCGAATCAACAAAAAAGCCCTCCTGCGGGAGGGCTTTTTGTTAGTATTTAAGTAGGAATGAGATTATTTCACTTCAGCACCCATCACGTTGTACTTCTTGTCGCCAGCGATGATGTAAATCTGACCATTTTCCATCACTTTGCGAGCCTTCACTTCCTTAGCTGCGTTGATGTCGTTAACTGCAGTAACTTCCTTTTCGTAAGAAACCTTGATGTTGTCGAGAACCACGCGGTTAACCTTGTTGTTGGTTCCGTGAGGAGCGTCGGTTGCGATAGGCATAGCGTCGGTAGCATAAGCTGTAGTCTTCACAGCTGGGATAGTTGAGAAGAAAGCAACTTGAGTTTCTGCAGTAGCACCCTTGATGGTGATTTCGTTCTTAGTGCCTTCGAAGCTCCAAGCTTGGAGAGTGTCCATAGTGATAAAGCAGTCGGTAGGGATGTTGACAGCGTAAGCCTTAACGTCCATAGCGCCCTTGTTTTCATCGAGATATTTAGCGTCAACCAATTGAGCACCGTCGATTTCACCAGCGCCAAGCACTGCTACGAGGTAGTATTGATAGTCGTGAACACCACCACTCTTGTAGCTGCCATCTTCGTTAAGAGCAACATTAGAAGTATAGCCAATACCTTGCCAAGAGAGCTTCACGTCGGTTGGTTCGTTAAGAGCTGAGAACTTTGGAGACAAGAGGTCGCCACCGTAGTTGGTCTTAGAAATACGAACGAAACCTTGGCAAGCGTAAAGGTAAGTAGTGCGAGAGCTCCAACCATTGAGGTCGTCAAGATTGCCATCCTTTTGGATGTTGGTGAAGTTTGGTTGATATTCCACACCTTCAGCATCCTTACCAGTCCAAGGATTCTTACCATACTTGTGAACACCTGCGTCGGTGAGCGCTTCGAGCTTGTCGAAGTTTTCTTGAAGAACTACAACTTCTTCGGCTTGAGCGCCGAAAACAGAAGCAACAGCTACAGCTGCTGAAACGATAAATTTAGCGTAATTTTTTTTCATAAATGTGTATTATTAGAAGTTTATTAATATAGTAATCCGCATAAATTGTGCATCTAGTCTGCAAAGTTATAGATTTTTTCATAATATCAACCACTTAATGCACTTTTTTTTCAAAAAAAAGAAAATACATCAGCTCATACAAAAGGAAGCAGAACCGTCGCCGACAAGCTAAATCTTTTCTGATTATAGATTTTTTTCGTAAATTTGCTTGAATAAAAAACTCCTTCAATTATGAACAAATATACATTCGCCTTTGCACTGATGTGCATCGCACTGCCTTTGCTGGCAAAAAGTTTTCAACTTACCTCTCCAAATGGAAAACTGAAGGTGAACATCGTAAATGATGCCACATCCACATCGTTCTCTATATCCCACGATGGCACAGCGGTTCTGAATCCTTCGGGATTGGGAATGACAATGACCGACGGGAAAGTGCTGGCAGCAGAAAAATGCAAGTCAGCAAAAACCGCAAAGAGCGAAAAAAGCAATACGCTGACGCTCAACTATGGCAAATACGCCGTGGAATTCCGCGCCTACGACCAGGGTGTGGCCTACCGCTTCGTGACCAATTTTCGCGATTCGCTGACCATCGCCGACGAAAAGGTGGAATTTTGTCTGCCTGCCGACTGTATGGCTTACGAGGCACCCGCCAATTCGCATCACAAGACCGATGATTTGCGCGACCAAGCCTACTGCTCGTTTGAAAACACTTATCTCTATAAAAGAATTTCCGAACTCGACCATAAGCATCTTGGCCTCTCACCAATGCTTGTGGAACTGGAGAATGGCAAAAAGCTGCTGATTGGCGACTACAATGTGCGCAGCTATCCCGGCATGTTCCTCTTGCCCTGCGATGGCAACACTGTAAAGGGCTACTTCCCACCTTACCCCAAACACGAATATCAAGGCGACCACAACAATCTGCAGATGATTGTGGATGAATGGGAGAACTACATCGCCAAAACTGCCGGCACCCACACTTTCCCATGGAAGATGATGCTCGTGAGCGAGAAGGATGCCGACCTGCTCACCACTGAGGTGCCACGACTTTTGGCCGACGCCCCTGTTTTGGCAGCCGATTGGGCAAAGCCCGGCAAGGTGGCTTGGGACTGGTGGAACGCGTGGAACTTGAAAGGCGTGGATTTTGCCACTGGCGTGAACAACGACACCTATAAATACTACATCGATTTCGCTGCCAAAAACGGCGTTGAATATGTGATTTTGGATGAAGGTTGGGCAGTGAACAAGAAAGCCGACCTGATGCAGATTGTGCCAGAAATCAATCTTCCTATGCTCGTGAAATATGCCGAGGAGCGTGGTGTGGGCATCGTGCTTTGGGCTGGATACAAGGCTTTCGAACGCGACATGGAAAATGTGTGCCGCCACTATAGCGAAATGGGTGTAAAGGGATTCAAAATCGATTTCATGGACCGATGCGACCAGAAAATGATGGTATTCCTTGAAAAGGCGGCCACCACTTGTGCAAAATATCACCTATTCTGCGATTTCCATGGCGCTCCCGTGCCAAACGGCATGACCTACACCTATCCGAATGTGCTCAATTTTGAGGCTGTTGCCGGACAAGAGCAAGTGAAATGGAGCAAATTTGAGAGATACGACCAAGTGCGTCACGAAACACTCTTGCCATTTATCCGCCAAGTGGTGGGTCCGATGGACTACACCCAAGGCGCAATGCGCAACGCCACCAAAAAGAACTACTATCCCTGCCATTCTCAACCCATGAGCCAGGGCACCAGATGCCGTCAGTTGGCGCTCTACCTGATTTTTGATTCTCCTTTCAACATGCTTTGCGACACCCCTACCAACTATGAAGAAGAACCCGAATGCCTCGACTTTATCGCAAAAGTGCCTGTTGTGTGGGACGAACGTCGCGTGCTTGCCGCAAAAATCGGGGAATATGTGATTGAGGCGTGCCGCAAAGGCGACACTTGGTATGTGGGTGGCATCAGCAACTGGAAAGCTCGCAGTGCAAACCTTGACCTCAGTTTCATTGAAGGCAAGCAAATGGAGCTGTTTGTCGACGGTGTGAATGCCAACAAACATGCAGAAGACTTCAAGAAAACGACAGGAAAAGTGCCCGCCACCCTCAATGTGCACATGGCACAAGGCGGCGGCTTCGTCCTCAAAGCATATTAAAAAAGAAGTTTTGTCACCTGGGATATGCGTTTCCTTCCTTAAAAAAGGAGTGTCGCACAGAAGAGGAGGGTGAAGATGAGCATATTGCGGGCTGTGGCACCGAGCAATGGGTTGAGTGCTGCGCCATCGCTATGCTTCAGCCTGTGCCAAGTGATGAAGTGCAGAAGCAGATACACTACCATCGGCAACAAGAACCACCACCCCGAGGCGAAATAGAGTCGAATCCACACCACACCGAGAATCGACATGGCAAGCAGTCCGTTGAGCAAATAAGCAAAAGCAGCCAATTTTCGGCCAAATACCACCACCGAAGTTCGCTTGCCGGCCTCACGGTCGTCGTCCACATCGCGATAGTTGTTCACCAAGAGCACATTCACCCCCATAAAGCCAATTGCAATGCCGGCAATCACTGCAAAGGGATGAAACACGCCACTCACCACATAATAAGTAAAAATGACCGGCACAAGCCCATAGAAGCCCATCACTGTCACTTCACCTAACGCGTGATAGCTGAGAGGGTATGGCCCTACACTATAGGCAAACGCAAATATGGCAATCAGCACACCTGCGCCGATGAGCATCAACCAGTTGGCATAATTTTCGCCAGGGTCAACCACCAAAAGCATGCTCAACCCCACAAGGCAAGCCACCACGAGGGTGCCAATCATCGCCTTTTTCATTGCAGAGGGTGTGATGTCGCCTTCAGTGACACCACGACGAGGGCCCACACGTCCTTTCTTGTCGGTACCTGCCTTGAAATCGAAATATTCGTTGGCCAAGTTCGACACAATTTGCGCCAGCACTGCAAACACCACACAAAGCAGCGAAGGCACAAGGCGAAACTGACCATTGAATTTCGTCAATCCCACAGCGATGAGCACCCCACTGACCGACACGGGCAAAGTGCGTAGGCGAATAGCCTCAATCCATATCTTGATTTGCTTCATTTTTCTTAAATTATTTGTGCAAAATTACAAAAAACTCAAGAAATTTTGCCTACTTTTGCAAGAATTAGATGAATAGGCAGATGCCGACGATGAATATGAAGAAACAATGGTTGATTTTACTCTTTGCATTGATTACGATGGCAAGTTGTAACCACAAAGTGGACAAAGTGCCCGAGCCTGAAAGGTCGGTGTACTATTGGCGCACCACGCTGCACTTCGATTCAACTGAGCGTCAGTTCCTTGCCAATCATCAAATCAAGAAAATCTTTGTCCGTTTCTTTGACGTGGTGCCTGGAGGCAAAGAAGGCGTACAGCCAAATGCCACCCTACAATTCACCGACAGCATTCCACGCGGATTGGAAGTGGTGCCAACAGTGTTTATCACCGAGAATTGTATGCAAAAGGACCTGACGCAGCTGCCCAATTTGCTGGTGAAACGCATTTTACAAATGTGCGAAACCAACGACATTCCACCCATCAAGGAAGTGCAACTCGACTGCGACTGGACCGCCAACAGCCAAGCGGCATATTTCTCATTGCTGGAGAAAACACGTGAACTGCTGGCACAGAAAGGCATTCGCCTGTCGGCCACCATACGCCTACATCAGTTGAGAATGACGCCTCCGCCCGTCGACTACGGCGCACTCATGCTTTACAACACCGGCGATGCCACCAACCGAAAGTGCAAAAACCCAATTCTCGACATGGCGGCAGTAGAGCCCTATTTGAAGCACTTGGCCGACTACGATTTGCCGCTGTGTGCCGCCTACCCTGTGTTTGGGTGGAAACTGCTGTTTGAAGCCGACACTTTCAAAGCCATCGCCTACGATGCCGACCTCAACGACAAATCCCTGTTTCGACAAAAATCGGCCGACATCTATATGGCTGTGAGCAGCCGGGAACTGACCACCGGTCCGGGCGAAGACGCAACATCGGCTCACATTAATCCAGGTGATGAAATACTGGTACGAGACGTGCCGTTCTCGCTTATTGAAGCAGTGAAAAAGAAAGTGGCATCCTACGCTCCAAGCATCAACGACCAAGTCATCGTCTACGACCTCAATTACGAAAATATCAAACGCTACAATCATAACGAATATGAAAAGATTTATCATCCTTAGTTTTTTGCTTGCCAATGTGGTGGCAGCTTTCGCTTGCGGTCCATCCGCTCGTCCACATTTCTTCGTTTTCAGTGTCTATCCCACCACACAGTGGCAGCAGGTAGGCAAGGCTGAAATGGTGAAATACTGGGAAGACTATACAGGAAAGAAAGAAATTGAATGGGAAGTCGACGCCCTCAGCGATGTCAACCTCAAAGAATTCAACAAGTCGGAAAACTCCATCGTGCAAACAGCACTGAAGAAAAACGACACCGAAACCATCAACTATTTGAAGAAACTCATCCAATATCTTCAGATAAGCGACAAGTTAGCGCCTAATGCATGGAATTACCCCTCAAAAGAGGATGTGGCGAAATATCAAAAGGAACTTCGCGACATTCGCAACAGCGCTCGCATATATAAGGGGGAAAAATACAGACCGCAATACACTCTGCTCGAAATGCGATGCAATTTGGCGCTCGGCCAAGAGGCTCTCAACAAAAAAGTGTGGGTGAACACTGCATATAAATTGCCTGCAAGCGTGTATCGCGATATGATGAAAGGCCTCTATGCCAATGCACTGGTGAAAGAAGGCAAACGCGACGAAGCCATCAAAATCTACGGAGCGCTCGGCGATATGTCGAGCATCAAGTGGCTTGTGCGCGACAAGCGCAACCTCAAAGGCATCAAAAGCGAATATGATGCCAACCCTAATTCGGCAACACTGACATTCCTCGTTCAGGATTTCGTGAACAACGCACAAGAAACCAAGGACAACAATGAGGACCGCGAGGTGATGCAGCAAGTGGAAGCCACAGCTATCTACAACGATGAAATCAAGCAATTCATCGAATTTGCAAAGCAGGTGGTTTCGGAAGGAAAAACACAGTGTCCGGCCATGTGGCAAGCAGCAGCAGGCTACCTCAACAGCATGCTGGGCAACGATGCCGACGCCCTTACCATGCTGACAAAGGCGATGCAATTAGGCGGCAACGAACGCATGAAAGACAATGCGCGTGTGTGCCGTTTGGCAGTAAAATGCAAGCATGTAGTGCCCACCAACGACTATTACGACTATCTTTACGATGAGCTCAAATGGCTGGGACAAAAAGCACAAGAAGGACATCGTCAAGGCGACTGGCATTATTCAGAAATGATCGACCGCTTTGTGTTCGACAATCTCAACCCTGGCTTTATGGAGAAAGGCAATTATGGGCTGGCTACCAACCTGATTGCATTCGCATACAACGCCTACGACCTCTTCCACATCGACAATGAGCCTTTCACAGCGGGAAGCGTGTTCTGGGATGCCATCGACGAACTATCTGCCGACGAGATGATTGGCTACAAGAAATATATGAAAGGCCAGCAAAGCACCAAACTGGAAAAATGGCTGGCTTCTGATGTCGACAAATGCATCACTGATGACGACTACAACGATATGATTGGCACCAAGCTAATGCGCGAAGGCAATTTTCAAGCAGCCATTCCATTTCTTGAAAAGGTGCCACTGAGCCTCATCTCAACACAAGGTATCAGCGCCTATATGGCACGCCGCGACTTCAACAAGGAGCGCTGGATGGGACATCAGGCGGTGGAATCAGCAAATGAAGAAGCCACAGAGGTGAAAACTAACCAAAAGTTGGACTTCTGCCGCGAAGTGGCAAAACTCGAAAACGCTCCGCAAACCGAAGAAAATGCCTACCGATTGGCATCACTCCTCTATCAGGCAAGTTACAAAGGCGACTGCTGGTATCTCACCCGCTACAATGTGAGCATCTACGACACCGTTCGCTATCGCAACGAGGCTTTACTCATCAACCAAACCATCGACTTGCTGAAGAAGTCTGCCGCTTCAAAAGATTTCCGCTTGAAAGAGAAAGCCCTTTATGCATTGGCATTCATACCTCAAGGCGAAGATTTAATCTACACCGACTATGTGGGTAAAAACTACACTCCTGTGCTGAAAGTGAACAAGAAAACGCCTCAATTCGCCGAGATGAACAACCTGCTTACATTCTACAACGCCAACCCGCAGAAAGTATCAACATTCGTTTCGAAGTGCGATGTGCTGAAGCAATTCAAAACGCTCACCGCACCCAAGAAAAAGAAAACAACAGCATCTAAACGACGCAGAAAATAACCCAACAGCAATGATATCACGCATTTTCTCCATTCTCCTCATTGCCGCTGCGTGCTACAGTTGCACCCCCAGCAAAAGCGACATACAAGACACCTTCTTCGGCTCTGTGCAGTTTAACCAGCAAAAACAAGCCGTGCTCGAGGCCCTCTACGCACAGCACTTTGTGGATGCGGCATCGGGGCAAGCCGACAATCATTTCGACACCATCCCGCTCGACAACGGCGACTACAGCGAAATGAAGATTCTTGCATCGTCAGCCGACACCTCTGGTTTCAATTTCCTCGGCCAACGATGGCTGAATGTGCAAATCCAGTTCGACGGCAACGGACTCTACTGCATTTCGTTCCGCGCAAAATCGGCAGCAAAGGACAGGGCCAACAAGCAGTTTTCTGCAATTCTGGAATCACTCCAAAAGTCGTATGATATGCAACGAATGGTCATCGGCCACTCATCGGCAGAGGGTGAAGCAGCTGATATCATCGGATATCGCTATGAGAGCAACAATCGGATGGTGCAACTCTACATCAACCAGAATCCCGACGGCACCGCCGCCCCAATCCTCTCCTTCATCGCCAACAAACAATAATGTACTAAACCTATACATCTATGCGAAAGTGCCTCTCCGACAACCGACACGACGAACGTTAAGAACGCCACAATTCGCAAGTAGCCCACACCAAGTTCTGGCTGGAAGCCAGTACCCACCGGCCATATGCTCCACTGTCTTTCCCCAAATTCGCCGTTGTAGGGACGCTCGGTTCGAGCGTCCGCAATTGCAATCCCTTAATTTTCAGTTTTCAGACAGTCTCTCCCTGATTAGAAAACACATTTCTCACCATTTTCGTTGATATTTTTTTAAAAAAATTTGCAAAATATTTACAATATATTTATATTTGCACAAAGAGAATCTGTTGGACATATTGTAATGGTTTTTAGAAAGTGTCTGTTATGGAAAAGTCGACGCTCAAAATTCTAAAAGCTTCATCAAATTCGTCCTCGATTTTTTTTCATAGAATCTATTTTTTTAAAACCTATTTATAAACTTTTAAATTTTTACCTACAATGAATTTTTTAGAAGCTATTAAAGCATGTTTCGCAAAGTATGCGACATTCAGCGGCCGCGCACGCCGTTCAGAATTTTGGTGGTTCTATCTCCTCACCTGCATCCCATCATGGTGTATGTCTGCACTTGTTCAATGGAAGACAGCTAAAGTTGCCGAACTCACAGCTGCCGCTCTCCAAGACATGAACCAATACAATGAAGTTTTGGCGCAAGCTGAATCATTCGACACTATTTTCTATCTTGGTCTCGCTGTATTCGGTCTTATTTCACTTGCTCTCCTTATCCCTACTCTCGCTGTTTGGGTACGCCGTCTCCACGACGTAGGCAAGAGTGGTCACATGTTGTGGCTCTGCCTCCTCTGTGGTGTTGGTGCATTGATTCCATTGATCATGTGTATCAGCGACAGCAAGCCAGGTCCTAACCAATACGGTCCTAACCCAAAGGAAGCATAATGATTTAAAACATTATCAAAATAACAAAGCGGCGGAATCTCACTTCCGCCGCTTTTATTTGTATAAATTTTTGTTTACTCCACCGCCAATCAACAAACCGAAAACCTATCAGCCATATGGCTAAAGGGGACGGTTCTAATTAGCCAGAGACACCCACTTTACCAACTGATATTCTTACATTTATACAATTCTTTAGTAAAAAGGAACCGTCCCTTTTTACTAAAAAAACCATCCCCCTTCACTATGTAACCACCGCCAATCAATACCCCGAAATCTGGTCGAAAGTGGTATCTATAAATGTATAGTTTATCATTTTACTTGTGTCAATTTTTTGATATTCAGCAAAAAGCCGTCTGTTGAATTTCAATTCAAATGCAAGACGCATATCATCACCATTCGAGTCATCCTGCTTTGCTTCTTGAGCAGTGATAGTGCGCACCCTCACCACCTCATATACATCACGAATCCCTTTTCCTTTAATATACGGAATAAAGAAATGCAGATTGTGCAATGCAATGGTTGTGGGAAATTTTGGACCGGTGTAATATAAGTCGGCAGTTCCATCCTCAAAACTTTCAAGATATCCCTTTCGGTTGCTCCTCTTGGCCACGCCCACCAGTACACGATTACCAACTTCCACAAAGGCACCCTTTTGAGGAATCATTTCTGTCACAATTTCAGCAGAAGGTTTTTCTATGAGTTCTTTTATGAACTGCTCCAATAGGTAGCGGTTGTGCTTATCTTTGGGGCGCAGAGGAAATGCCCCGATATTCACCTCATCAATGGTTTTGTAGAACTTCGACACTTCCACGTCAGCAGGCGCGCCATCACCAGGGAAAAGGATGTAACCGCCAATGATTTCTTTTTTCAATTTTGCTGAAGAATGGCTCTTGTAGTAGATGGCGTCGCGGTAGCGGTGCATCTGATTGATGGCATCTTCTGGTGGTGTGTCCACGCCACGGCTGTCGCGACCATCAATGCGATATTTTGCATCAAACAGATAGGTCATTTTCATGCCTTTTCTCATATCGTCTTTTGTGAGTTGCAAAACGATGTCGGGCTTCTGTGCCACAGTGGCAACGTAGATGTTTTCCATGGAAATGTTGTCGTTCATCTTGTCGGTGTGCTTGGGGTTGTAAACGAGTTCTGCAAGCTCCACATCACCTTTTTTGAACAAAATCCGTGAATGTTCGCCTTTGCCCAGCTCCCAAGTGAAAATGCCATTCATTTCCATTCGGTTGCGGTGGTCAACGTCTTCGTCGCCCAAGTGCAACTGTTCCTTCACGATATGGCTCACTTCTATGAAGCACCATATTTCATACAGTGTGGCAATATCCTTTGTCTGCAAGCGGTAGATGCCGTCGTTGAGCGAATACGCTCGGCGCAGCAGGTTCCATGTGCGATAGGCTTGGCTATACCCACTCGCTTTTTGCAAAATAAGGCTCTCTTGGTTAAGCCCCTTGAATCGGCCTACGGTGCGAAAAAATGGATTGTGCTGCAAGTGCTTCAGCGTGGCTTGCATCTTTTTCATGTTTTCACGCATATCGTCGCTGGTGTTCTTTAGCGACTCTATGCGAGCTTTCAATTGGTTGTATTTCTTCGAAATCTCACCAAGTGCATACTTCAAGAATCGATTTTCCTGCGTGTCGTTGCTCTGTATCTGTTCTTCCACGCCATACAGATGGGCGGGCTCTCTGCGGTGCTCCACCAGCTCGTTCTCTATGCCGGCGGTGATGCGTTTCAGTTTGTCGGCGCGTTGATAAGTGATGATGCCGTGCAGCCTGTGCCGTGGGCGGTCGATGATGCTGCGCACCGCCTTCACAAATCTCTCCTGTTCGCCTTCAAACACACTCCACCACACCAAGTCGGGACGCTCGCCATTGGTGTCGGGATTGAAGCCATGGAAGGTGCGCTTCATGTAGTCGAGCGACAGCATGCGGTATTCTTCCTCAATATCTGCCACGATTTGCTTCCAGTGCTCATGGTAATTGAGCTTCGTGCTCAACACTTCGTAGCCGAAAGTGAACCTGCGCGGCCGCCCTTCTACTTCGTAAATCAGGTTAATCTCGCTGCGTCCTATCTCGTTGCCATAATTAAGGAAACCGCTGAGAATGCGCCCACGGCGGTGAAAACTGAATCGCTCGTTGTCGGCTTGCAGCATCGAGCCAAAGCGGGCTTGTTTCACCCATTCCCGAAATTCCACCCAAATAGGGTAGTCGGTATTGTCGAAGAAGATGGCGGGAGCTGCCTCGCCCTGGGTGATTAGCATTGCTTCGCCATCCACACCAAGTCGCTCCACCCACTCCACACCGTCGCTCCAAGTGTAAGTGGAAGTAAGACTCTCCTCTCCCACGTTTCGCTTGGCTTTGCCCCATATTTCATTGAATTTTCCGCATTCAATGAATAGGTCAAAATCATGATGCCTTATCTTCAGCAGTTCCATTTTTTAGCTCCAGAAACTGGTGTAACCACCATCAAGTTTCTTCTTCATTTCGTCAAGTTTCTTTATTGATACGGCTTCTTCGGTCTTGTATTCTTCACAAACCGCATGGAGAGCATCAGCCACAGCTTTCCTCAATGCATCGTGGTGGAACAGGTCGTTTACCTTGGTTTCATCACCTTCGATACGCGACAGAATTTTCATGTTGGTGATCTCATCGAGTGCGCGGGCAATGACATAATCTTGTGCGAGTTCGTTGCCTTTCTTATCCTTGTTGTAAGGAAGATTGTTCACCACATAGAGCAAAAATTCGTTGCGTGTGCGGTAGGCAATCTTAAATGGAGTGCCTTCAAGTTTGTCGTTCACAGCCTGGAGATATTCAATCACTTTGTCGCAAACATCTTTGTGAGCCTCGTAAATATCAACACCCTCCACAGCATTACCCACAAGTTCGGCATTGCCAAGCTTGCCTATCTGCTCATGGCGCTTGGTCAAACCTCCGTTGAGGTCCACCTCATTCATTTCAATAGTCATGGCGCGGTCAAGCACCTTGCGCGAGAACGAGAAAGTGGTTTCATCCATATTCACCGTGCCCACCACAATAAGGTTCGGAGGTAAACAGATACCATCATTCAGAAACTGGGTGCGCAACTCGTCATCTTCGGTAAGTTCGCTTGTCAGCACGCGGTACCAATCATCTTTGCTCTTTTTCAGTAGTGGGTCGCTCACAACAATACCGTCTTTATTTTTGCGGCTCTCTACCACGCTGAGATATTCTGCGAAATATTGCTCTACAGGGGCAAGATTCATTTCATCAAGACAAAGGAAGTAAGGTACATCGGATTCACTCCAAGCTTTTGCAACGAATTTTAAGAAATCTCCCGCAATATACTCAGGTGTGCCGCTAACGCGGCTCACATAGCCAATAAGTTCACTCGAATCATGCCAGTTAGGCTTCACTTGCACCATCTCAAAATTCCTTGGCTTGTGAGCCTCATAATCTTTGCTCCCCGGTTCCCAACAAGCACGAGCCAATTCCCGAACAATGCGACTCTTACCAGTACCAGAAATGCCAGCAAGCAACAAAAATGGCTTCGACTTAATCGCAGCAATATAACGACGATAATCAGAATTCTTAAAAGATTGAGACTCTTTCGATGTGAATATTTGTTCGTATGTCACTTCTGTTCCATTATAATTATAATATTGCCATTCTTTTGGGCTTGTCTCTAAACATAAAAATTGATCTTGGTATTTGTGTACCAAATCCACCCAGCTATCAACAAATGCTTCTGTTGCAATATCAGAGGTCTCATCATAAGTAGCAACAACTACCTTTCCGCGTCCCCATCCAGCATTCAGTCTATTTGTATTAGAAAAAAGCTGTGAACGTTTGATAACGCTATACAATGATGCCTGTGTAACAGCGGCATTTTTGTTAAAACCTCTCAATTCCAACTCTTGAATAATTTGCGAAACTTCCATATCAAATAAATATTTTATAACCAATTTTTAATATTTTCCATTGACATTGGAGTAAGTGATGATGCGCCGAAAGGGAATCCCATTAAGTATTCTGCGTTAGAAGGCGATGGCTTATTGAATACTTTTACGAAATTGCGGCACCCCAAATGTTTCATCATTGAAGGTGCAGAATAGTTTGCCATGGTTGTTGGGGTATGAACTAATCCAAATCCCTTTCCTTGTGTTTTTTGAATCCAGGTAGGCTGTTTTTCATATACGGCTTCTATTTCTTCTTGATTAGCTATTGTTCCAGAGAATTTGTGGTGAAGATGCCTATTTACCAAAATGCGAAAAACAGAGGCAACGACGAAAGGCGATTGAGCATTTCCTATTCCTTTTAGTTGCTGACGGCGATTTTCGGTAGGAGTTATTCCTTCAATGGTATGTGGGTCGATTGTCCATCTTTTTGGCTTTAATTTGGGGAGTTTGCATAAATGCTGTGCGACCTTTTGGAATACATTCTGGTCTTTCACTGCAAGAAGCCAATATCTGTCTCGCCTATGGTCTGCCCCCAAATCACCGCAAGATAATTTGCACAATTCAACCACATATCCGATTTGTTCCAAATCCGCTTTGGCTTTAGTTAGCGCTTTTAGCGTTACATTCTCTCCAAAAACAATTGGAGCTTCTGATTCTTCAACAAATCTAAGCATTTCACCCCAAAGGTTTTTCTCAGCAATGTTTTTTCCATGAGCAGCATGACTAAATGCTTGACAAGGGAAACCACCACATAATATTTCAAATGAGCCTTTGTGTGGTGCACCATTTAATTTTGTCAAATCACCATAAACGGGAAATTCTTCTAACCAACCATCTTTCTGCCTTTGTTTTAATACATCTTGGCAATATTTGTCTATTTCAACACCTGCACAACATGAGTGCCCAAGTAGTTTTCCTCCATAAATCCCCCCACCTATACCTGCAAATAAATGAAACTCTCTGATTTTCTTCACGCTTTTTATGTTTAAAAGCGTGGTGGCTAATGACACAAAAACTGCGCAGGCTCTGGACAAGCCCTCTTAGAGTTTATGCAATAGCCATCCACGCTGTGATTAATAATTCAGTTCACAACGTGACAGCGATGCATCAAACTTCTCTAAGAATTCCTTCAGATTGTCCAGATCTGCGCAGTAGAGGTTGACGTCTTGCTCTCTGTCTATTTTTGCTATCTATAGGGGTAGCAACCTACAAAAAAAGTGGGCAACGCATCATGTTCGCCATTGATTCGAGGCCCTGAGAAACCTTTAGCTGATGACGGACAGATACGATTGCCCACGTGAGAGTTAGTATATATACACCCGTAAAGTGTGCCGTGAGGACAGATTTTGCCCTCTCTGACACACTACGGGGATTGTTACAATAACTCACCCGTGGCATCTTCTCTGCATTTGTCATTGACAGCTAATTCTGGAGATTCTCAGGTTCCGAATCATCAATTGACAAAGCGTTGACGACGCCTTTTATGTTCTTTTTTGCTCCATTAGTTTTACGCCTTGATGAGCCTCAGGCGATGCAAACGAGCGTCGGTCGACGGCTCGCATATTGCACTTCACAAAGTTAATAAAAAGATTTTAGAAATAAGAAATTTGACTTTTAGAAATAAGAAAAAAGCCACCACCCCGAAGATTCGAAATGTCTAAAAGTCT
>JAUNNJ010000063.1 GCA_030531495.1 Bacteroidales bacterium
TGTTTCGGGTGTTTCAGGTGTTTCGGGTGATTTGAGTGATTTGAGTTTGAGTGGCAAACAGCAAACCCTTCAGAACAAGATTTTTTTCGTCATTCACGAACCATACCAATAAACCAAAAAGTGCATTTGAGCATGGATGAGATTTAAACCCCAGAAATTTTAGGAGCGGAGGGCTCGGGTGGCGTTGAGCACTGCGAGCACCATTACGCCTACGTCGGCGAATACTGCCATCCACAGGGCTGCAATGCCGAAGGTGGCAAGCACCATTACGCCTACTTTCACCCCGATGGAGAACACTACATTCTGGCGGGCTATGGCGATGGTGCGTTTGGCGATGCGTATGGCGCGTGCTATCTTTGATGGCTTGTCGTCCATGAGCACCACGTCGGCAGCTTCGATGGCGGCATCGCTACCGAGCGCTCCCATAGCAACGCCTACGTCGGCGCGGGCAAGCACCGGTGCATCGTTGATGCCGTCGCCAATGAATGCCAATGTGCTGCCTTCCGATTTTTCGGCGAGTAGTGCCTCCACGCGCGCAACCTTGTCGGCAGGGAGGAGGTTGGCATAATGCTTATTGATGCCCACTGCTGCTGCCACATGGTCAGCCACATCGGTGTGGTCGCCCGTGAGCATCACGGTTTGGTTCACGCCAGCATGCTTGAGGCTGGTGATGGCTTCCCTTGCATCGTCTTTGATGCGGTCGGAAATTTCGATATGGCCGGCGTATTTGCCTTCGATGGCCACGTGAATCACAGTGCCGCTATGGTGCTGGCGGCAAGGCACGCATTTTGCGCCCACAAGGGTCATCATTTTCTCATTGCCCACAGCCACCGCTTTTCCTTCTACCAAAGCGTGTACGCCGTGGCCTGCAATTTCTTCCACTTCGCTAACGGAGCAACAGTTTGACTCTTCTGGGAAAGCGTTTTTCAGCGAGATGGCGATAGGGTGATTGCTATATCGCTCCACGTGTGCGGCAAGGTGCAGGAGTTCGCGTTCGCTGATGATATGTGGGTGCAGTGCCGAAACGGCAAATTCGCCATGTGTGAGTGTGCCCGTCTTGTCGAACACCGCCACTTCCATCTTAGCCAAAGCCTCCAGATAGTTGGCGCCCTTCACGAGGATGCCATTCCGCGATGCAGCTCCAATGCCACCGAAGAAGGTGAGCGGCACTGAAATTACCAGTGCGCAAGGGCACGACACCACCAAGAACACGAGTGCGCGATAAATCCATGCAGGAAGCGCGCCGATGTATGATTCGCTGAAAACAGGCGGAAGGAATGCCACCACCAATGCACAAACCACCACCACAGGAGTGTAGACGCGTGCGAAGCGGCGAATGAAGCTTTCGCTGCGCGATTTGCCCTCGCTGGCGTGTTCCACCAGTTCAAGCACTTTCGATGCAGTGGATTCTCCGAACGACTTGGTGGTGCGAATGCGGAGCACGCCTGAGAGGTTGACGCAACCGGAAATCACCTCATCGTCTACTTTCGCGCTGCGAGGCACGCTTTCGCCTGTGAGTGCCACGGTGTCGAGCGATGATTCGCCCTCAACGACCACGCCGTCGAGCGGAATGCGTTCGCCTGGCTTCACCACGATGGTTTCGCCAATCTTCACTTCGGCAGGGTTTACGGCAGCGATAGCGCCATTTCTTTCCACATTCGCCACATCGGGGCGGATGTCCATCAGGCTGGCGATAGATTTGCGACTGCGCCCTTCAGCCAGATGCTCAAAGAGTTCGCCCACTTGGAAAAACAGCATCACAAACACCGCTTCAGGGAATTGGTGTTCGGCTCCGGGCAGAAATCCGATGGTCAGCGCACCCAAAGTGGCAATAGCCATCAGAAAGTTTTCGCCGAGCAAATGGCCGTGGAAAAGATCTTCCACCGCTTCATGCAGAGTTTCAAGGCCCACCACCAGGTAAGGCACTATATATATAAGGAGAAGTGCCCAAGTGGGAAGGCTGAAATTAGCCTCGATGGCCCACGCTGCAGCCAATAATACGCTTGCCACCCCAATTTTGATGGCTGCGGCCTTTTCGCTTCCTTCGTGGTGATGACATCCACATCCACAGTCGTGTTCGTGGTGATGATGATGCCCGTGCTCATGATGGTGATGCTCGTGGTGATGGCATCCACATTCGTGCTCATCGTGGCAGCAATCGTGGTGTTCGTTTTGATGTTCTGTGCAATGGCAATCGTGTTCGTGTTCCGAACAGCAGTCGTGTTTGTGCATATCGTTTTCGTTCATAATCAAAAATGCTTTAATGCTTTTACGATGCAAAATTAATGCGAGGGTTCTGCAACCGGGTTGCAAAAATGGAGGGTGTTGATGCACTCTTCTCGATCATCCTGATATTTTTTTTAAAAATATTTTGTAACCTATCATATAATTAGGAAAAAGTGCTAAATTTGCATATTTAAATAAAGGTTGTATAAATTATGGCAAAGAATACGATGGGCACAAAATTGCCCAGAAAACTCGCAGAGAAGATGCGGATTGTGGGAGAGCAAATCAGATTGGCTCGCCTCCGCCGCAATTTGAGCATGGTTCAAGTTGCCGACCGTGCGACATGTTCCGAACTAACCCTTTCGCGTATAGAGAAAGGCTTACCAACAGTGAGCATCGGCATTTATTTGCGTGTGCTTTATGCTTTGCAACTCGACGATGACATTCTTCTCATTGCAAAAGAAGACCCGATTGGCAGAGGATTACAAGATCTACAACTCAAACAACGCGAACGTGCCACCAAAAAAATATAGAGGATGGAAAAATTATTAGTGTATGCAGATTTTGATTGGCTCAACGAGATAGAACTTATTGGCGAACTAACCATGGATAGCATCCGAGGAGGTGAAACTTATGGTTTTGAATTTGCTAAAAAATGGCTTCAGAACCATTCCGATATCGTTCTAAGCGCTGACATCAACAATTATGTGGGTAAGCAATACACGCAACAGGACAAAGACATCTTTGGTTGTTTTTCTGATTCATTACCTGATAGATGGGGGCGTACTCTTGTGCTTCGCCGAGAACAGATAATGGCAGCAGAAGAGAAGCGCCCTTTGCACCGGCTCTCGTCGATGGACTTTCTCCTTGGAATAGATGACGCATCCCGGATGGGAGGGTTTCGTTTCAAAGAAAGAGAAGATGGAGAGTTTATAAATACAACGGGAGAATTTCAAGTGCCACCTTTGGCAAGTATTCGCGAACTTATCAATGCAAGTGGAGAGATTGAATTGAGTGAGGAGAAAAACATGCTTCCAGAGAAAAAATGGTTGATGCAATTAGTGCATCCCGGCACATCACTTGGTGGCGCACGGCCAAAGGCCTCTGTTGTAGATGATAAAAAACAATTGTATGTAGCAAAATTTCCTTCTCGCAAAGATGTGTATGATGTGGGGTTGTGGGAACATTTTGCGCACGTTTTGGCAAAAACTGTAGGCATCACTTGTGCGCAAACAAAGGTGATAAAGGCTGGTGAGAAATATCACACATTGCTCTCGAAACGATTTGACCGAACTGAAGGTGGTAAGCGTGTTCATTTTGCCTCCGCAATGACTATGCTCGGTTTTACTGATGGTCAAAATGCATCGACGGGTAATGGTTATCTTGACATTGTTGATTTCATTGTGCAAGGTTGCTGTGATATTGAAAGAAATCTTCAGGAATTATTTCGTAGGGTGGCATTCAGCTTAGCTATTGGCAATTGTGATGACCATTTCCGAAACCACGGTTTTTTGTTAACAAATAAAGGCTGGACATTGTCGCCGGCCTACGATCTTAACCCCTCTTTGATGCGCGAGCAAAGTCTTTTGATAAATGCTTATACTGCAGAAGCAAATCTCGACATATTGTTAGGGTCGAGTGAGGATTATTTGATGCCAAAGGACATAGCCGAGCAAATCATCAACGATGTGAGACATGCTATGGCTTCTTGGCGGCGCGTAGCCACTTCTGTTGGTTTGTCGCAATTTGAGCAAAATATGTTTGCGGATAGGTTCGCTTTGTGATTCCTTTTTGAGAAGTGGGGGATTCTCAGGGTTAAATTGTGTTAATTCTTTTGGATGGGGGGGGGTAAAAGACACTATCTTTGTAAATCCTCTAAATTTGTGTATTACACTACTATAGTGCATGATTAGAGGCACTAAGGTGTTGCGATTAATAAATAATTTAGATTGGGGGAATGACAATTAAACTAAAACTTTCAAAGGAACGGCTTATGAGAAAAAAACTACTACTTTTGGCGGGCTCACTTTTGGCGGGCTTCTTCACCAGTGCGCATGCAGAAGGCACAACCTTATATGATGCGTACAAGGAAAATTCTTATTATTTTTATGAGATTTTTGCAGCTCAAAACATTACCGATGATTTGTCGGGCGTAGTGGCTTTTCAAAAAGGTGGTGTGCATTATCTTCTTGTGCGCGACCAAGGTAATCATGGCGTGGAATTCAACTACACAGACTTGTCGAAACTCGGTAGCGATGTGAAGTTCTATAATATCGCAGGACACGATCAGCGAGAATATACCCAAACCAACTATCTACTCCTTCACTCTGGCAAACTTAATTTGAGTGCTTATGCTGGTTTGAAAATTCAGAATATTAAGGCTGAAGGAAATGTGAATAAAAGCAACGCAACAAGAGAGGGGAGTTGTGATGAAGACGCCGGTTATGGGCATGGCACGCTTGGTATATTGACTCATAGAGTGGACTATATTACGCCTGGTTCGGGGTCAACAACTACCGCTATTAATACCTATTGCCCTGCCAACTTCACTGGTAGCGATTTGGTGGAAGGAACCTACGAAGGCGTCACTTCCAAATATTTCTTTATGAAGCCCAAGCAATATGAGTTCGCTCACATTGTGTATGCAGAATACAATGGCAATGATGCTTTTGTGACTCCCGCTCAAGCCCCTGGAGTGAATCTACTCGGATTTAAGGGAGGATTCTGTGTGCAATGGGATTTGTATGAAGGTGGAAAACCAGAGCTTACGGAAGGTGATACCTATGAGTTTGACGCTGTGATTTTCTACAAGCCACACGTGCAAGGTGTTTGGGGTATTGGTGGCAATCAGCCTTTTGATTGTGGATGCGAGTGCAAGCTTTGTACAAAATATTATGAGCATCATAATGATGGAGACTGTTGTAATGACTGGGGATGGGGTGCTCCGAAGAAAGCCAAGACAGTTCATTCTCATGGCGAAAACGTGAGCGTGGATGCAGAAGAAGGCGATGAGCCCGCAGATGATGGCATCAGCAAAGACTACATCGTTTATCCTGTGAACATTTCAAAGCCTATCGTCACTTCTGTGGATGAGGTGTCGGCAGTTAAGGAATTGGCTTCGGTGAAGTATGTGAATCTTCAGGGTCAAGTTTCCGCCATTCCATTTGATGGCGTGAACATCCAGGTGAGCACCTACACCGACGGCTCTACTCACACGGTAAAAATAATGAAATAATCGCGAATTCAAGTTTCGTGACCGACACTTTCTTGGAAGTTTTTTCTTCGGTGTCGTGGAGAGGTTAAGGCGAAGCTGTAGGCTATCCAAATACCCCATTCGGCTTAACTAACCTCTTTTTTAGCTATTGATATTACTACTTACTATACTATTACTTTTTAAAAGAACTGATTATGAGAATGAAATTACTACTTCTGACAGTCGCTTTTGTAGCGGGGATTTTTACAAACGCAAAAGCTGACACGCAAACATTGGTTCGTGCCTACAATGTAGAATTGGGGTTATATAACGATTTTTTTGGCATACACGACATTTCTGACAATTTAGTGGGCGTGGTGGCTTTTGAAAAGGATGGCGTGAATTATCTTCTTGTGCGTGACCAAGGCGACAACGGCATTTGCTATCAGTATTCCAATCTGGCTCAACTGCCTTCCGATGTGCAACACTACAATATCGCTGGCAACAAGCAGCAAGAATACACTCAGTACAATTGGATTCTCCTTCATTCCAAAGCGATGAGTCTTGACGCTTATGTGGGAAAAAGACTTGAAAATATAAAGGTGGAAGGCTACATGAACAACGGGTCGTATTATGAACCTACGGAATGTGACGAGGACGATGGTTATAAGCACGAAAAACTTCACTTTCCCACACACAGAGTGGACTATATCACACCTGGTTCGGAATCGGCAACTACTTCTATCAACACCTATTGCCCAACCAATTTCCTGAACTCCAACTTGGTGGAAAACACTCATGGTGGCGTGTCCTCTACATATTTCTTCATGCAGCCTAAGCCATTTGAATTTGCGCATATTGTGTATGCAGAATATCATGGCGACGACACTTTTCTGGCTCCAGAACCTAAATCGGGAGTGAATGTGCTCGGCCTTGAAGGCGGATTTGCTGTGAAATGGGATTTGTACAACGGCACCATTCCGGAGCTCGTAGAAGGCGAAGCCTATGAATTCGATGCAGTGATTTTCTACACGCCCGTACTGAGTGGTGGCGCATTTGTGACTGCCGACGGTTTCGGTTGGGGTGACTGTACGTGTAAATGCAAGCGCTGCACAAAATATAGTGACCACTGCCATAACGACGAAACCGGATGCCCCAGCTGGGACCCTAATGACCCCTTTGGTGACGATCCGTTTGATCCGTTTAATCCACGCTTCTCTCCTAAGAAAAAGAGCGCTCATGTCCATGGTGGTGCAGAACTTCAAGCAGAGGCTTCAGCCGAGGGCTTAAATGCAAGTTACCTTGTTTATCCTGTGAACATTTCAAAGCCTATTGTCACTTCTGTTGACGAGGTTTCGATGGCCAAGGAGTTGGCTTCGGTGAAGTATGTGAATCTTCAGGGCCAAGTATCTGCCACTCCATTTGATGGCGTGAACATTCAGGTGACCACCTACACCGATGGCTCTACTCGCACTGTGAAAATGATGAAGTAAACGTCAACCACAGACTATGGAATAAATAGGGATTGTCCCTATATAAAAAATGCCCCGAAATGATGCTTTCGGGGCATTTTTTGCTGTATCTGATGTTGGTTTCTTGAGAATTAGTGGGCGTCGAGCCAGTTGGTGGCTGTGGCGTGTGATGCAGTGAGATGCACTCCTCCGTGGTAGGCGTTTTCCATCTCTTCAACCACGATGGTTTGCACCTTTTCAGCCTCTTCAGGGACAACGTCGAAGTTCAATTCATCGTGTACTTGCAGAATCATCTTCGAGCGAATTCCCTCTTGCTCAAAACGTCGGTCGATGGCAATCATCGCAATTTTCATCACGTCGGCAGCGGTGCCCTGGATGGGGGCGTTCACAGCGTTGCGCTCGCTAAATTGGCGCACCACTGCGTTGCGGGAATTGATTTCAGGCAACATACGACGGCGGCCGTAGAGGGTGGTGACATAGCCTTTTTCCTTGGCTTGCGCCACGCTGCGGTCGATATAGTTGCGCACACTGGGGAAGGTGGCGAAGTAGCCGTCGATGAGTTGCTTCGACTCGGCACGCGGAATGCCCAGACGCTCCGAAAGGCCGAATGAAGAGATGCCATAGAGAATGCCGAAGTTGGCGGTTTTCGCCTTTCGTCGCTCGTCGGCAGTGACCTCTTCAAGAGGCTTGTGATAGATTTTTGCTGCAGTGATGGCGTGGATGTCGTGCCCCTCGCGGAAAGCCTCGAGCATAATCTCGTCGTGGCTCAAATCTGCCACCAGTCGGAGCTCGATTTGCGAATAGTCGGCGCTGAAGAACACATTGCCCTCAGCAGGGATGAATGCTCTGCGAATTTCGCGTCCCATATCGTCGCGTACGGGAATGTTTTGCAGATTTGGATTGGTCGACGACAGGCGTCCTGTGGCGGTCACCGTTTGGTTGTAGGTGGTGTGGATGCGCCCCGTTCGCCCATTGATGAGCAATGGCAAAGCCTTTACATAGGTGGAAAGGAGTTTGCGAATGCCACGCAGTTCAAGAATCATATCCACCAGCGGATGACGGTCGCGCAGTTTCGTGAGCACCTCTTCGGTGGTAGAGTATTGTCCGGTTTTTGTTTTTTTCGCCTTCTCGTCGAGGTGTAGATGATCGAACAGCACTTCGCCCACTTGAGCAGGTGAAGCCGTGTTGAAGTGCATTCCAGCCGCCTCGAAGCATCCCTGTTCCAGCGCGTTCATCTTCTCGGTGAGCACTTCGGCATAGTCGTTCAGCGCCTTCACATCGATGCGAGCTCCCGCCATTTCCATTTTTGCCAGCACCTTCACCAGCGGCATTTCGATGTCGGAGAGCAGGCTGGTCATGCCACAATCCTCAATGCGCTGCGAGAGTACATCAGGGAGAGCGAGAATCACATCGGCCTGTTCGCAAGCCACCTTTGTCATCTTTTCGGGTTTCACCTCGAAAATCTTCTTTTGACCACGTCCTTTTGGACCGAGATACGATTCAGGGTCGATGAGTTCGTAGCCCAGCAGTTCCTGTGCGATTTGTGCCACACTGTGCCCGCGCTCGGGTTGCAGTAGATAGTGGCCTACAGAGGTGTCGAAATATGGTGCGGTGAATGCCACGCCCCTTTCGTGTAGCATCACCATGTCGCGCTTCACATCGCCCGAGCAGATGGTGACATTGCTCTCGTAGAGCGGACGCACCGAGTCGAGCATCATGCCGAAGCCGTCCATCGACAAGTATGCACCCTTGTGGGCTTCGTGACAGATGGCAAAGCCGAGTATTTGTGCCGTCATCGCCTCGTCACCCACCGACACGATATGTACAGCCACACGCTTTTTGTCGAGGAGCGACTCTACATATTTTGCGGCTTCGTCGAGGTCGCCGATGAGGCGGAAATCGCAGTCGTAGTTCTTGATTGTTTTTGTTGCCGACACATCTTCTGCGGGTTCGCTGGAGGCGAACTGGTCGCCGAAGAGCGATGTCTGAACGCCACTTTCGGGTGCGGGAGGCACGGTGCCTGCCAGCCCCACATTGGCCTCGCCCTGGTCGATGATACGCTTGGTGAGCGTGCGGAACTCCAGTTCGTTAAACACCTTACGGAGCGCCACATAGTCGACCGGTACACGCTTCAGCGCCTCTTCGTCCCAGTCGAGAGGCACATCGGTCTTGATGGTGGCAAGATATTTCGAGAATCGAATTTGCTCGGCATTGGCTTCCACCTTCTGCTTGAGCGCCCCCTTCAGTTCATCGGTGTGCTCCAGCATATTTTCGATAGAGCCGAATTGCTGAATCAATTTTTCTGCAGTTTTTGGCCCCACGCCAGGGCAACCAGGGATATTGTCGGCGCTATCGCCCATCAGTCCCAAAATGTCGATTACCTGAATAGGGTCGTCAAGACCATACTTTTCCTTGATTTCCTTTACGCCAAGAATTTCATTTTTGCCCGGGTTGTAGATTTTAGTGCACTCGTTCACAAGTTGCCCAAAATCCTTGTCGCCCGTCACCATATAGGTTTCAAAGCCTTGTTGGCAAGCCAGTTTCGCGAGCGAGCCAATCACATCATCGGCCTCAAAGCCCTCCTTCACAAACACCGGAATGCGGTAGGCTTCGAGAATGCGCTTGATGTAGGGCACTGCCACCCTGATGCCTTCCGGCGTTTCGTCGCGATTGGCCTTGTAGGCAGCATATTCCTCGTGTCGGAAAGTCTTTCCCCCCGGGTCGAAACACACGGCAATGTGCGATGGGGTTTCGCGCTTCAGAAGGTCTTGCAGAATGTTTACAAAGCCGAAAACGGCCGAAGTGTCAACGCCCCCACTCGAGAAGCGAGGGTTGCGCATTAGCGCGTAGTATGCTCTAAAAATCAACGCATAAGCGTCGAGAAGGAAAAGTCGTTTTTCGTTGTTCATCGTGTCAGTGTTAGTTTTTTTGGGGGCATCTGTTTTGCGTCCCGCTTCACCATTTGCCTAATATGGCAAACTAATGAGCATATAAAATTACTCCTTTTTCGCCGATTTCGGAAATTTTCGCCAAGAAATTGCCTAATATAGCCCCTCATTATCGTAATTATTAGTAATTTTGCAATGAAATGGTAAAACTTGACCAAATACAACAAACGATAAAGCCCGAATTGGCGAAGCTCAACGCAATCATTGCCGACACGCTTCGCAGCCAGAGCGCGCTCACCGACCACATAGTTACTGATTATTTGCGAACTAAAGGAAAACAGATTCGCCCGGTGCTGGTGTTGCTGAGTGCGAAACTCTTTAATGGCATCAACGAACGCGTGCTCAACGCTGGCGCTGCCATCGAATTGCTTCATAACGCATCGCTCATTCACGACGACGTGATCGACCAGAGCATGTCGCGCCGCGGCTTGCCCACCGTCAACAGCGTGTGGGACAACCATGTGGCAGTGCTCGTGGGCGACTATTTTGTGAGTGGCGCCTTAGCTTGCGCTGTGCGCGCAGGCGATATGCGCGTGCTCAATTCGCTCTCCACAATGGGGGCCGACTTGGCAATGGGCGAAATCGACCAAATCGACAATGCTCGCAACCGCGAAATCACCGAGGAGGTGTATATGACTATCATCAGCCGCAAGACAGCCTCGCTGTTCACCAGTTGCGTGGAAGTGGGTGGCATCACTTCTGGCGCCGACGATGCATCGCTCGAAAAACTCAAGCGCTTTGCCGAACTTTTAGGGCAGTGCTTCCAAATCAAGGACGATACATTCGACTATTTCGACGACCCTGTGGTGGGCAAGCCAACGGGCAACGATTTGCGTGAAGGTAAAATCACCCTCCCGCTGATTTATGCGCTCGGCCGCAAGGAATTGCCCGACAGCGCGGAAATGAATAAGCTCGCGCACAAGCCCGACCTCAACGACGAGGAAATCAACCGCCTTGTGGAGTATGCCAAGGCTGGCGGTGGCATCGACTATGCTTTCCGCACGATGGAGCGCCTGCGCAAGGAGGCTGACGCACTGCTTGCCGATTTCCCGGATAGCGAAACCGTGGACGCTTTCAAGTCGATTTTCAGTTATATCATCACTCGCAACAAGTAAAAGAAGCTCCTGCTTAAAAAAATCATATACGTCACCACTTATCCTCTAAATCTCCACTATGACGCTTCAGCAATTGAAATATGTGATAGCTGTGAACAAGTATCGCAGCTTTGCCAAGGCTGCCGATGCGTGTGCCGTGACTCAACCCACACTCAGCGCAATGCTTCAAAAGCTGGAAAGCGAGCTCGATGTGCGGATTTTTGAGCGTACGAACAAGGCGGTGACCCCTACGCCTGTGGGGATGAAGATTATCCGTCAGGCCGAAAAGACCATCAACGACGCATCGGCTCTCGAAAACATTGTCAATAAAGAGAAGGCAAGCGTGTCGGGCGAACTGAATCTTTCGGTAGGCCCCACTATTTCGCCCTACATACTGCCGGGCTTTATCAAAGCCTATAACGCTGCATATCCTGATGTGCAACTCAAAATCCGCGACCTGAAAATTTCGAGTATGCTCAACGGTCTGCTCGACGGCAGTATCGATGCCGGAATCGGTATTTCAGGAAATATGCGTCGTGGCATTCTTGAACTCCCGCTCTATTTCGACCCCGTGGTGGCTTACACCGTGGATAAGGGAAATGGCGACGGCAATAATGAATTTCTCTGGATTATGAAAGAGGCTTTGAGCTTGCGTGAGAGTGCTTTCAGTTACTATAAAGCCGATATCGAGCATTGCGACATTTATGAAGCCTCTAATCTTGAAACCTTGATTCACATGGTCGACACGATGGGAGGGCGCACAGTGATTCCGCAGATGCATGTCAAGTATCTCAGCGCCGAGCAGCGCAAGCATGTGGTGGAAATGAACGGCGACGAAAACTACCCTGTTCGCCATTTTTCGCTGTATGTGAAGAGCGACTACATGCGTGAGAAGATGTTCAACAGCCTCGTTGACACTCTGAAGCGCGTGATTCCCACTCACCAATTGGAACAAGGACTGAAAAACCGCTAACATCTGATTGGAAAACAATAAGTTGTGGCGATATTGTCCTCCAGCTTGGGTCCGTTGTTACTGCAATCATGCAGCATCTAATTTCTAACTTCTTACATCTAACTTCTAAAAAAGTGCTATCTTTGCAACAGATATTATGAAAGAAAAGGGTAAAATATGCATTTTTGGTGCTTCAAGCGACCGTCTTGAAAACACTTTCACCGAAACGGCTTACGAGTTGGGCGAAATGATGGCCGAGCGCGGATGGAGCTGTGTGAATGGTGCAGGCAGTGCAGGCTTGATGCGTGCAGTGAGCGATGGCGTGCTCGACAATGGCGGCCACGTGACAGGTGTGATACCTCAGTTTATGGTCGACAAAGGTTGGGAATATAGCCGCTTGCCCGAACTCATTGTCACGCCCGATATGCATACGCGCAAAGAGCGAATGGCGCAGCTTGCCGATGCATTTATCGTGCTTCCTGGTGGATGCGGCACACTTGAAGAAGTGATGGAAATCTACACTTGGCGCCAGTTGGGCATCATCAATAAGCCTATTATCCTTCTCAGCACCGTGGGCTTCTACAAGCCTCTGGTGGAAATGATCGACCGCTGTGGCACGCTCGGATTTATGCAACATTCACACACCCGCTTGTGGAAGATTGCACGCACACCGAAGGATGCCCTCGACAAACTTGAAAGAGAACTCAACGAAGGCGTGAAGCCTGTAGAAGAAATGCACGATGTGACCCATGGCGAAGACTAACAACGATACGATACATGCAGCCGACAGTGTGATTCAGTTCACCCCGCAATTCCCCGACGGCATTCCTGCGCAGAAGGGCAACGACTCGGTGGTGGCGCACATGGACGACTTGCCCGTGATGGAAGCTCCCAAAGGAACTGCATCTGTCACCCATAGCCGTGGACCGCTCTACGACACGGGGTCGATGATGCTGCTATTGGCGAGCATGTTCTTTATCGTTGTGAGTTTCAAGAGTGGATATAAATACTTTGAAAATTTTGCCACCAATCTTTTCTCCGTTCGTCGTCGCCGTGAAAACGCGTTTGACGACAACCACACGATGAGCGATGTGCGCATCATGTCGGCGCTGGTGCTCAACACCTGCGTGATGGAAGGCTTGCTCCTTTTCTATGCCGTTGGCTATTTCGTGCCCGATTTGCGACATGGCATGCTCGAAAATGTGGGACTGAATGTGGGGCTACTCACGGCTGCGTGCGTGGCTTTTCATCTGCTTCAGCACGCTCTCTATGCCACTCTTGGCTACGTGTTTGGCGATGCTATGAGCCGCAAGTTGTGGCTCAGCGGGTTTAAGGCTGCACAATCGCTGCTGGGGTTGCTGCTGTTTCCGGTCACAGCGTTTATGC
This sequence comes from Bacteroidales bacterium, assembly GCA_030531495.1. GTDB lineage: Bacteria > Bacteroidota > Bacteroidia > Bacteroidales > Muribaculaceae > Sodaliphilus. The sequence continues at coordinate 13,272 of JAUNNJ010000063.1, forward strand.
TGCTGTTTCCGGCTGCCATTCAACTGCTTCTCACCATAGCCGCCATCCTCTACATATTGGTGAGAATAGTGTTTATTTTTAAGGGATTAAGAATTTTTTTCAACAAATTTTCACAAATTCTCTATTTTATTTTGTACCTTTGCAGCGTGGAAATTGTGCCCCTGGTGTTTTTTGCAGCACTCATGGTGGCAATGTGTTCTGCATTACAGTCATAAAAACATTATAGGCGCGTGAATATTAAGAAGATTCTGGTTTCTCAACCTAAACCATCAAGCGAAAAGTCTCCATATTATAATCTTGAAAAAGACTATGGCGTGACTGTAGAGTTTCGCCCTTTCATAAAAGTTGAAGGACTATCAAGCAAGGAGTTTCGTCAACAGAAAATTGCTCTTAGCGATTACACAGCGGTGATTTTCACTGCTCGCACAGCTATTGACCACTATTTCCGTTTGGCTAAGGAACTCCGTTTTGAAGTGCCCGAAACAATGAAGTATTTCTGTATTAGCGAGGTAGTGGCTCGCTATCTCCAAACCTACATCGTGTATCGCAAGCGCAAGATTTTCTTCAGCGAAAACGGGATGGCCAACGGTCTTATTCCGCTGATTGAAAAGCACAAAAAGGAATCGTTCCTTTATCCAGTGGCCGACGTGCACGATTCAAAACTCAATCTTGAGGCACATGGGTTGGAAAACACCAAGGCTGTGATGTATCGCACAGTGAGCAACCCATTCCCTAAAGATGAGCCATTCGACTACGATATCGTGGCTCTTTTCACACCTTCTGGCGTGAAGAGTTTGCTTGAAAGTTTCCCTGATTTCAACCAGGAAAAGAATGGCAAACTTCTTGCTTGCATGGGTGTAAAGACCATCGAAGAGGTGAAGAATTCGGGTTTGCATCTTGATATCACCACTTCTCCAGAGCACCCATCTATGGCGGCAGCAATCGCTCACCACCTGGAGCAAGCCAAGAAGGCTGAAGAAAAGGAGGCAAGAAAGGCGGCAAGAGAAGCCAAAAAAGCCTCTAAATAAGCCAATCCTAATTCGTTTCATACATCCTTGATCCCTCGCTCAACCACATTGGGCGGGGGATTTTTTTGTATTTCTTCTTGTGTTCTTGGGGCTCAGGGGCGGATGGGTGCGTCGCCGGTGATGAGATATTTGTAGGTGGTGATTTCGGGGAGTCCCATCGGGCCGCGTGCGTGGAGTTTTTGGGTGCTGATGCCGATTTCGGCGCCGAAACCAAACTGGCCGCCGTCGGTGAAGGAAGTTGGCACATTGGCATACACGCACGACGCGTCCACCTCTTTGCAGAAGCGGTTGCATACTGCTTCGTCTTCCGCCACGATGCATTCGCTATGGCCAGAGCCATGCTTTGCAATGTGCTCAATGGCTTCGGTGGCATCTGCCACTGTGCGTATGGCCATCTTGTAGTCGCGCCATTCGGTGTCCCAAGCCTCATCGGAGGCATGCACTAAATAGGGATATTTGCCTTCAAGGGCGGCGAAAGTCTGAGGGTCGGCGGCGATTTCCACCTTCTTTTCAGCCATTGGCATCACCAGGTTGGCGAGGTCGGGTAGGCGATTGGCGTCGATGAGCAGGCAGTCGAGGGCGTTGCATACGCTCACGCGGCGCGTTTTTGCATTCATCACGATGCGCACACCCTTCGCCAAATCGCCACTGGTGTGGAAATAGGTGTGGCAGAGGCCGGCGCCAGTCTCGATGACAGGCACACGCGAATTGTCGCGCACATAGTCGATAAGGCCGCGACCGCCACGAGGGATAATCAGGTCGACATAACCCACGGCGCCAAGCAGGGCGGCGGTATATTCACGCTCCACGGGGAGCATGGTAGCCACAGCCTCGTTGATGCCCTCTTCGCGGAGCACGCTATGGATGAGGGCCGTGATGGCGGCGTTGCTCTCTTCGGCATCGTGTCCGCCCTTCATCACCACAGCACTGCCGCTCTTGAAACAGAGCGAGAACACGTCGAAAGTGACATTAGGGCGAGCTTCATAGATGATGCCAATCACGCCAAACGGTACGCTCACCTTCTTGATGGTCATGCCGTTGGGCTGTGTCCATTCGGCAAGGGTCTTGCCCAGAGGCGAGGGGAGTGCAGCCACGCTGCGAGTGGCATCGGCAATTTCGCGGATGCGGTCAGGTGTGAGACGCAGGCGGTCGTACATAGGATTGCTCTCGTCCATGCGTGCAAGGTCGCGCGCATTAGCCTCAAGGATAGATACTTCTGCCGCTTCTGTGGCATCGGCAAGATGGAGCAGTGTGGCATTTATTTTTTCATCGGAGAGCAGATTGAGCTCACGTGATGCTTGTTTTGCTTTATGGAAAATTTCGTTCATTTTTTTAAAATCATAGAAAACCTAAAAACCATAGAATTCATAGAGCTTCTAATCTCTAACT
>JAUNNJ010000064.1 GCA_030531495.1 Bacteroidales bacterium
AAATATTAAATTGCCAAATTTATTTGGTTTTCAACATAGAAGAACCGTCCCTTTTTACTAAAGGTGGGCAAAAAAGAGCGAGCCCTGAGGCGTTGGTACCTCAGGGCTCGTGTTGTATGATAAACGGTTTGGATTAAAGTTTTTGACCCATTACGTTGTACTTAACACCGTCTTTTTCGATTACTACGCGGCCGTTTTCAATCATCTTCACAGCCTTTGAAGTTGTAGCCTTAACGTCGGTAACACCTGTTGGTTCTGGACCGTGGAATACATAAGTTTGACCAGAACCTACCATCGTGTGTGTAGCTTCTGGGTCGCTTACTCCATCGTACAAATCATAGAAACCATCATATTGTGCAGTGTATGCGCCGATTTCATAGTCAACAGCTACGAGTGTCTTGGTGTCGGCATTCCATTTCAAGTGTGCGTCTGTTGCATCAAAGTCTTGATTCATACCAGCGAAAGTGCCGTCGGTAATCACCATCTCACCACCATATTTTGTTTGGTCCATACCTCCAAGATGCTGACCTTTAACAAAAGTGACAGTGTTGCCATCAATAGTGCCAACAACCCATTGTGGGTCGTCGATAAGAGCGAAAATGTTTTTCACATACATTGAATTACCAACAATGGCAACTTCAGATTGCCACTCCATGTCGTCGTAGAACACATAAGAGTAACCTGTGCAATTGTAATATTCTACAGTGGCTCCTTCTGGAGGAGTGGTTTGAGCATTTGCTACTGCGAAACCGAGCAAAGCGGCAAAAATGAGTAATGATTTCTTCATAAAAGCGATTGTTAAATTATTAGATGTTATTAATTTCACCACAAAGATACTAAAAAATAACTTTTTCACCAAATAATATTCTCATTGCATAGCCCAGTCACGGGAAAAGTTATTTTTTGGAAGCAATTACGCAAAGGCTAAAATCCTCAGATTCGAGAGTAGAGAGATTCAAAAACGGCGCGAAGGGCTGCTTTGTCTGCGATGGTGGCACGGAGCTCGGCAAGGCGCTTGGCATTGTCGCTCTCAGGAATCCAGAGCTGCAAGTAGCCACCTTCAGCATACTTTTCGTGCATGTGCTCAACCAATCGCTCCCATTGCTGCTCTTTATCCAAACCAGGGAAGTGGCTACGGGTGTACTGCATGGTGCGAATAATCACCGTTTCGGGTAGAATCTGCCGGTCGGATTCAGCCACAAGGCGGCCATAGATGGTGCGTGGCGCATGCTTGCTCGATGCACGATGGTCTTCGGCTGCATCTGCCATCAAATCAATTTCTTCTTTGGTGAACCACTGAAGCAGACGCTCATCGGCACGCATAAAGATGGCGCTGTCGGTATGATGGTGCTCGCGACCTTTTGCCAATCCCACATCGTGGTAGGCGGCCGCTACGAGGAGCATGGTTTCATCGACTTCGGGATAGTATTGCGCCAACTTGTGGCTGGTCGCCATCACTGCATGTGCATGATCTCGTTGATGCCCCGCATCAAAATTATCGTAAAGCGGCACAATCTCTGCCTCGAGAAAATCAGTTATTTGTTGGTGAAAGGAACGTTTCATTATTTCTTATTCAAATATTCCACAATGCCTTGCGCAGTGCAGGCCGTACAATCTTTTTCGGTGAGAATCTCTGCCATTCGGCGGTAGCCGTCGAGCATCTGGCTTCGCTGGGGCGATTCGACCAACAAAGTGGCGAGATGGGCATCCACAGCATCAATGGAGCAGAAATGCAACAGGAGTTCGGGTATGACGAGTTCGTCGGTCACCAGATTGGGAAGGGTGACGTACTTCCCCTTGATTAGTCGGCGATAGAACTTAAAGAGCAGTTTGCTACCGTTCATGCGATAGCAAGCCACTTGCGGAGTGCCTAAAATGGCAGTTTCGAGAGTGGCAGTGCCACTGGTGACAAGTGCCACACGTGCATGGTGTACCAGTTCAAACGACTTGCCACGAAGCACCGGTATAGCCTCCCCTAATGGTTCGAGCACCTCATCGTAGAGGGTTTGGTCGATGCTTGGAGCGCCAGCAATCACCATTTGACATTCAGGGTGGCGCATAGCTGCAGCCACCATAGTGGGCAAATTGTCGCGTATTTCCTTTTTGCGCGAGCCCGGCACGATGGCAATGACGGGTTTCTCTTCATCAAGGCTGTTTTCGGCAGCGAAAGTGCTGAAATGGGTAAACTTTTCGGAAGCCTCTGCAATCTCCTTCACTGTGGGATTTCCCACATATTCCACTTCATAGTTGTGCTTGCGGAAGAATGCGATTTCGAACGGCAGGATAGAAAACAGGCGAGTGACGTAGCGCTTGATATCCTTCACACGATATTCCTTCCACGCCCACACTTTAGGGGAGATGAAATAGAAGCAAGGAATGCCTTGAGCATGAGCGAACTTCGCTATTTTAAGGTTGAACGACGGATAATCGATAAGGATGACGGCATCGGGTCGATAGTCCATGATAGCCTGCTTGGCGGTTTTCATAAAGCCCAGAATGGTGGGCAAATGCTTGATAACCTCCATGAAACCCATATATGCCATGTCGCGGTAATGGATAAGAGGCTGCACACCTGCGGAAGCCGCCATCATATCTCCCCCGAGAAATTGAAACTGGGCTTGGGAGTCTTCTCTCTTGAGTGCATCAATGAGGCTTGCTCCATGTATGTCGCCACTTGCCTCTCCAGCGATGATAAAATATTTCATATCAATAATTTTTATACCTATAACTTACGGAAAATGGCTCTAAAGAAATTAACCGTCAAATATGCCATATACAAAACCCACGCACAAGTGCCTGCTGAAAACGACTCAACAAAGATAGCAAGGGCGATGATGAGCAAGAAAACGATAAAGCAAATCGCAACCGATAGTTTTGTAACGATTGGCGATTTGGGTTCTGCCATCGGGCCATTGCGACGCACAGCACTGTCGCGGCGCGACTTATCAATCAAGTGGGTTATCAGCAAGATAATCAGAGGCAAGCCTAATGTAACAAACAATAGAACAACCAGAATCAGCGTCACAATTACTACACCTTGACCTTGACAACGATGGAAATTACCCTCGTCGATATCATCTATCACATCGTCGACAATATCGGTAGAGTCGGATTCTGCGACACTTGGCTCATTAACTAAAGCCTTTTTATTTTCACCGTCGGCAGGGATAATGGCGCCACTATCCCCTACTTCAGCATTCGATGCAGAATCTGCAGACTTGAGTGAGTCGGCATTTGCAACAACCACAGATGCAGAGTCAACAACACTGTCCACAGTCGTGGTGTCGGTCATTTCAGTTGAATCAGTAGAATTGCGCTGAGGAGCACCGCCGCCGCATGAAGTGACAGTTGAGAGCGTTAGGCAAATTGCCATCATCACCAACAAGGGGGCTATCCATTTTATCTTTTTCATTTTACTTGTTTTTATTTGAACGACGGCGAACAAAGAATAGCACTACCACAGCAAACACAAAACCTGAAAGGAAGCCGATAATCCACCAGTTTGGCTTAGCGCTTTCTTGCTCTTCCGTTTCTTGTGCTTTTGCTTGCTTTTCAGCCTCTTCCTCTGCCTGCTCATCAATGAGTGCGTTGGTTGGTTCTTTTTCCTTGTAAGTGACCTCCACGAGGTTTACAGCATTGCCACCATTGCCTTGGCGGCCTTGCGATGTGAGCACCACATAGCGGCCATCGGCAGAAATATCAAGGCCCACAGGATAAGAGTCTATTGTGAGTGTTGCCACCAATTTCATGGTGCGGGTGTCGACCACGGCGAGGTGGCTTGCGCTATTGCAGGCTGCAAACGCGAAGTTGCCACTGGGTGAAAGCGAAATGGTGCGAGCGCCACCGCCCACTTGGCAAGTTTCCCAGCCACTAAGCATGGAAGTTTTGCCCTGCATAGCCTTGATGGCGGCTTCCACCTTGCTCAAAGGCAGGCGTTGCACAATGCCAGCAGCATTCAAACTCGCATAGAGATAATTGTTTTTCACCACCAAGTGACGAGCATTCGACACGCCCAACAAGCGGCCCACATATTCCATTTTCTGCATATCCACTACGGCGATGCCACCAGCGCCACCCATGCAAGCGATGAGCATGTAGTGGTCGTCGGGGGTGAACACTGTGCCTCGGAGAAGGTAACCGCTATTCACATCGCGGTCCACCTTAGTGGTCATACTCAAATTGAGCTTGAGCTGATAGTCCACAACCACGCACTTCACATAGTGCCAATCGTCGGGATTCGCGCTCGAAATGTCGAGAATGCCCACGGTGTTGTCGCCCCAGTGAGTCACAGCAAGATACTTGCCATTGCTTGTAGTGGCCACCATCTTAGGCAGTGGTCCTGTTTCAAACACCTTCACGATGGAATCGGTTCGAGTGTCGATTACCGAAATGGCAGAAGGGTCCTGCGCATTGAGGTCGAAACTGCGGCGATAGTATGGAATCCAGAGATAACGGCCACGGTGAGAAAAAGTGCTCTCCACAGGTCGTCCCCAGAATTTTTTCAAATTTTTAGAATAATGGGTAAAAGGGAAAAATCCGCTTTCCTTTGCCCAAAGATGCTCGTTTTCAGCATTGAACTTATGGTGAATCACAGCCAACTTCTTGTTGGTCTTGGCATCATACACCATTGTGCGACAGCCTTCAAGCGAATTGATGTAATATTTCTTTCCATTGGGGTGAAAATGCACCGACTTAGGCGACCACACATCGGTGTCGCACAATTCTGGCTTCACACCACCGAAATTGAGTTTTTGGCCCACAACTTTCAGAGAAATTGAGCCATCGGCCGACTGCGCCATATCGCCAATCTTTGAATGGCGAACAGGTGGAACTTGTGCAGTAGATGCAACAGAAATACAGATTCCTAAAAAAAGGATAATTAGTTTAATACTACGCATATATCTCAAGATTTATTTACGTTTCATCAACCAATGATACAACTCACCCATAAGCATGATTGGCATCGTGCCAAACAGACACAACAACATAGTGGACAATGGCAGTGGAGTGACTTGGAACATGATTCCGCCATATTCCACAATGAGGAACTGGCCCACAAGAATAATCATTGCCACCGTGAAGAACAAGCGGCTGCCCCTGATGTCGTGGAATGCAGAATGGCCACTTCCGTAGGATTTGGCATTGAACATGTTCCAGAACTGCAAGAACACAAATGTGGTAAAGAATATCGTGCGTTCCTCCATAGAGATAGTGCTTTGCAACAAACCTCCATCTGTGTTGTTGACCAGCAGATACACAAACAGGCCTAACATCGCTATGGCAAAAGATGCACCGAAACCGAACACAAAGCCTGCCATGCTACGGGTGATGATGTTGGCCTTGTTGCCACGTGGCTTATCGTGCATCACTTCCTCGCTTGGAGGCAGAGAAGCCAATGCCAATGCTGCGAAGGTGTCCATAATCAGATTCACCCACAGCATTTGCGTAACAGTGAGGGCAGGTTGCTTTTCGCTAACGAATGAGGCGATGCCCACCAGCATGCAGGCCGCCACATTCACTGTGAGTTGGAAAATGATGAAACGCTGAATATTTTTATAGAGCGAGCGTCCCCACATCACCGCCTTCACGATGCTGCTGAACGAATTGTCGATGATGGTAATGTCGCTGGCTTCTTTTGCCACAGCTGTGCCATCGCCCATCGAAAGCCCCACCTGTGCCGCATTGAGCGCGGGGGCATCGTTGGTGCCATCGCCAGTGACAGCCACCACTTCATTTTCTTTCTGAAGCAGGGTGACCAATCGAGCCTTGTCGGCAGGACGAGCACGCGACATGATTTTGATTTCCTTGGCGCGGCGGGCAGCCACATCGTCGGGCAAGGCTGCAAATTCTTCGCCGAGGATGATGTTGGATTCATTCTCCGATGCTGTCCATAAGCCCACCTGACGACCGATTTCTTTCGCTGTACCAGGAGTGTCGCCGGTGACAATCTTGATTTGAATGCCGGCATCGAGGCAAGTGTTGATAGCGGCAGGCACATCTTCACGCACTGGGTCGCTAATTGCCACAATACCCATGAAAGTGAGTCCATCAAGATTGGTGCCTTCATCAGTGATTGGGCATGGCTCGTCGTCGGCAAGAAAGCGATAGGCAAAGCCTAATGTACGCATTGCCTTATTTTGATAGTTCTGGAGTTCGGCAATAATGTCGTCGAAATCTACTCCGCCTTCCACATCTTTGCAATAATTGCGAATGATTTCGCTGGCACCTTTCACTAAAAGCAAGCGCTTGCCGCCCAGCGGTGCACAAGAAATCACCGTAGCCATATATTTATTCTCAGTGGAGAACGGCAACTGCGCTTCCACAGCGCTGAGTTCGCGCAAAGTGGCATAATCCACGCCATTGTCCTTCAGCCACAGGAGCAAAGCGCCTTCGGTGGGATTACCGATAGGCTTCACTTCTTCCCTGTTATCGCTTATGAGATTATCGCTGATATGGAGATATGCAGTGGCATTGCAAGCCAAAGAATGGGTCACGATATGGCTTTTTTCGCTGTCCGACAGGCGTTCGCCATCCTCCAGTCCATAGAAATGAGTGCGATACACTCGCATCTGGTTTTGCGTGAGCGTTCCGGTTTTATCAGTGCAAATCACCGTGGTGGCGCCCATTGTTTCGCAGGCGTGCATTTTGCGCACCAGATTCTGATTCTGCAACATGCGGTGCATGCTCAATGCCAGCGAAAGGGTCACGCTCATGGGCAATCCTTCCGGCACACTCACCACAATGAGGGTGACGGCAAGCATCACGGTTTCCATGAAATATTCTATGAATGGCAACAATTCAAAAGCGCCTTGCTCTGCCGCAAAATATACAATGAGGCGACCGATAATAATGGCGGCACCAGCCACAAAACTACAGCGAGCAATGAGTTTGCCCAACTTGTCGAACTGCTTCATCAGCGGAGTTTCGGTGTCGTGCTCAATCTTGGCGTCTTTGTAGATGCCACCATATTCAGTGTTGTCGCCAACAGCTGTGACACGCATCACGCCATGACCTTCCTTCACATTTGAGCCACGGAGGAGCTTATTGGCTGGATAAGTGGATTTAGCAGAGGAAGCATCAGTATTTGCCGATTTATGGCAAATCACAGATTCGCCCGTGAACGAACTTTCATCCACACCGAGCGACACACTCTCAATTAGCTCACCATCGGCAGGAACCTTTTCGCCCGACTCCACGAGGACGATATCGCCTACCACGATGTCGCGACGTGGCACTTGAATAATGGCGCCTTTGCGACGCGCTTGCGTGAGAGTCATTTCACGCACCACCTTCACCGGTATGTCGTCGTTGATTTTATTAAGCACATCAAACTTCTTGTTGGCGTTGTATTCCACTAAAAAGCCAACTAATGTGGCAAGGATGATGGCAAAAAGAATGCCCACAGGCTCTAACAGCGACTCATATCCCTTGCTGTCGATATACAGCAACTCGTAGAGGGCAATGCCTACCGAAAGCAGCAGCGCCACCAGCAAAATGATGATGAGCGGATCCTTGAAAGTGTTCAGAAATTGTTTCCAAGCCGGAGTGCGCTCGGGTGGCGTGAGCATATTGCTCCCGTATTTTCGGCGGCTCTCCTCGACTTGGGCATCAGTAAGGCCCATCTGGATATCTGATGTAATTAATTCTTTAATTGACATTTACAATTCTTTTTTATCTGTTAAAGGTGAGACGCTCACCACGCACTTCGTCGCGCACCTTTCCATCGGCATAGGCTATTTCGCCATTTACCATGGTCATTGCCACTTGGTGATGAACGGTGAAACCTCGGAGCGGAGTCCAGCCACATCGCGAAATCACATCGGCATCGGTGATGGCATGGCCTTCTGGCACCGATTTCACCACTGCAATGTCGGCCTTATAGCCTGGGCGAAGATAGCCACGCTGCTTCACGCGATACAATTGCGCTGGTGCATGGCACATCTTTTCCACCACCAATTCAGGCGAAACAACACCTTGATGAGCCAATTCGAGCATCGCCACGAGTGAGAATTGCACCATCGGCATGCCAGAAGCTGCCTTTAGGCAACCGCCCTCTTTCTCACTGAGCAAGTGTGGCGCGTGGTCGGTGGCAATCACGTCGATTACACCCGTTGTCAACGCTTTGCGAAGTGCCTCGCGGTCGGCTGGGGTTTTCACGGAAGGGTTGCATTTGATGCGAGCGCCTAATTGAGCGCCGTCGGCCTCGGTGAAAAGCAGATGTGCAACGCAAGCCTCGGCTGTGATACGTTTCTCGGCAAGTGGAGCGCTGTCGAACAAAGCCAACTCTTTCGCGGTGGTGATGTGCAACACGTGCAATCGTGTGCCACATTCGCGCGCCAAATCCACAGCACGATGCGTACTCTCGTAGCAAGCCTCAGCCGAACGCACACGACTGTGATAACCCAGCGGCAAGTCGTCGCCGCCCATCTGGGCAAGCAGATTAGTACGGTTGGCGTTGATGATGTCTTCGTCTTCGCTATGAATTGCAACAATCGTGCCAAAATCGCTAAAAATGCGGCGTGTGGCTTCATTATCGCTCAACAGCATTCCGCCAGTGGAAGAGCCGAGAAACGCTTTGATGCCGCACACCTTCGAGAAATCCACCTTTTTGATTTCATCGATGTTGGTGTTGGTAGCACCTATGTAGGCACTGAAATTCACCACCGAAACCTCGGCAGCTTTGGCAAATTTTGCTTCAAGATCGCTAATGGTTACTGTGGTTGGTTTGCAGTTGGGCATGTCCATCACAGAAGTCACACCACCCGCAGCCGCAGCACGGCTCTCACTGGCAATATCGGCCTTGTGAGTCATTCCTGGTTCGCGGAAATGAACATGGTCGTCGATTACCCCCGGCATAATCAGCGCACCTTCCACATCGTATTTTTCGCAGCATTCATCCAATAGTTGCTGCGACGGAGCGCCTTCGCCCACCTCTTGAATCAATGTGTCGGCAATCACCACATATCCCAGAAATTGTCGGCCCTCGTTGACCACGATGCCATTATAAACGATCTTTTTCATAGCGCAACAGATAAAACAGGCCCAAAAATGGGCCCTATTAAACATAAATTATTTTCGACGCATGAATTTCTTCTTGTTGAACCACGAACTCCATTTCAGCTTAATGACGCCAAACAAAGCCTCGCTGAAGATACCGCCACTCATTTTGCTGGTACCCAACACACGGTTCACAAAAATAATAGAAACTTCCTTCACATTGAAGCCCATGCAATAAGCGGTGAACTTCATCTCGATTTGGAAAGCGTAGCCCTTGAATTCCACTTGGTCTAAATCCATAGATTCAAGCACCTCGCGACGATAGCAAACGAAGCCGGCAGTGGTGTCGTGCACCTTCATGCCTGTGACGATGCGCACATATTTTGATGCAAAATAACTCATCAGCACGCGTCCCATAGGCCAATTCACCACGTTCACGCCGTTGATATAGCGCGAGCCCACTGCCACATCTGCACCTTCTTCGGCGCATGCACGCTGCAGCGGAATCAGGTCTTCTGGGCGGTGAGAGAAATCGGCGTCCATTTCGATGATGTATTCGTAGTCGTGTTCGAGCGCCCATTTAAAGCCGGCAATGTAGGCAGTGCCCAAGCCGAGTTTTCCGGCACGCTTCACAATATGAACGCGTCCAGGCATTTCTTCGATAATTCCCTCTACGATGGCCGCTGTGCCATCGGGGCTATTATCGTCGATAACCAAAACATCAAACTGATGTTCGGGCATATTGGTGACCACATGGATGATGTTGCTTATATTCTCCTTTTCGTTGTAGGTGGGAATAATAATTAAGCTATCTGATTTCATTTAACTATTTGTGTTTAAACTATTTATTATCTCATTTTCGCTACGCCTTGTGCCATCGTTGCACACATAGGCATATTAATTTACAAATATACGAATAAAATCGGAAAAACGGCAGTCTGGCGCCCATTTTTTCACACGATGCAATAATTAGAGAATCTGTGCGTTTAAGTTTTATAGTAATATATCAAGATGAAAAGTATTTTCTACATATTTGCGGCATTCGTTGCTGCCATTTTTTGGTTGAGCAGTTGCATCGACGACTCATTCACTACCGACCCAAAAGATGTGCTCACCTTCTCTGTCGACACGGTGAAATTCGACACGGTGATGACAGCAAAAGGCACTACTACCAAACAGTTTGTCATCTACAACAAAAGTAAAAAGCAAATCAACATTTCCGATATACGTGTGGCCGGCATAAGCAAGGCACACTTCTATCTCAATGTCGATGGCTCAAAAGGCAAAGTGTTTCACGACATAGAAATTCGCGGTGGCGACAGCATTTATGTGTTTGTGGAAGGCTTAATCGACAAGGTGGATTCAAACAAACCCGAAGAGATTAACGACCGCATCGATTTCGTGACCAACGGTGTGACCCAAAGCGTGAAACTCAACGCCTGGGCACAGAATGTAAGGATTCTCAAAGGCGAAATCCTCACCAAAAACACACGCCTCACCAACGAAACGCCATACGTAATCTACGACTCGCTGGTGGTGAACCCTAACGTGACACTCACTATCGACCCTGGCACCACCCTACTCTTCCACGACAAGGCACTGCTGGAGGTGTATGGCACAATGAAAGCCATTGGCACAAAGGACAAGCCCATCGTGATGCGTGGCGACCGCCTCGACCATGTGGTGGGCGAAATCGATTTCGACATCATGGCCGGGCAATGGGGCGGTTTGCTCATTTATTCGGGCAGTTATGGCAACGAAATGCAATACGTGGATATCCACAGCACGCAATACGGCATACAGGTAGGCAGCAACAACCCTAACAAGATGAGCCTGCACATGTTCAACTGTGTGTCGCACAATTCCGAATCCTACTGCCTGCTCACCATCAATGCCTGGGTGGAAGCAGAGGGTACGGAATTTAGCGATGCCCCCGACGGCGTGGTGGCATTCCTTGGCGGCAAGATTCGCGCCACTCAATGCACATTCGGCAACTACTATCTGTTTGCTCCAATCGTCGGACCGAATATCGCTTTCTTCGAGAATGATGAAGCGGGCTCGCTCTCTCCTCTCGACTGCAAAATCATGAACTGCATCAGTTACGGATTGGGCTACGACGTGAATCTCGGCGACATGACGGGCACCAATATCTGGATTTACAACACGCTGTTCAAGTCGACCGGTAACGACGACGACCACTTCTTCAACTGCGTTTGGGCTGGTGACCCAAAATTCTACGTAAATCGCGAGAAATATATCTTCGACTATCGCTTGCGTAATGAGAGCGACGGCATTGCCCGCGGCGACAGAAGTCTGTGCCCCGAAAGCGCACGCTACGACCGCTATGGCAACGACCGATTCGCCAGTGGCTCGGCTACCGACCTTGGCGCTTATGTGTGGGTTTCCGGCAACGACGATAAGGAGGACAAAAAATGAATGCTATCACCCTGCATAAAATGAAATTTTTCGCCCATCACGGCGTGGGCGAACAGGAAAGAGTGGTGGGCAACCACTTTGAAGTGACGCTGAAGGTGTATTGCCCGATGGACAAGGCGATGACCGACGACGACCTCTGCGGCACCGTGAACTATGCCGAACTCTATGCCGCTGTAGAAAAAGAAATGGCAAAACCATCACAGCTTCTTGAAAATGTGGCCTATCGCATTATCAAGTCCATCAAAGCGGATTTCCCTACCGTGACAGGCGGAGAAATCACCATCAGTAAACTCACCCCTCCATTCAAGTGCGACATGGAAAAGGTGGATGTTACCATCGAGTTTTGACTACGCAAAACATATAGAAACTGCTAAATTGAAAACAAGCGCGGCCTTAATGCAAAAGACCGCGCTTGCTATTTTATTTAACTCTGAAAGAACTTCTGGGGGTGAATTCTGTCGTGGTAATTATTTCAGGGGGATTTTGTCGATACGGCGCTGGTGACGACCGCCTTCAAAATCCGTATTCAAGAATGTCTTCACCATTTCAAGGGCTTCTTCATTGGTGACGAAGCGACCTGGCATGGCGAGGAAGTTGGCATCGTTGTGCTGGCGTGCAAGAGATGCCACTTCTGGTATCCAGCAAAGCGCCGAACGAATGCCTTGATGCTTATTCAGTGTGATATTGATGCCTTCGCCACTGCCACACACGGCAATGCCTGGATAACATTCGCCACTCTCCACTGCCACAGCAGCAAGGTGGGCGAAGTCGGGATAGTCGCAACTTTCTTCGCTGAAAGTGCCAAAGTCTTTGTATGCGATTCCTTCTTTTTCGAGATATGCGATAACCGCTTGTTTGGTTGCCCAGCCAGCATGGTCGCTACAAAGCGCAACTGGCAGACATGATTTCAAAATAGATGCCATAGAAATATGATTCAATTATAGATGTTGCAAAGTTAGTGATTTTAAGCGTAATCGGCAAGAATCACGCCCACAGAATAGCTTAAAGGCTACCGATGACCATGCACAGAACACCGGCGATGAGTAAACACTGGTCGATGACTTTCAATTTCAGGTCGCCTTCGTGAAGCACTACCACCCCATAGACAAATGCCACCAAGGCGCTACAACGGCGAATCATCGAAGCAATCGACACCATTGAGCCTGGTTCTGACAGGCACATGAAATACGTGAGGTCGGCCACACAAATGAAGATGGAAATCAGAAGGATGGACCAACGCCAATGGAATTTGCCGAATGTCTTTTTACCGCTTTTGAGCAGGAGCATCACCGCAGTCATGATGAGTAATTGATAGAACGAATACCACGCCTCCACATTGAGCGGCTTGAAATGAAGCATCAGAAACTTGTCGTATAGACCACTCGCAGCCCACAGAAGCACGCTTGCAAGTCCAGCCCACAGCCACTTGTTGCTTTTCAAAGAAAAGCCCTCTTTATGACCGATGAAGCCAACCCACACAAGCGACACGAAACCAAGCACAATACCCACCCACTGTAGCGGTCCGGGGCATTCACCAAAGATGATGAGTGCACCCACAAGCACTAATATCGGGCGTACAGCATTGATTGACGATTGTATAGTGAGTGGCAAATTCTTGATGGCGAAGTAGCCCAAAAGCCACGATGCCGTTACGATTACCGCCTTAATGAAAAGATAAAGGTGACTAAGTGGATGAACGAAATTGCCCTGCATATCCCCCAATGTGTAGACCAGCACTGGCGACATGAACAAAGTGCAAAAGAAGGTGTTGAGAAACAACACGTGAAACACGTTGTTGCCCTCAAGAGCCAGCTTTTTCACAATATCATAAAAGCCAAGGCTAATAGAAGAAACTATAGCCAATACTATCCACATGGGTGTGTGCTATGTAAATGATTTGTTATGAATAATAAACTTCTGCGTCGGGTGTGTTTGCAGCCTTGCTCTGCTCTTCTTGGATTTCCTTATCGATATCCTCGAATTCCGACATGTTGCTATGATACTCTGGGATGAAAGTCTTCATGCTCTTAATCATATCATGCACATTTCCTTGGTCGGCAAAAGTGATGATATTGGCGATATTGTCGCACACCGTATTGAAGTCGTAAGTGCGGACTTTAGCCACCATGATTTTCTCATTTTCAGTGGCATCAAGCGTCTTTTCCTTATCGTTGAGCAATTCCTCGTAGAGTTTTTCACCCGGACGGAGACCAACCTCGGTGATTTTGATATCCACGCCTGGGCGGAGACATGCGAGCGAAATCATACGGGTTGCCAAATCGTAGATTTTCACTGGCTGACCCATATCGAAAATATAGATTTCGCCACCCTTGCCCATACAGCCAGCTTCAAGCACGAGGCTACATGCTTCAGGAATGGTCATGAAGTAGCGAATAATGTCGCGGTGGGTGATGGTCACAGGTCCACCAGCAGCAATTTGCTTATGGAACAATGGTATCACGGAGCCATTACTGCCAAGCACATTGCCAAAACGAGTGGTGATGAACTGCGTATTCTTTCCTTGCTGCTTGGCATCGAAGAAGAGCGATTGCGTGTACACTTCAGCCAGACGCTTGGTGCAACCCATCACATTGGTTGGATTCACAGCCTTGTCGGTAGAAATCATCACAAACTTGTAGACATCATACTTCAGTGCCAAGTCGGCGATATTTTTCGTACCCATCACATTGGTAAGCACCGCTTCCGAAGGGTTGATTTCCATCATAGGCACATGCTTATAGGCTGCTGCATGGAACACGAATCGTGGGCGATAAGTGGCAAACGCCTTCTCCATGCGAGCACGGTTCTGAACGTCGCCCATATAGAGCACGATGTCGGCATCAGGGAAACTCGACTTCATCTCGATGGAGAGGTCGTGCATAGGGGTTTCGGCCTGGTCGACGAGAATAATCTGCTTGGCCTTATATGATGCCACCTGACGAACAATTTCACTACCAATCGAACCACAGGCGCCTGTGATAAGCACCACAGAGCCACGGATACTGGAACGAACGAGGGTGTTGTTGAGCACAATAGGCTCACGGCCTAAAAGGTCTTCAATTTGCACTTCCTTCACATAGGTGGAGATGTTGCGGTCGGTATCCTTATTGGTTTCGTCGCCTTCAAATTCCTCTACGCGGTTAATGGAAAGGATTCGAAGATTGTTTTGAATAAAGAAATCTGCATATTCACGGCTCACCACCTTAATCTTGTCGTGGCTGAAAATCAAGGCATGAATGCCATTCTCCACGAAAGTATTAACCAATGTTTCTTCATCGTAAGGAAACACCTTGAAGCCACTGATTTCATCGGCAGAATAAGCATTCTTTTCGGCAAGAAGGCCCACAGGAGTGTATTTACCGCCCATTTCACTTTTCAGCGCATTGGCAAGAATCAGTGAGTCGAGCGAGGTGCCGAGCACCAGCACACACTTGCGATTTGAATCATACTGAGTGATGCGTGTATAAAGATTTTTAATCACCAGACGCTCAATAACAAGGAAGGAGAATGCAATGGCCCCGATGATGACGATGCTCCAAAAGCGCATCAATTCCACTTGAGTCGAAGCTAAAACTGCTGCATTGACAATAATTAGCACCACGGTGCTCATCATCACAACAACAAACTCGCGGTAAAGGTCTTCAATCACCGACAGGCGGATAATGGAAGTGTAACTTCTGGTGACAATAATCATTAAAAAATAAACTGCGAGAACAATACCCCAGTTGCGGAGCAAATACAAGGGGTCGGCACTTGGTCCTGACGCAAAAGCGTCGCTCATAGCCAACAAAAAATAGCTGAACGAAACGACCATCAGGTCAACGAACAAGACCAGCCATCGAGGCGCAGTTTTCACCTTAAAAGTTGACAGCCACTTCAAGCCGAGTATTTTATTGATAATTGTATCCATATTTTATAGCATCCGATATTTCTCTTAACATCTTGAATTTTGGCCACGCCCATTCTCTCGCAGTGACAAAAAGAGTATGGTCTCCTCATCAAAGTGCATAGTTATTTGCAAAATTACAAAAAAAATGCCACAACTTCACCCGTCAGAATCAAAAAAAACGAAACATCCACGGCTCTTTCATTTAAGATTTCGTTGCTCACTTAAAAATGTTGTTATTTTAT
>JAUNNJ010000065.1 GCA_030531495.1 Bacteroidales bacterium
TAGAAATTAGAAGTTAGAAGTTAGAAATTAGACTTGTTGACCTGTTGACTCCCCAAAAAACCACACCGATTATATCGGCGATTAACGCCGAATATAGTTTGCGAGTGTTGGGGGCATAACCGACCCTCCGAGGTTCATACTTGATGGGGGGCTTTGGCTCCAAGCTGCGCGCACTTTCGTGCGCTTGCATGGAGTTAATCACAATCTGTCGGCTCCGACGACTTTTAGCTGGCGAGGCGAGGGTGATTAGCGGCGTTTGGGAAGCTGGGTTATCCGAGTTATTTTCTACTTTTTCAATATACAAAACAGAAAGGAGAAAAAATGACAACATTGCTTGGCCACACAAATATCCATCACACCAGTGTTAAGCGAACAAAACACCATCAAAAGAACCGTCTCACTGATGGTGCAGGACAGGAAGTGGGGTGATGGGGTAGGGGTATAAAAAAATAATCCTCGATATCACTATCGGGGATTGCTTAACTAATTAACCTTCTAATACCATTAACATAAACCTTAAACAAAATGAAATAAAAACCGTCGTCTCGACGCCAAGAATTTCATAACCTTAAAAACTAATACCATGAAAAACCGATACAAAATTAGATATTTTATGTTATATAACATAATTTATCGGCATAAAATTTACGAATTTAATATAATTTAACAGATTGTTCCGGATTTTCGTTCGAGAATGGACTGTTGGTCGTCGCACTGGCTGTTGGATTTAGCTCAGTGGATATGTAGTGGGGATAGTTGTTTGTTCCATTATTATGGGGTGGGGGTATAAAAATAATCCTCGATATCACTATCGGGGATTGCTTAACTAATTAACCTTCTAATACCATTAACATAAACCTTAAACAAAATGAAATAAAAACCGTCGTCTCGACGCCAAGAATTTCATAACCTTAAAAACTAATACCATGAAAAAACCGATACAAAATTAGACGTTTTATGTTATATAACATAGTTTTTCGGCATAAAAATTACGAATTTAATATAATTTAATAGATTGTTCCGGATTTTCGTTCGAGAAGGGGCTGTTGGTCGTCGCACTGGCTGTTGGATTTTAGCTCAGTGGATATGTAGTGGGTATAGTTGTTTGTTCCATTATTATGAGGTGGGGGTATAAAAAAAATCCTCGATATCACTATCGGGGATTGCTTAACTAATTAACCTTCTAATACCATTAACATAAACCTTAAACAAAATGAAATAAAAACCGTCGTCTCGACGCCAAGAATTTCATAACCTTAAAAACTAATACCATGAAAAACCGATACAAAATTAGGCATTTTATGTTATACAACATAATTTTTCGGCACAAAAATCTAATATTTAACAACGTTTAACAAAAGAGCACCTCGCCCTTGCTTTGGACGAGGTGGTGTGTAGATGTAAGGGCATAGAAATACTGTTGCCCCTTATTTTATGAAGGCGTCGATGAGAAAGAATACTTCTAACGCATTCTTTATTCGGCTACGAAACCGAGGTCTTCTACCGCTTCGATTACGGCATCCTCACTGAAATTGCCTTCTACTTCAGCTTTGCCTGGCTCAAGGGTTACTACTGCGTTTTCAACGCCTTCAACTGCCTTGATGGCGCGTTCTACATTGGCGCGGCAATTGTTGCAGCGCATACCTGTGATTTTGAATTCTTTTTTCATTTTCGTTATGTTTTTTATTTGATTAATTTTAATCGTAAACTGTTGAGTACTACGCTGATGCTTGAGAACGCCATCAGTGCACTTGCCCACATGGGTGTGATTTGGAAATTTGAGCCGAAAATGTGTAGCGCACCTGCTGCCAAAGGGATGCAGACCACGTTGTAGATGAATGCCCAAAACAGGTTTTGGTAAATCATCCCCACTGTGCGCCTACTCATCACCACGGCATCGGGCAATGCCATCAGGTCGTCGGTCATCAGCGTGATTTGTGCCACATCCATTGCCACATCTGTACCTCTGCCTATGGCGATGCTCACGTCAGCCAATGCCAAAGCCTGGGTGTCGTTGATGCCATCGCCCACCATTGCCACGCGGTGTCCTTTGCTTTGCAATTCGCGCACCAAGTTTTCCTTGTCTTGTGGCAGTGCTTTGCTTTTGAAATGCAAGATTCCAGCCTTTTCTGCCCAGAAAGCAGCCGCTTCGGGTGTGTCACCGCTCATCATGTGCACCTCAATGTCTTTTTCGGCAAGCATCGTCATTGCTTCGGAGGCGTTTGGCTTGATGCTCTCACGCGCTTCAAGGGGCATATCGCTTGATTTGGTGAAATCCACATTCGGATTCGGGATAGTAAGCGTGCCGGTTTTGTCGATTACCAGTGCGGTGATGCGTCGGAGCTGCTCCAGTGCGGTGGCATCCTTGATGAGGATACCTTTCTCGGCAGCTTTGCCAATGCCCACCATCAGCGCAGTAGGTGTGGCCAATCCCATAGCGCAAGGGCATGCCACCACCAGCACAGCCACGGCGCTCATGATGCCGTGAGGAATGGCTTCCATGCCACCAAACGCAATCCAAAGAATGAATGTGAGCAAAGCGATGCCTGCCACTACGGGCACGAAAATCAGTGCCGCCCGGTCGACAGTGCGCTGCACAGGAGCTTTAGAGCCTTGTGCCTCTTTCACCATTTTCACGATTTGTGCAAGCGCTGTGTCTTCGCCCACTTGGCGAGCGCGGAATCGCAAGCGACCTTGGCTGAGTACGGTGCCAGCAAGCACCATTGATGATTTTTCTTTTAAGGCGGGCAAAGGTTCGCCCGTTATCATAGATTCGTCGACATAGGCACCATCTTCCTTCATGAAGCTGGTGGCATAGGTCACTTTTCCGTCGACAGGCATTTTTTCGCCAGCACGAACTTCAAGCAAATCGCCGATTTTAATGGTGGCAATAGGCACATCGGTGAGGTGCTCCACGCCATCGTCGTCGGTGTTGATGATGCGTGCCGTTTTTGGTGCGAGGCCCATCAGTGTGCGAATGCTGCTGGCTGTGCCACGCCGTGCTTTCTCCTCAAGGAGTTTGCCGGTGAGCACGAATGCAATAATCATTACGGAAGTGTCGAAAAACACGTGCCACTGAATGCCTCGCGCGCCCCAAACGGCATCGCCAAACACCACATTGAATGCACTGAATGCAAATGTGATACTTGTGCTTAGTGCCACCAGGGTGTCCATGCCGGCACCACCGTGGCGGAGTTGGCCGATTGCACTGGTGTAGAACTTTTTTCCACAGACTATCATTCCGAGCAGGGCAAGGACCATAGCCACATAGCCGCTAACATATGCGGGAACAGGAATCCAATGCATCGAAACTGCCATTGTGAGCAAGGCAAGAATCCAAGCAACGGTCACTTGACGAACAAGCTTCCCGTAGTTCTTTTTCTCTACTTGTTCCACATCTGTGTCGGGCTCAATGAGAAGATTGAAACCTATTTCATTGATTTCGTGATTGATTTCGGCAAGGGAGATGACTTCGGAATCGTATTCTATTTGTGCCATTCGTAGAGGGAGCGACACCGACGCTTCGCTGACACCTTCAAGTTGATGCAATCGGCGCTCAATGTTGGCTGCGCAAGCTGCACAAGCCATGCCCACAACTGGTACATTACATTTCTCAATAGGCATATTCGTAGTGTTTCTTGTCTGAATTTGTATTGCAAATTTACGAAAAAGTTGATGTATATCATCAACTGTCAAAGCAAAGATAGCATGAAAAATGTGCAACTGGGTTGCAATTCTGAGTGATTGCTAATAAGAATGTGTAAAAAAATCGCTTTAAATTTGTGAGAAAGCGTAGAAAAGTTGTACCTTTGCATCCACAAACTTGCGCTTGTGGCGGAATTGGTAGACGCGCTAGACTTAGGATCTAGTGTCGCAAGGCGTGAAGGTTCGAGTCCTTTCAGGCGCACACAAACAAATCGTTAGACAGTGTTTCATCATTGTTTAGCGATTTTTCTTTTTTTGAGCCTCGAAGATTCGACGTGGGCTCAGAGGAACAAATGTGTGTGTATGAGAAACAAGAATACAAATCATGAAACAAGCCGCTATTTCGCCGATTTGACGTGGTAAACTTCCCCAAAACTCATTTTCGCATTATGATGCAGCCCTGCTGCTAAGCAGCTTGGAGAAAAGAGCTGACTCATAATGCAACAGCGGACGCACTCGTGATGGAGAGGCGTCCGCTGTTGCCGTTGATATGTGTAACAACTATTTGGTTAGAACCATTTGATTTTCTTGAACACTAAGAATGCTGCGCATGAGAGCGAAATCGACAAGAGGATGATGGCAATGAATGCCCAAGTTTTGTCGTCGATTGGCAATTTCACGTTCATGCCATACAGGCTCGCTATGAGGGTGGGCACTTGAAGGATGATGGTGATACTGGTCATTCGCTTCATTATCAAGTTGAGGTTGTTGGAGATAATGGTGCCGAATGCCTCCATGGTGCCGGTGAGAATGTTGCTGTAGATGCTCACCATGTTTTGCGCCTGTTGGAGCTCAATGTGCACATCTTCCACCATCTCAGGGTCGAGTAGTTCTGAATTGGTGTAGATGGTGCGAAGTCGGGTGATTAATGCTTCGTTGCCACGAATACCTGTGTTGAAGTAAACCAGACTCTTCTGCAAGTTGCGCAGTTTTAAAAGGTCGTCGTTGCGTAAGCGTCGTTCCAGTCCGTCTTCGGTGTTGTTGATGTTGATATTGATTTGCTTCAAGAATTTGAGGAACCAAACAGCCGACGACATGATAAGTCGGAGAATGAGTGCAAACTTATTGGTAATGGCGTTGCCTTTTGTGGTGTTGTACTGAATAAAATCGTGAATGATGATGTTTTTGAAATAGCACATCACAATCACGAGGTTGCCATTAGTGATTACACCGAGTGGCACGGTAGAGAACGGAATGTCGGCATCGCCGGTTTCTCTCGGTATGCGCATAATAGTGAGCATCCATTCGTCGTCCCTTTCCACACGAGGTCGTTCGTTAGGGTCTCGAATGTCGGAAATGAATGAATCGGGTACTCCCAATCCTTCCAGGTAGTTGAAATCGTCTTGATTAGGGTCGCTAATATTTATCCAGCAGCCATCTTGCCACTGGTCGACCTTCTTGAATCCTTTTCCAAAAAGTAAAAATTCTTTCATGTCGTTGACACTGCCTCCTTCTGTGTTGATAGGTTGTTGCCATTATGCTTGGCGAGGCAGGCCCAGGTATTAAATTCTGGTGGTCTGTATCGCTTCTACATCAGCAATTCTCTATTGAAAAAATTATTATTTAACGGTACTGAGTCGTCCATTTACAATTAAAAGTTTTGATTTACGCTACAAAGATACGGCAAAAAGTGGCAAGTTGTTCACTTTTTATTGATTTTTTTGCATATTTTCGGTTGTTTAGAGTTTTTGTGGCGGGTTGAGTGAAAAAAGAAAAGGCTGCCATCCGGCAACCTTGTGTCTTTTAAAAGGTTTTTTCTTGGGGTCAGATTTTTTGTCTTTTATACTACTACTCTAAATATCAAATATAAAATTTTTCATAGTGCTTAGATTTTGATGTTGCAAAGTAAATACAATATTTTCGTATAACCATATCCATTTTTATCCATTTATGTATTAATTTGGTTTTTTTTCAAAAAAAGGCTCAAGATGTAGTTTAGGAGTCATTTTATATGCGTATATTTGCAATAGAAGATTTATAAGAAAATCCATTTTATGATTGATAATCAAGAAGAATACATCAACACCAGTGAGTTTTTCGGGCCCGAAGACAATACAGAGATTGATTCGGAGTTTACCGACGTGACCCCCATGGTGCGCCTGTATAAAGATAAAGAACGAAGCCCGTTCACGGTTTATAAGGCGCGTCGATATGGACAGTGGTGGGCACTGAAATGCATTTCTAAGGATGTGGTCGACAAATCTCGTATTCTTGAAATACTCCGCAAGGAATTTGCTGTAGGTATCAGCTTGTGGCATCCCAACATTGTGCGCATGATTTCGTTGCAGCACAATTTGGTGGAAGGTGCTTCAGGCATTGTGTTCGAATTTGTGGATGGTGTGTCGTTGGATGAATTCATGGATAGCAATCCCACTTTGGAAACGCGCATCAAGGTGGCTGAACAAATGATTTCGGCCATGCAATACTATATGGGTAAGCAGGTGGTGCATTGCGATCTTAAGCCAAGCAATATCCTTATCACCTTGAATGGGTATAATGTGAAAATCATCGACTTTGGCTTTGCCGACTTCGATAGTTACAATATATTTAAGGGACATGCCGGCACCGACAAATATGCTGCACCGGAGCAGAAACGCTCGGATGGTGTAGTGGACTGTAGAAGCGATTTTTATGCATTCGGACACATCCTCAAACTTTTGAAACTGCCGCGCCGCTACAATCATATCATTCGCAGATGCTTGAATGAAAGACCAGAGGACAGGTATCAAAATCCTATGTAACTGCGTTTGGATTTTGAAAACACCAATGCGCAGCAACTTTCGAAATGGACCATCCTTACCGCTTTGATGGGTGTAGTGATTACCATAGGCGCTTTCGTGCTGGGTAACTGGGCTTCACAACACACTGTGAAGAATTTGACGACATCTCGCGACGAAATTGTGGACGGAAAGATGCCTGCCATGTATTTCGGCGATAGTGTGAAGATTCATTCCAACACCGACGAAACCTATGTGGTGCCAAATGCCACAACGCTTCATTATATTTCCAACTCGAAGCAAATCCCAGGGAATATTAGTTCTGATATTGCGGTGGATTTGGGGTTGAATGTGAATTGGGCGCCTTTTAATGTGGGGTGTTCAAGCGCATCGTCAAACGATGTGGGAGGCTATTATAATTGGGGCGACAATACCGGTACGAATGTGGAAGGAGAGATTGAATTCTACAACGTTCCGAAGCAGACGAACTCCATTTCGGGCACTTCATTGGATTTGGCCCATCAGAAGTGGGGGAATGGATGGCGTATGCCCACAAAAGAAGAATTTCAGGAGCTTATTGACAAGTGCCGATGGACGCTCGTCAACAAGCGCGGTTCGGTGCAAGGGTATCTTGTGACCGGCCCTTCAGGTAAGTGCATATTTTTGCCATTTGGCGGAAGCCGTAGAGGCTCTGCGCATTATCGGCAAGGAATCATTGGCAGCTATTGGAGCGCATCACCATACTCCTATCCTCAACAGGCAGAAGCTTATCTTCTTGAGATTGATGACGAAACCGTGTCGATTGACCAATGCGACTTGGCTTCCACCGGCTATCTCATTCGTCCAGTTCACGATAAATAATTTGATATTTCACAGGCTATGAGCAATCAAGAACATCCGTTCACGAATTTTGAACTATTGCAGAGCAATGGCTTGTATTGCCATGTGTATAGGGCTCAGCGCTATAATCAATGGTGGGTGCTGAAAACGCTAAAGCCAGAATATAAAGGCAATCAATCTTGGCGTAACGCTCTTTTTAAGGAATATGAAATAGGCAAAGAACTCGACTATCAGTCGATTGTGAAATATGTGGGGTGGGAGTATGTGCCTAAATTCGACGACTATTGCATTGTGCAAGAGTATATTCAAGGCATCACATTGAAAGAGTATTTGGCCACTCACCGTTTCATGATGGGGATAAGCCATAAAATTATTAAGGAAATTCTGGAAGCGCTCATCTATTGCACCGGGCAGCAGGTGGTGCACCGCGATTTGAAGCCCAGCAATATTATGGTCACCAACAATGGTAGGAATATCAAACTTATCGATTTCGGCTTGAGCGACCGTGATGATTTCGCCATTCTCAAGATGCCCGCCGGTAGCCGCAATTATATGGCACCGGAGCAGGGCGTGAAAGGGGCGAAAGTAGACTTCCGTGCCGACATGTATGCGCTGGGAAAAATTATGATAGACTTTAAGGCTCCAAGACGATTCTCACACATAATTGAGCGGTGCACACAGGAAGATCCAGATAAGCGATATCCTTCATATGAAGCCCTTAGAAAGGATTTGCTCGACACTCTGCATCGTTATCGCTTGAGAGTGCGCACTATTTTATCACTTGTGCTGTTTGCAATTTTTGGGGTGATGGCTTTTGTGTTGGGCTATGGTGCTCTCGGAGGCATGGTGCTCGGTTTTGAAGGCGAAAAGCAGGTGTTTGCCAGCATTCCCGATGTGTACTACGAAGATGCCGACACGTATGAAGGCGATGAGCGGTTTTCAAGTTTCTTCATGCCCAAGCACAATAGTAATATCTATTATCTTCGCCAGTATACCGACATTCCAGGTCCCATTGATGAGGCAAAGGCTGTGGACTTGGGGCTGAGCGTGAAATGGGCACCTTTTAATCTCGGTTGTGAACGAGAATCACTGCATATGCTTGGGGCATTGGTGGGATATGGCGACACCACTGGCCATATAGCGTCGAACGAGGTTGAGCGCTATCCAAAAGGAAATATTACTCCTGATAAAGACATAGTAAGATTGCATTGGGGCGGTAAATGGCGTATGCCCACCAGCGATGAGGTGCTTGAACTTCTTAATAAATGCCAATGGCGTGTGGTGATTGAAAATGGTCATCAGCCAGGATTTGTGGTCACAGGACCTAATGGAAACAGTATTGTGATGGCAGGCACTGGACTGCGTTACCTGGGTAAGCATTATGAGGCATTGCGGTGTGGCTATTTCTGGACGTCGACCTATGGAACCAAAAGCGACGGCGGAAAGGCTGTGTGTCTATCAATTGATCGCGATAATTTCAAATTGATTGAAGCTGAAGTGTATTATGGTATGGCCATTCGTCCGGTGCTTCCTTACGAGAAAAAACGCGCCACTCGCTCTGGCCGATTGTCGACTGAACGTCTGCGTTAATCCTTTTGTTTTCCGTAAGTTATAGTGCCTTCTGCTGCTATCACATCGGTGGAAGCTGAGGGGGCACTGTAGGATGCTGGCGCATTAATCGCCTTTGGAGCGTTGAGGTGCAAAAGGATTTTGCTCAACTCTATAGATAGGTGCTGAAGCGTGCTTTTTTGATGTTCACCTTGTAAATCACATTCCCAGATGGTGATGCTGTACCATCCCATTTTTCTAAGTTTTTCTCGGTTTTCTTCATCGCGCTGCCGGTTGCGATTGATTTTCTGTTGCCAAAACGTAGTGTTGCTTTTGGGCATCACAAAAAGCCGGCATTCGTCATGACCGTGCCAAAAGCATCCATTCACATTGATTACGGTGTGATAGCGGTGCAGCACGATGTCGGGAGTGCCGGGAAGGCGTTTCACATGAAGCCTGTATCTGAATCCTTGTTTCCAAAGCCATCGGCGCACAATCATTTCTGGCCCAGTGTTCTTACTGTGCACACTTTGCATGCAGCGTCTGCGCTGCTCCGGTGTCATTTTGTCGGCCATAAATGATGAGAGAAATATGATGCAAATATAGAAAAAATCTCGTAAATTTGTAATATCCAATTGGGAGTTGTACCTCCAAAAACAAATATCTAACTTCATTTACGAAACGATGAATGCCACCACTTCACTACAACCTTCTGCTCGCCGAATCGCCACTATTGATGTGATGCGAGCCATCATTATGTTTTTGATGCTTTTTGTCAACGATATTCCAGGAGTGAAAGATCTTCCACACTGGATAGGACATGCCGAAACTGAAGAGGATATGCTCGGGTTTTCGGATATCGTTTTCCCAGGATTCTTGTTTTGCGTGGGCATGTCGATACCGTTTGCCATCAAGAGCCGTTTCAATCGTGGCGATAGTGTGCTTGGGGTGATGCGGCATGTTGTCAGTCGCTCGGCGGCACTTATAGTGATGGGGCTCTTCACGCTGAATGGTTGCAAAACAGGTCTCTCCATGCTGCTTGTGGTGTCGGCATTCTTCCTCATTTGGCTCAATTACGCCAAAGGTCCCGAAGTGCTAAAAGGCTGGCCTTCTGCATTGCTTCGGTGCATAGGAGCGGCAATCTTGCTTGGAATCATGATATATCAAGATGCCACAGGCGAGCCATTCCGCACACGATGGTGGGGGATATTGGGGCTTATAGGTTGGGCATATCTTGTGTCGGCAATGCTCTATCTGCTCACCCGCTCTTCGCTGCGCCACACACTCTGTGCATGGGGTGTGGTGATAGCACTTTGCGTTGTCAATGCACAGGGCGGCTTCATTCCAGAAGAATATTTCAGTCGCAACATCTTTTTGCCATTCTGGCCAGGTGGATGGACACATCCTGCCTTGGTGATGTCGGGCATGGTGGCATCGCTTCTGCTTACACGCATGGTGAAAAATGGGCAGCAGCGTCGCATATTCCCCACATTCATTGCAATGGCAGCGGTGTCGGGAGCGCTCACACTTGCCAGTCATCATTTCTGGATTATCTCAAAAGACCTTGCCACCCCCACATGGCTGTTCATTTGCCTGATGATATTCTTCATAGCCACGCCCTGCATTCATTGGCTCACCGATGTGAAAGGGAAGGCATCGTGGTTTGCCATCATAGCGCCAGCAGGCACAGCCACGCTCACCTGCTACGCCTTGCCATATTTCTGGTACGCCCTAAAGCAAATGTGTGAATTTCATCTGTTGCCAGTGGAGTGGAACCATGGCCTCGTAGGCATCGCCGAATCCATCGTGTTCGCCCTGATTATCATTCAAATCACACGCCTCCTCCTCAAAGCCAAGCTCCAGCTGAAAGTGTGAAGTAGAGAGCACTCAAAATCACTCGGACCACTCTGTATCCTTCAAGAATTCCGAGTTCTCAGAGTTCTCCGAGCCCTCTGGTTAAACATGCCAAAGGCATGTCCCTACCGCCCAATCTCTAATCTCTAATCTATAACTTCTAACTTCTAATTTCTTAATCGAGGATGAGGTTGATGAGGGCGGTTACGTCGCTCACGTTCACCACGCCGTCGGCATTGATGTCGCACACGGCGTCGCTATAGGTTGCGGTGCCGAGGATGCGGTTGATGAGAGCCGTTACATCGCTCACATTCACCACGCCATCGCCATTCACATCGCCCTTGATGTCGCCCTCAATGCTCACGATCTTGAAGAAATTTTTCCAGTAGTTTGCTGCCTTGTATTGGTCGAGGCTGCTGTTGTGCACCTTGAGGGTGGCTTGGTAGTAGAGGTTGCTGAGAGTGTTGGCATACACTGTGGGAGGCGTTGTTGGCTCGGCAATGATTGAAGTGAGCTTGCTGCAACCTGCAAATGCATTCTCACCTATTTTGCGCACCTGTGCAGGAATTTTGATTTCGGTCATCGTCGACAGTCCATTGAAGGCATAGTCGCCAATTTCCTTAAGGAATGTAATTTTGTCAATACCTGGGTCTATCATCTTGATTGCACCCTCAAAGCAGTGGTCGTCAATCTTGATCATCTTGTAACGCTTTTCGGCACCATAGTATTGGTAGAACTCGCGTGAGCTTGCCATGTATGCGGTCATGTTGCCCATATTGGGAGAGTTGACATACTTGGCAGTGCCAGCATATTCCACACCATCCTCGGTGAAGGGGGTGTCGCTCACAACAGTGATGCGATAAGGGCTGGTGAAGGCATTAGCAGTATTTGAGCCATAGGTAAAGTCGCACGCACCGCTGGTGATAGTCTTGAATGCATTGTTCCACACTGGATTTGCCTTGTATGAATCAATAGCTTCGTAAGGCACACGCAGAGAGCAGGTTGAGGGCATGCCAGTAAAATCCATATTAGTGGTCCATGACAGATCCTTGTTGAAATACAAATCGGTCAAACTGCTCATTCCCTTAAACATTTCGTAAACGCAATATTTAATTTGGGGAACAAACAAACGCTTCACCTTGGTTCCGCTGAATGCGCTTTCGCCCATGCGTTCTAAACCGAATGGAAGTACAACGTCACCGCTAAGGCCTGAATTTAAAAATGCCTCAGATCCAATTTCTCTAAGGTTTTTATTGAAAGCAAATGAGGTGAGTGAGCTGCACTCCATGAATGCATACTGGCGAATGTAACTGAGATTGGGCAACGAAACCGATGTGAGGTTTTTACAATCATTGAAGCTTGAATAGCCAACAGAGTCAATATTTTCTCCACCGGTAAATTTTGTTGCGTTAGAATGAGAGAAAGTTAAATCAGCAATTTGAGTGACGGCATAGTACTTGCCACGAATCGAAAGAACAAACGGGATGTTGTTCTCGCCGCTGACGTTGCCATAGTTGATACCAGGCACAACAGCTGCACGGCCGTCATATTTTGCTCCGTTGACTGTGCAGGGCTCGGTGCTATTGATTGAGAAGTCCAGCTTGCCAATGCTCAGGTCAAAGCCTACTCGCGGGTCAACGTTGATCGACTTGAAACCGCTCCACTTAGATTTAAATTCCGAAGCCAGCTCACGGCGAACATGCAGGTTGATTTGGCCGAGGGTACCAGGAGTCACAAAATCGTAAGCCTTCTCAACGGGGACACTGTTGGAGTTCAGATAAACATCAGTGAGATTATTGCCTCCCCAAAATGGTCCATCCCCCCAATCTAAAGTAAACTCTTTTACTGAACTGGGAATTACTACTACTTTACTCTTGACAAAATAAAACGGCACATTCATCAGTCTTGTGACACCATAGGGGATGTCGATGGTTTCTATTGCAGAACTTGCAAAGGCATAACTGCCTATCGAGGTGAGCTGCGAGGGGTAAACTGCAATCTTCTTGGCAGCAGGCATCGTGTGCAACTCAGTTAAGTCATTGGTATAAAGGGCACCGTCATAACTTGTAAATTTCTTGTTCAAATCAGAAACAGTGATTTCTTCAAGTTTTTCACAACCTCTCGCAAAACCTATGTTGATGTATGCGACCGCGCTGGGTATTTCAAGGGTCTTTATATTCGTGCCACTGAAGGCTTCAAAACCAATATCGGCAACATTGCTACCAATGGTAATGTTAGTGATATTAGAGCGACCAAAATAGGCTTTGGCACCAATGTTCGTGATATTATAAATATATCCATCGGGACCCACGAGACTGAGTGCAATCTTACTGCTGGTAGCAGTGGTGTTGTTATACGACTTCACGGCAATTTTGCCCGCTGAAGAGGAAGTGGCAGCAACCTTGACCTCATAGGTGTAGTCACCATTAGAACTATTGAACGTATCGCCCACATTTAGCGCCCATGACGACATCGCCACGGCAATCATTGAAATGAATGAAACTAATTTTTTCATATCCAAGTTATGTTGTTTTTGCTTTAGTGAATAAATTTGAAGGAGTGAAGTCATTCTGCTCATAAAATTCTCCTCAGAAGATTGTTAGTCCTTCTATTCTATTATGCAAATATATAACATTTTCTCAAAACAATCAAAATCCAGCGATTCATATCCGTAAAAAAAACAACCAGACCTGTAAACTCTCATTGCAAGTCTGGCTGTTGGATGTATGTTGGATAAAATTTATTTCAGTTCGAAATCCACAGGAGGCTGTGTCATAAAACTTCAATTATGACACAGCCTTATTGTATGAGTCTAAAATGTTGGATTATTCCCACTCGATTGTTGCTGGTGGCTTTGAGGAGATATCGTAGCAAACGCGGTTCACGCCTTTCACCTTGTTGATAATCTCGTTGCTCACCTTCGCCATAAAGTCGTAGGGCAGATGTGCCCAGTCGGCAGTCATTGCGTCGGTCGAGGTCACTGCGCGCAATGCCACAGGATGTTCGTAGGTGCGTTCGTCGCCCATCACGCCCACCGAACGCACGGTGCTCAGCAGCACGGTGCCTGCCTGCCAAATCTTGTCGTAGAGGCGTTCGCCGTCTTCGCAGATGTATTCTTGCATGTGGCGAATGTAGATATCGTCGGCATCTTGAAGGATTTGCACTTTTTCGCGGGTGATGTCGCCCAAGATGCGCACTGCCAAGCCGGGTCCTGGGAATGGGTGACGCTTAATGAGGCGGTCGGGCATTTCGAGCTGACGGCCCACGCGGCGCACTTCGTCTTTGAAGAGCCACTTCAGTGGTTCGCAGAGGCTGAGGTGCATTTCTTCTGGCAGACCGCCCACATTGTGGTGGCTCTTAATCACCTTGCCGGTGATGTTCAAGCTCTCGATGCGGTCGGGATAGATGGTGCCTTGAGCCAGCCATTTGGCGTCGGTAATCTTCTTTGCTTCGGCGTTGAACACCTCCACAAAGTCGCGGCCAATGATTTTGCGCTTTTGTTCAGGGTCGGTCACGCCTTCAAGGTCGGCGAAGAATTTTTCGCTGGCATCCACGCCAATCACATTCAGTCCCAGACCCTCGTAGTCGTTGAGCACTTGTTGGAATTCATTTTTGCGGAGCATACCGTGGTCCACGAATATGCAGGTAAGGTTTTTGCCGATGGCCTTGTTGAGCAGCACACCAAGCACACTTGAATCCACACCGCCCGACAGACCAAGAATCACGCGGTCGTCGCCCAGTTGCTCTCTCAGTTCAGCGATAGTGGTGTCGACAAACGATGCAGCGCTCCACTCTTGACGGCTGCCGCAGATGTCGACCACAAAGTTGCGAAGCAACTGTGTGCCTTGCAAGCTGTGGAACACCTCGGGGTGGAACTGCACAGCCCACACCGGATTGGTGGTGCTGGCATAAGCTGCATATTTCACATTGGCAGTAGAGGCAATCACCTTGCAGTCGGCTGGGATAGCGGTGATGGTGTCGCCGTGGCTCATCCACACCTGTGAATGAGGCTCAAAACCCTTCAGCAGAGGATTGGTGGCATCGAATTCCTCGAGGTGGGCGCGGCCGTATTCGCGGGAGTCGGCCTTCTCCACCTTGCCACCGCCACTGTGTGATATGTACTGCGCCCCGTAGCAGATGCCAAGCACTGGCACCTTGCCAACAAACTGGCTCAAATCCACCTGAAAGGCTTCAGGGTCGTGAACGGAGTAGGGCGATCCTGAAAGAATCACGCCAATCACCGACTCATCGCCAACGGGGAATTTGTTGTAGGGCAAAATTTCGCAAAATGTGTCGAGTTCGCGCACGCGGCGACCAATCAACTGAGTGGTCTGCGAGCCGAAATCCAAGATGATAATTTTTTGCTGCATGAAATGAATTGGATAAATAAGATTGTATTTCCCTACAAAGATACCACTATAAACCCAATTATAAAAATTTTTTTTTGCACCAAGCAACTCTGGGAACTCTGAGCTTTTTGGGAGCTTCTTGGAACTTTTTTGAGGGGCTTGTGATTTGAATGGCTGTCAAGTTGACTCAAAAAAATCTCTTACTCTTTCCTGTTCAAATACCCCAAAATCTGGTCGAAAGTGGTATCTATAAATGTGTAGTTGATCATTCCACTCGTGTCTATTTTTTGATAATCGGCAAAAAGTCGCCTGCTATATTTTAATTCAAATGCAAGCCGCTTCGTTCGATTCAACAGATTTTGGATTGCTTTTCTTTGAGCATTTTTTTTGTCAAAAAGGGGATTTTTTACCACTCTCACAGAAGCCTCAAATCACTTGCCATAATCACATAAAACACTTGAATCACCCGAAACA
>JAUNNJ010000004.1 GCA_030531495.1 Bacteroidales bacterium
GAGTACCAGCCCTAAATTTTTCAATTCAAAAAAGTTTTACCGGACAGCAATAATTGTATATCACAAAGATACAAAAACTTTGTGACATGGCAAAGCTTTAGCTTGGGAAAGTTGGGGCTTTGTTTCTTTTTTTCAGCACGTTACATCAGGGCACAAAAAAAGGGTGCATCAGAATTTTGATACACCCTCTTTGTGTTTTTTTGTGAATTGATGATGGTGTTAATTGCCTTGCTGGAGGATGACTTTGGCAAAGTCGCCACTCTGGTGGTCCATGATGCCAAAAAAGTCGGGCTCATCGATGATTTCCGAGTCAGGACAATCGCTGAAATTCATTTTTATGGCACGCTTGAATTCATCCATTTTGTCGAGTGCCTCTTGCTTGTCGGTGAAGCGGTATTTGTCGTTTCCGCTTTCGCCCGCGCTATAGTATTCAAAGTATACAATGTAATTGTTCATATTGCAAAAATAGTGTTTTTCTGGCTAAGAATAGCTCGTTTTGTGAAAAAATGTTGTTAACGCATTCTTTTTCACCGTTCAAATTTTGATGAGTGGTCTATTTACTGTAATTTTACTTTTTAATTGGATAATTGTGTAACAACGTAACGAAATATGAAAAAGTTTTTTGCTTTATTCTCTCTCATTCTGCTCTCATTGACAGCAGCAAAAGTCGGTGCCCAAAGTCAAACGATGTTTGAATATCCTGTTGCTCCAGACACCTGTACCACGCTCGAGAGCCGCTGCAATTATAGCACCACTCACTTTTGGGATAACTTTGATTTTCACAAGCCTCTTACAGAGGACACAGATAGCATTCTCCAAGCTACATTTGTCGACTATTTGCAAATCATGGGCGCGGCGAATAAAAATGTGGGCAAGAGTTCAGTTCGTTTGCTGATGAACAAGGCTCAGGCCAACCACCCCAACTTCATGCGCTTGATGGCCACAGCAGAATTTATTCTCTATTACACCCCACAGCCACTTGTCGACGATGTGTATTTGTCGTTCTTGCAGTCGGCTGTAGATGCCACATGGATGAAGAAGGATGCAAAGGCTCATTATTCAGAACAAATGCGCACTATCAACAATACCAAGTTGGGAAGCGAAATCTATAATTTCTCAATTACCGACGCATCAGGTGCAAAGAAAAAGATTTACGATGTGCCAGTCGACACTGCAGAAATCGTCCTCTTGTTTTTCACCGGTGATGGTGTTGAAAGTTCGTTGGCTCGCACCCGTATCGAAACCGACCTTGGCGTGAACGAATTGGTGAGCCAGGGCTACACAAAGGTCATCAATGTGTATGTGGGCGACAAGCCTAAGGATTTCTTGGCTGAGGCCGACAAATATCCAAACTGGACACTCGTAGCTACTGCCGAGCAGAAGAATCTTGATATCCGCATATTGCCATCTTTCATCGTGCTCGATAATGCACACCGTGTGATGAACAAGAATCAATATGTCGACGACATTAAAAGAGCGTTTAACCCATAATAGTACACTCAAATGAAAGTACCCAACGGAATTAAAAACTTCTTCATGTATAGTGCAGGTCACACCTACACTAATCTTTCCCGTTTGTTTTTGCGCCTTTTCATTGGCTTGATGTTTTGCTTGGTGGCCATTCGCCAAATCATTCATGTGAGCGAGATTGCACCACAGTTTGAAGGCATTCTTTCGCTTGAATCGGAAATATCTATTGTGGTAATTGCTATTACAGAATTGCTTTGCGCAGCCTTCATTATGCTCGGATTCCTGATGCGTGTGGCTTTGGTGCCATCCATTGCCATCATGGCTTACGCCGAATATTTGGTGTTCTCTCCAAATATTTCCCCCAATGTGTTCGCATTTTCTCCTGGTTATCCTGTGATGTTCCTCGGTGTGTTCCTGTTCTTGCTCTTGGCTGGTCCTGGCAAGATTTCGGTCGACTACCTCATTGCAGTGAACATTGAGCGCAACAGAGAAGAGGACGAGGTGCTCGACAATGTGTAATTTTAAATAAGAAAAAGAATAATTCAAATATAGCTGAAATGAGTATAGCAGTATTGATTTCTGGTGGCGTCGACAGCGCCGTTGTGGTTCATAAATTAAAAGAGGAAGGCCACGACGACCTTCAGCTTTTCTACATCCGTATAGGCATGGACAACGACGAAGGCGACTGTGCAGCGGAAGAGGATATTGAAATGTGTACGCTGATTGCCAAGAAGTATGGCTTGCCGCTCGAAGTGGTGTCGCTGCATCAGGAATATTGGGACAATGTGATGGAATACGCGCTCCGCACCGTGAAGCAAGGCCTCACTCCAAATCCCGATATGATGTGCAATCGCATGATTAAATTTGGCTATTTTGAAGAGCGTTGGGGCAAGGATTTCGACATGACCGCTACAGGTCATTATGCCAACACTGCTTTTGTGGGCGACACAAAATATTTGGCAATGGCGGTTGACCCAGTGAAGGATCAAACCGACTTCTTGGCACAAATCACCTACGACCAGCTGAAGCATCTCATATTCCCAATCGGTAATTTGCCAAAGGGTGATGTGCGTCGTATAGCCCAAGAAGTGCACATGCCTAATGCCTATCGAAAGGATAGTCAAGGTATCTGCTTCCTCGGTCAAATCAACTACAACGATTTTATCCGTCGTCATCTGGGTGTGAAGAAAGGTCCGATTATTGAAATTGAGACCGGTAAGAAACTCGGCGAGCACAACGGATTTTGGTTCCACACCATTGGCCAGCGCAAAGGTCTGGGATTGAGTGGAGGACCTTGGTATGTGGTAAAGAAGAATGTGAACGACAATGTGATTTATGTGAGTAATGGCTACGGCACTGCCAAACAATATGGCAAGGTGCTCCATCTCGATGAAATGCATTTTATTTCGGGCAATCCTTGGGGTGAAACCGATGGACCAGTCGATATTATGTTTAAAAACCGCCACACGCCCATCCTCACTAAAGCGAAATTCACCCACCTTCACGACGGCGAGTGGGTGATTGAAAGTGAAAACGATGTGCAAGGCATCGCTCCTGGCCAGTTTGCAGTTGTCTATGATGCACAGGGACATTTGTGCTATGGTAGTGGCGTGATTACTGGTCAGAAAGTGGATTGATAATTATTTATAACAAAGATAAATTTATAGAATATGGACAAGGTGGAATTGAAAGTGATGGGGATAACCTACAACCCCGTGCAGAGTGGTGCGTATGCGCTCCTGTTGCGCGAGGTGGATGGACCGCATCGCATTCCTATTGTGGTAGGTGTGGCTGAGGCACAGTCCATCGCCATGCGTTTGGAGAATGTGATTCTTCCTCGGCCTATGTCGCACGATTTGATGATAAGCATGTTTCATGCCTATGGCATTTCGCTTGATGAAGTGTTTATCTACAAATTTAGCGAAGGCATTTTCATGAGTGAACTGAAATTGAGTAACGGCGAGCGCGAAATCAGCCTCGATTCTCGCACGAGCGATGCTATTGCGTTGGCTCTGCGCACAGGCACTCCTATCTACACCACTCCTGAAATTGTGAAAAAGACGGGCATCTATATGGAAGAGAAAGCCGAGAGCCCGATTGTGCATAAAAAGAATAGAAAATTGGAAGATTTCTCTGTTGATGAGCTGGAAGAGCGTATGCAGCGCTATGTCGAACAGGAAGATTACGAACTGGCGGCTGAAATCCAGAAAATCATCAAAAAGAAAAATGCTTCAAACACGGAAGACGAATAAAACAAAACATAAAAATTAAATAAAATGAAGAATTTAAAATTAAGACTGATTGTAATGAACTTCCTGCAGTTCGCTGTATGGGGTGCTTATCTGACATGTATGGGCAATTTCCTTGGAAAGGCTGGCATGGGTGCAGAAATTTCATGGTTCTATGCTATCCAAGGTATTGTATCAATTTTTATGCCTGCTCTTATGGGTATTGTTGCCGACAAGTGGATTCAGCCACAACGCCTTCTTGGTATTTGCCACCTTTTGGCAGGTGCAGGTATGATTTCTCTGTTTATGATGGGGCAGGCTTCTGCCACTCCCGATAAGGCGATGTTTATTGCTACCTACACTTTGAGCGTGGCATTCTATATGCCTACTTTGGCGCTCTCCAACACTGCAGCGTTCACTATCTTGAAGGATAACGGAATGGATACAGTGAAAGACTTCCCACCAATCCGTGTGTTCGGTACTGTTGGTTTCATTGCCACAATGTGGTTTGTGAACTGTGCAACTTGGCATGACGGTTCATTCGGCTTCACTCTTGGCGCCGACGACACCAAGTTCCAACTCACTCACTTCCAATTCCTCGTTTCTGGTGTATTGGGCGTGCTTCTGTTCGTTTACTGCTTGACTTTGCCACAATGTAAGATTGTGAAGAAAGAAGGTCAATCACTTGCTCAACAACTTGGTTTGGACGCATTCAAACTCTTTAAGCAAAAGAAGATGGCTATGTTCTTCATCTTCTCTATGCTTCTTGGTATGTCGCTCCAAGTAACCAATGGCTACGCTACTCCATTCCTCACCAGCTTCAAGGGCTCACCAGTGGATGAAATTGCAAATTCATTCGCTGCCAACAATGCAACCATGCTTGTTTCGCTTTCACAGGTGGCTGAAGCACTTTGCATCTTGCTCATTCCATTCTTCTTGCGAAAGTTTGGTATTAAGGTGGTAATGCTTATTGCTATGTTTGCTTGGGTATTCCGTTTCGGTTTCTTCGGCGTTGGTAGCCCATCATTCCCAGGTGTGCTTCTCTTCGTACTCTCTTGCGTGGTTTACGGTGTGGCATTCGACTTCTTCAACGTATCTGGTGGTTTGTTTGTCGATAAGGAATGCGATCCAAGTACCCGTGCGTCTGGTCAAGGTTTGTTTATGTTGATGACCAATGGTTTGGGCGCAACAGTCGGTACTTTGGCTGCTGGTCAAATCATCAACCACTTCTGTCAATACAACGATAAGGGCTACTTGATGGAAATCGTTCCTGGTGGTTGGCAAACTGCATGGTTTATCTTTGCTGGTTTTGCTTTGGTTGTGGCTGTGTCGTTCATGTTCTTGTTTAAGTACAAACACGAACCAGAAGCTAAATAATCTGCTAATTTAATTTGATTCATACGATGCATCGTTTCTACGACCCCAATATTGCCACCACGCTTCAGCTCTCGGAAGAAGAGTCGAAGCACTGTGTGCGTGTGTTGCGTCTGTCGGAAGGCGACGAGATTGAAGTCGTAGACGGTTGCGGTAACCTATATTTGTGCAAAATAGCCATGGCGCATCCGAAGCGTTGCGCTGTGACTATTGTTGAGCACAAAGTGTGTCCTCCACACTGGGGGCATAAAATCGTGTTGTGTGTGGCTCCCACCAAGAATCTCGACCGTATGGAAGATATGGCCGATAGAGTTACGGAGATGGGAGTTGATCGCATCATTCCCCTGTTGTGTCGCAATAGTGAGCGCAAAGTGCTGAAGACCGAGCGCATCCAAAAGATTTTGGTCTCGGCCATGAAGCAGTCGCTCAAGGCGCAGTTGCCCAAGCTCGACGAGCTCACCCCATTCAAGGAATTGGTGAAGATGCCGTTTGAGGGCAACAAATTTATTGCATATTGCGATAAGATGTTGCCCCGCGAGCAGCGTCGTCTGCTTTCTAAAGAGTATCGCCCAGGCACCGACACGATGATAATTATCGGCCCAGAAGGCGATTTTAGCCCCGAAGAGGTGACGATGGCGTTGGAGGCAGGGTTTGTTCCAGTCTCGCTTGGTGAAAGCCGTTTGCGCACCGAGACTGCAGCCATGTTTGCAGTGGCCACATGCCATGCAATAGATATGAATCAATAATACTAACCGACATATAATTTTAATATGATTATAGACCAATTGCAAGCCTCGCCATGTGGCAATTTTTTCCTGCTCGCAGGCCCTTGTGTGATTGAGGGTGAGGAGATGGCGTTGGAAATAGCGGAAAAAGCTGTTGCCATCACTTCTGAGTTGGGTATACCTTATGTTTTTAAGGGTAGTTACCGTAAGGCAAATCGTTCGCGCATCGATTCTTTCACCGGTATTGGCGACGAGAAGGCGCTCAAGATTTTGCGAAAAGTGCGCGACACATTCAATGTGCCAGTGGTAACCGATATTCACACTGCAGAAGAAGCCGCAATGGCTGCTCAATATGTGGATGTGCTGCAAATTCCAGCATTCCTCTGCCGCCAAACCGATTTGCTTGTGGCTGCAGCGCGCACAGGCCGTATGGTTAACATTAAGAAAGGACAGTTCCTTTCGCCCGAGGCTATGCAGTTTGCAGTACAGAAAGTGCGTGATGCAGGAAATAATGATGTGGCCATCACCGAACGTGGTACAACTTTCGGTTACCAAGACCTCATTGTCGACTACCGCGGTATCCCTACTATGCGTGCCTTTGCACCAGTGATTGTGGATATCACACATTCGCTTCAGCAACCCAACCAGAGTGCAGGCGTCACTGGCGGTCGTCCCGATCTCATCGAAACTGTGGCACGTGCAGCAATCGCTTCAGGAGCCGATGGCTTGTTTATCGAAACTCATCAAAATCCTTCAGTGGCGAAGAGTGACGGCGCTAATATGCTCCGACTCGATTTGCTCGAAGGATTGCTCCAGCGTCTGTCGGTTTTGAAGAAAGCAGTCAATCAAATTGATAATATTAAACAATAACAAATGAATATGACAAACATCAAGTATCTTTTTCTTTCCCTCGCATTGTTTGCTTGCGGATTGAATTCAATGGCACAGACCACCGATGAGGATGCGGCATTGAAGCGTAAAATCAACGATGCTGTGATGAAGGTTTACAATCAGCAACTTGATAAGGAACCTGGTGACTATGCAACTCGATTTGCACGCTCTTATCAGTTCTTCAACAACAATCAAGTTGAGGAAGCGCTTGCCGACATCACTCAAACCATTAAGGACTGTCCTGAGAAGGAACGAGAAGTGCTTTACGATGCACTCCTTCTTCGTGCTAAGATTTATGACCAAAAGGGGGAACTCGACAATGAATTCGCTGATTTGAAGCGTGCCTTCGCAATCAACTCTACCAATCCTAATGTGGTGGATATGATTGCCAAGTTGGCTCTTAAGCGCGGTGATTATTCAACCGCAGAGACCAACTTCAATGCCATTCTCCGTATGTCGCCTCAAAACTATGATGCTCTCTATGGCTTGGCTCGCGTGGCAGCAAAAACCAACGATTTCGCTAAGGCACAAGAATATTGCGACCGGGCAGTGAAATTGTTTCCAACCGAACCTCAAGTCTACATCAACCGTGCTGATGTGTTTAATATGCTCGGCCAATACAAGGTGGCTGCTCAAGACATCATCTTGGCAATGAGTGTGGGTAACGATGAAAGCAAAGCTATCGCAGCTCTCGTTAATATGAGTGATGAGCACTACGATGACGTAATGAACGCTCTTCAGAACTCTGTGGAAAATGCACCATCTGTAGGCACTTTCTACTATTTGCGTTATTCAATCGCTATGCGTCACCTCCACTATGGTCAGGCATTGCACGATATCAAGCAAATTATCAGTAAGGGCTTCTATGATGATTATTCCATCTATTATGATGCAGCCAAGTGCCAATTCGAACTCGGTCAGTTCGACCCCGCACTGCTGAATGTCGACAAAGCTTTGTCAAAGAGTCCAAGCGATATGCCATCACTCGTACTTAAGGCGCGAATCGTTGAGCACCAGGGAGCTGGCAAGAATTATGATGCTGCTCTCGGCATATTGATGCGTGCATCACGCTTGAATGCTAATGACCCTTCGCTTCTCCTTGCACAAGCTCGTATTTATCTTGCTCAGCGCAAGCAACCAGAAGCTCAGGCTGTCCTTGATAAGCTCATTAAAGCAGATCCTACCAACAATGAGGCTCTCTTGCTCAGAGGTTGGCTCTACAAGTACCGTATGCGCAATGCTGAAGCCGCACTTGCCGATTTCGGTATGATGCTCAATAATGGAAGCGATATGACCAGTCTTAAAGGTTTCGCACTCCACGAACTCGGTCGTGACGAAGAAGCAAAAAAATGGGCCCAAGACAATATTATGACCACATCACTTCCTGGTGGTGAAGCTTACGCCATTGCATCGGCATTGCTTTCCGACATTGGCGACAACGACATGGCTCTCAAATATCTTGAAAGCGCATTGGCTAATGGTTACGGTAGCCTTTACGAAGTAAATATGAGCGAAGAGCCATATGTGAACTTGAAACTCGTTCGTCGTCATGCCGATTTCAAGATGATGGTCGACCGTTATTCAAACAACTTCGTAGAACACGAATAAATTTTTCCTGTCAGTTAGGATTTTTTCTTCTCTGCAAGAAAAATATGTAAACGTCTATAAGTTACTCTCTTACCTCAAAACGGGTAGGGGAGTAACCTTTTTTTGAGAACTTTTTTTGTGTTTTAAGACAGAAAAAGTGCAAAATAATTTGCAGATTCAAAAAAAAGCAGTACCTTTGCAACGCAATTAAGCAATAGGGCGTTTAGCTCAGCTGGTTCAGAGCATCTGCCTTACAAGCAGAGGGTCGGCGGTTCGAATCCGTCAACGCCCACAAAAATGAGACTCGACTTTTGTCGGGTCTTTTTTTGTGCGTCGTTGCGAGATGAGGACCGCCCGGTTCGTTATCGCTTCAGCGCTTTCGCAGCGCAGCGTAGAAAGAATCCGTCAACGCCCACAAAATCGAGACTCGACTTTCAGTCAGGTCTTTTGAACAAATAAAATTTAGACCCCGCACTCGTTAATCCCTTTTAGGCATTGCCTACGCTTTTCGAATTGCCTATCTTCGCACAGAGTTCTTTGGCATATTGAATATTTCACATGGGGTGTCTCAATGGGTGTTTCACTCTGAATCACATTGTTAATGGCGTTTTTCAGTTTTTGTCGCAACAAGTATATAAACTGCAAAATCTCAATCTCACGACACGTATTCGCTTACAGTTTTCAATAGAAATTTTAACCACCTGACCACTCCACCATCCTCTCTCTCAGTAAAATACATACCCATTCCACTGTCAAAATGGTACTGAAAAGGTGTTTCGGGTGTTTCGGGTGCTTCAGCTGTTTCGTCTCCATTTTTGTTTTTCTTTTGGCAGGAATGAGCCCACGAATAAGCGTGTCCGATTTCCCGTTTTGATACAACCAACTCTCATTGTTCGATATATCATGGGTAAAATAAAGCTGCAAACAACCTTGATTGTTTGCAGCCTATAGCCCAAAGTATAAGTTTTTTATTTTACAACTTGTCCTTGTAGATTGTATTTTTCGCCGTTTCTTTCTATCACGAGCTGTCCGTTCACAATCTTCTTGATAGCTTTAGCTGAAGTCGTAGGGCCGGCCACTACAGTCTTTACTCCTGTTGGCTCGAAAATTCCTTGACCGAATGCTCCTTGCAGGTAGAGGTCGTCGTTAGTCAGCGTGCAAGCGCCTCTTTTCGGAGGAATATACATGCGCCATGGTGTGCCTGCCGACATTCTTGGACCATTGATGAAGAAGAAGGCATAATAGTTCTTTGAGGCTAAATCTCCGCCCACAAAAAACTTGTTGTTTTTAATTTGTCCGAAATAAGAGTATGGGTCTTCGTCATCTCCCCAGTGGCATGTGCTCTCCAAAGAATATTGCTGATCTTCTGTCCATGTGTCGCCTGCTAATCCGTCAAAAGCTATGAATTGGTCAATACCTTTTTTGAGTGTGGGAATATCAATGTTGGTGGCAACATAATATCCCGCATACCATCCGTTCAACTCTGCTGGTACGGTAATCTCTTGTGCCGAGGTGCTGACACTCATTGCCACAAGGGCAAGCATAGAAAGTAGAAATTTCTTCATTGTTTTAAGTAATTAGTAATTTGTAAAAACATTTAATTTTTTGCCTAAAAAATGAGTGAATCTTATAGGCTATATATAAGGAAACAAGCCGTTTTCTCCTTATTGTATTTCAAAGTTACATAAAATTTTTCAATTGCCTATTGCTTTTATCGTTTTTAACTTAAGGATGTAATGATTTCGTAAATTTTATGTACATTTGTAGTGTAAGTTCATAATTTGATTTTAACTAATAATTTTCATGATATGCAATGTATTAAATGCGGTACGCAACTTCCAATAGATGCATTATTTTGCCCCAAATGTGGTTCGGCAATTAACAGCAACGATTCCAGTAATGCCATT
Organism: Bacteroidales bacterium; assembly: GCA_030531495.1. GTDB lineage: Bacteria > Bacteroidota > Bacteroidia > Bacteroidales > Muribaculaceae > Sodaliphilus. The sequence continues at coordinate 10,183 of JAUNNJ010000004.1, forward strand.
GACCCTCTGACCTATAGAGGCTACTCGCAGAAATTGGAGTCTCCAGAGATGAAAAAGTATCTTGCAATGCAGAGGCGATGGAGAAACATAGCTTTGGCGGTAGTGGTTATGGCCCCGATTATCGGTTTCTGCATTTATGCGCACGTTTCCAACAGTATAACAATGAGTGAGGCATTGACTTACGGGCCTATACTTTCGCTCATTATGTTCATCTTTGGCATTTTCCCGACAGTGAAGCAAAAGATGCAGAAGTCGTATATCGGAACGGTGACAGACCTGCGATATAAAACGAAGACGTCAACCGACGACGATGGCATCACGAGCACTACTACAACCTATTACATTGTCACACGTGATCAACACGGTAAGAAGCACACCCACAAAAGCACTGGTTATGGGGCGGCTTACAGTTATCTGAAAATAGGCGATGAAATTCGCTATCTTCCACAGTTTCCCATTCCATTTGAGAAGCGCCTTTCTTCTGCCGATACGCATGTGTGCTGTGTGTTCTGTGGCAGTGAGGTAAGCCTTGACACCGATACTTGCCCAAGATGCAAGGCTCCGATTCTGAATTGATGTGTGTTAGGAAATAGGCGGGCTATTATGCCTGTGGTCTTGAGGATTTTTACTAAATTTGTGGTATGAAACGATTTCTGTCAGCAGCATTGCTGCTTATTATATCATTAGTTTCTGCTCAATACACTAATGCTGAAGAGCAGGAATACATTCAAGTTGACTGGTATCCACTGCTCACCGATAGTGTGGGTTGGAACATCACCAGTGGTGGGCTTGCTTTTGGATTTGTCGATGGCATATCGTCGGAGGCTGATGTGAAGATGGGCAAGTCGTTTGAAATCTCTTGGTTGAATGTGATTGGTGCAAAATACAACACTGGTCATGGCCAGCGTATCAGCGTTGGTTTGGGCTTGGACTGGAAAAACTACAAGTTGGGCTCTGCTGAGCGTTTCTCTGTTGATGAGTCGGGTGTTAAGGTGCTTCCGTACCCAGCAGGTGCAACTCCCCGCAAATCGCGTCTTAAAGTGTTTGCATTGGAATTGCCAGTTATAATTCGTCAACGCATCGGCCGATATGTGGATGTGTTCGCGGGCGAAATCACAAATTTCAATGTGCATTCAAGCGTGGTTACTGTATACGATTCACCTGAAGGTAAAGTGGAAGAATCCACGAGCAAGGGCATTCATCAGTCGCCAGTCACATTTGATGTGATTGCCGGTGTTAATTACCGAAAAATTGGTGCTTATGTGCGCTACAGTCCATGCCGTGTGATTAAAGATGGCTATGGTCCTAAAATCAATACCCTTTCTGTAGGGCTTGTGTTGGGATTGTAAGTCAATTTATAGCCTTTTCATTTGGTTATTCGCTCTAATTCCCGTAACTTCGCACATTATTTTTTAGAACATTCAAATTTTATATAATGAAGAAAATTTTATTCCTTTCGTTCGCTGCGATGGCATTGTTATGTGCATGCACTGGCGGCAACAAATTTAAAGTATCCGGTAATGTGGAAGGCGCAGCCGACACTACCAACCTTTATCTTGAAGTGGCTAATAACGGCAGTTGGTTTATTCTCGACTCAGCAACTACAAGCGGCGGTTCATACAGTATTTCTTACGATGCACCTGAATTCCCTAATATTTATCGTTTGCGTTGTGCCGACAAGTCGGTTTATTTCACAGTCGACAGCATTGAAAGCCTTACAATCGACTCAAAATTGAAGACATTTGATGTCGACTTCAATATTGATGGCACTGAACACGCCAAGCAAATCAACAAGATTGAAAAGGATGCAATCACTTATGCGAAGGAAGGTACTCCTGCAGCAAAGATTGAGGCATGGAAGAAAGAGCTTGTTAAGCAGATTCTTGCCGACGAAAATGGCTCGGGCATCGTGGCTTACTTCATTATCAACAAGTATATCAATGGTCACCCTCTTTTCGACCCGATGAACGATTACGACATGAAGATTATTGGTGCAGTGGCTAATGCCTTCAATTCTTACCGAAAAGATGACCCACGCACTCAATATCTCGTGAATATGACTCTCGAGGCTCAAAAGCGTAGACGTGCAGCTGCTGGTATCTCTGGTGGCTCTCCTGTTGAGGCAGAGGTGGTTAAGTTATTTGATGTTACATTGCAAGACTGCAACGGTGTTCAGCAATCGCTTGCGAAGGAAGCACAGAAAGGCCGTGTGATTTTGCTCAACTTCACAATGTACGACCAATCATTCTCTCCTGCATTCAACAAAGTGCTCAACGACATTTACAGCCAATACAAAGACCGTGTGACTATCTTCCAGGTTGGTCTTGACCAAAGCCTTGGTGCATGGCGCGATGCAGCTAAAAACCTTCCTTGGATTGCTGTTTACGACCCTGCAGGTGAAAATTCAAAGAGCGTTCAGCAATATCAGGTCTACAGTATTCCTACCACTTTCATCATCGATAAGAATGGTGAAATTCAGGAACGCATTGAAGATCCTCTCGCATTGAAGAATGCTCTTCAGAAATATCTCTAAGAAAAAGAAATAATGTGCATCGGGTTTTACTTCACTGTAAGGCCCGATGTGTTGTTTAAAATCACATGACGTGAATATGAAAAGATATTATTTGGTTTTATTCGTTTGGTTGCTGATTTTTGGCAATTTTCAGGTGCAAGCTCAGAATTTTGGCCTGACTGTAAAAACCGACTATTCGCTTGCATGCAATTGGTATCAGAATCATCAGACTATCGACAACGAAAAGGTGGATGTGTTCTATGTACTTTCCACATGGCAATCAGATTGGACCGACAGCAAGGGCGCGGTTCATCATTATGCGCAGGTGAATAGTGATTGGAACAAAAAAGAAACCAGAGAATATGCATTCGCCAATGCCATGTTTGCCGATTCTGCGAACTTTTTTGCCCCTTACTATCAGCACATGACGCTTCAATGCTGGGCTCATCAAGACTCTGTGGATACTTATTTGCCAGCCGCAATGGATGAGGTGAAGCGCGCTTTTGATTATTATATGAAACACTTGAATGGCGGCCGCAAGTTCATTCTTGCTGGCTACAGTCAAGGAGGCTGTGGCGTAGTGAATTTATTGAAGCACATGGACGACGCTGCATTTAGCAGAATGATTGCTGCGTATGTGGTGGGATTCAAGGTGTCAAAAGAAGATTTGAAGCAGTCGAAACACTTTGTCGCTGCAAAAGGAGAAGCCGACCAAGGTGTGACTGTTGTTTTCAATTCTGTCACGCAACCCGAGAGCATCAATCAAGTTATTAGTGGTGAAAATCAATTTTGCATCAACCCTGTGTCATGGTCGGTAGATGCCAAAGAGACGACATTGTCCGACACGATGACGGTGGCTTTAATGCCTGCTTATAATGTGCTGAAGGTGAAAGGTATCGATGAGGATAAATATTTTGTTCCCGCAGTATCATATCTATTTCCTAAGGGTAATTTGCACTTGAAAGAGATGGATTTGTACAGAAACGTGGTAAATCAGAATGTGAAAAAGCGTATCAAAGCCAGTAAGCAATAAGGAATTTACTCTATAGCGATTCCCAGAATTTAAGATAGCGGTCGGCCACAATGCCAGCCGCATTGTGTTTCTCTACGAATGCTCTGCTGCATTTGCTCATTTCTGGCAATTTGGCTTTATTTTCTATTATCCATCGTAGTTTATCCTCGATATCGCCTTCGGGAGTGGGGCATACATTCACGATAGGATGATTATCGGCTTCACCTATCAAATCATAGTATTCAGGTTCAGCACCTGAAACAGCTACCATGCCCTGTGCCATGGCCAGGAGAGCATTTGTGGCAGGAGTGTAGGAATAGAGTTGGTCGAGCAACACGTGGCTGCGGTTCATTCGCTGTATGTATTCAGCATAGGGAAGATTTTCTACACGCTCAATTTCGCATAAATCCGGCATTTGCTCGTGTACATTTTCAAGCGCTTTCAGCATACGGTCGGTGCCTTTTATCACAGTGCGGTCGCGCTGAATGCCAATGAAGAATCTCACCTTTTTCGGCTCCTCTTCTATAAAGTGGGGGTGAAGTGCATCCACATCGATTGGAATGCCAGCATGCACCACTTTGTCGCCCATAATCGGGGCATAGGCAGCATAGTATTCCCACAGGCAAGCCACCACGCCGTCGATGTTCGCCAGCACATGGTCGCTATATGCTTTCATAAAATCGGCTTTCCAGTTGTCTTGAAGCTGTGCTTTGTATTCATTTGAACCAACATACGGAGAAAGCTCGTCGCCAATCATGTAGTCGCTATACCTATAGGTGTGGCCATCGAAGCAGGCGTTGTAGTACACATAGTCGGTGCCAAGAGCCGAAAGCACGATTTTACCATTGTGCTTTTTGAGATAATCGAAGATATGCTGGAGTCGCCAGGGTTTGAGTTGGAAGAAAATAGGGCTTGCCAATTCCACCACATCAAAACCCCGCATTCTGTGCAGGTTGGTCAACAGTTTTGCCACATATCCGATGGCGCCAATTTTTCCGGGAGAGCGTCGCAAATCAATATCTCGTCCAGTGTTCATCCAGCCAGAGCCGCCAGATGCCACCACTGCATGATGTCCCATCTCGCGCAGTTTTTGCGCCAGACAGTAGTGCATATTGCTCGCATCGCCTGCAAATAATACTTTCATCACTTCAAAGGTAGCCATATTTTGTGATTTTTCAAAAAATGATATCTATGTCAAGGTCTGATACGGGATAAATATTCTAAAAATCGAAAGTAATAAAGAATGAATTTACTACAAGTATTGCGATACTCAAAAAGAAATACTAACTTTGCGACACTTTTTAATAATTGATGCAGACGGTGCATCGTAAAAATCGATTTTTGGACAAATGAAAGTTGCTATTGTTGGCGCCAGTGGCGCGGTAGGACAGGAATTTATGAAGGTGCTCGATGAGCAAAACTTCCCAATTGATGAACTCGTGCTTTTCGGTTCGGAACGCAGCGCGGGTCGTATTTTTACTTTTCGTGGCAAAGACCATGTGGTTCAGTTGCTGCAACACAATGATGACTTTAAGGATATTGATGTAGCATTTGTATCGGCTGGTGCTGGTACAGCAAAGGAGTATGCTCCTACCATCACCAAATATGGCGCTATTATGATTGACAATTCAAGCGCTTTCCGTCTGGATGACGATGTCCCCTTGGTGGTGCCAGAAGTGAATGCAGAAGATGCACTCAATACCCCTCGCAATATTATTGCAAACCCCAACTGTACAACTATCTTGATGGTAGTGGCCCTGAAGCCTCTCGATAAAATATCACATATCAAAAATGTGCAAGTTTCAACTTATCAGGCAGCCAGCGGTGCTGGACTTGAGGCAATGGATGAATTGGCTCTACAGTTTGCAGAAATTGCTACAAATAAAGACTCTGTGACTGTTCGTCATTTCCAGCATCAGTTGGCCTATAATGTGATTCCACATATCGATATGTTTATGGACAATGGCTACACTCGTGAAGAAACAAAGATGTATAACGAAACACGCAAGATTATGCACTCAGATATTCGTGTGAGTGCCACTTGTGTGCGTGTGCCGGTGATTCGTGCCCATAGCGAGGCTGTGTGGATTGAAACCGAACGTCCAATCACTCCCGATGAGGCTCGTAGGGCACTGATGGGAGCACCAGGTGTGGTGGTTGTCGACAATCCTTCATGCAACGAATATCCAATGCCACTGTTTGTGAATCGTCGCGACCCTGTGTATGTGGGGCGTATTCGCGAAGACTACAGTAGCGACAACGGTCTCACTTTTTGGGTAGTGGGCGATCAAATCAAGAAAGGTGCTGCGCTCAATGCTGTGCAAATTGGTCAATACCTTTATCAAAAAGGCGTATTCAACAAATAATACATAAGAAACTGCTAACCAAAAAAGAAAAGCGCTACACTCCTCGTGCAGCGCTTTTCTGATTTATTGAATTTAGGATTTTTTTTTCTTTTAGAAAGTGGACTTGCCATTGAGGTCGATGTAGCCCCACTTGCCATTCTTTCTCACGGCAGCCACGCCTTCGTTAAAGCGATAGCTGCTGCTTATCATGTCGCCCGCTACACATGATGGTGTGTAGTCGTATTCGCAGGGCACCACTTGAGTGCCGTCGGGTTTGATGAAACCGAATTTCTTGTTAGCAGCATTCAATGCTACACCTTCGTAGACAGGGCCTTCAACCCTAAATGATGGGCGAACCATCATCTTGTCCATCAATTTGTAGACGGTGAATGTTTCCATGCCCACATAGTCTTCCATACCCGACACTGTGTAACCTTCATTGAAATCGACAATGAATTTAGGCATAGCCACTTCATCGGTATAGTAGCGCAGAGGTATCACTTGTGTGCCTGTGGAATCGATAAAACCATATTGTTGTGCATCAGCAGTGACCCATGCCATCCCTTCGTGGAAGTCGCCGGCTTTCAGTCCTTCTTTGCAAGAAAAAAGCACTTTTCCTTCGGTGTCGATATAGCTATAGACATAGGGAAAAAGAGCATCGGCATTTTCTTCTTTGTATACAGCCACAGAGGCTTTCCCTTCGCTGAAAGGATTGGCGGCATCGTATTTGCAAGGCACTACTTCTTGCCCCTGCTTGTTGATGTAGCCATACTTTGCATTGCCTTCATCGTCCATCTTCACAACGCACGCCAGACCATTCTTGAATGAATAGTTAAGCATACCGGCATCGGGGACATAGTATTTGGCACCGTCGAGCACCTTATTTCCCTGCTTGTCGATAAAACCTTGGAATTCCTCATTAGCAACCCATGCCAGGCCTTCGCAGAAGTCGGCAGCCTCGTCGTAGATGTAGTCGACCACGAGTTTACCGTCCTTGTCCATATAGCCCCATTTCAGCGCACGTTCATAGTTATGCTTGGCGCCAGATGTTTCTTTGGCTACAGCCACCATTCCTTCATTAAAGTCGCGTACATAGCCGTTGTCACGGTAAAAACCGTAATCTTCTCGGTCGATGCATACATCGAATTGCTTTGGGATGCTGCATGTAATCACTTCCTTGCCTGTATGGTTGATATAGCCCCATTTAGCGTCTTTCATCACAGCCGCCATGCCGTCGTGGAAGGTTTGTACCACTTCGTACTGTTTCACGGCGCTGCTGAATTCGGGAGTTATTTCCACTGTTTGTGCCTTAGCCTCGGCCATGCATGCAAATGCGAGCGTGAGGCTGAGCGTTCCGTTTAAGTATTTATTCATCATTGTTCAAATTTTTTATTCGCAAGTCCGTCGTTTTGACTATTATGAAGCCAGTTAGTTTAAGGACTGTGGAAAATTATTTGATATGAGTGCCTTGAGTGAGGTCGTTGAGACTGCTTGCGTGTGTAATCACCACTTCACACACACCATCTTCAAGAGTAGAGAACGCATTGTCGAGTTTGGGTATCATACCGTCGGTAATCACACCTTTGCTTTTGTATGCTTCATATTCCTCTCGATTGAGCGAGGTAATCACACTATTGTCTTTGTTGGCATCAGCGAGAACACCACGCTTTTCGAAGCAGAAAACGAGAGTCACGTCGTAATAGGCAGCCAAACCTTTAGCGGTTTCGGCGGCAATAGTATCGGCGTTGGTGTTGAGAATGTGGCCTTGGCCGTCGTGAGTGAGAGGAGCGAGCACTGGCACCACACCGCTTTCAATGAGGGTGGAAAGTGCTTTCCCGTCCACTTTCTTTACATCGCCCACCCAACCGTAGTCCACGGTTTTCACAGGGCGCTTGTCGCTAAGAATCACATTCATATCGGCACCGCACAGACCTATGGCATTTGTGCCTTTGCTTTGTAGCAAACTCACCACACGCTTGTTGACAAGACCGGCATACACCATGGTCACCACATCAATCATCTTGTCGTCGGTCACGCGACGACCTTCCACCATTGTGGTTTCGATGCCAAGTGCTGTGGCGGTTTTTGTGGCCAACACGCCTCCGCCATGCACAAGCACCTTCCGCCCTTCCAAATTAGAAAGGTCGGTGATAAGCTGGTTGAGGGCTTCTGGGTTTTCCACCACCTTTCCGCCCACTTTCACCAGCAGGAGTTTTTCTTTTGTCATGTCAAAACAAACGTTATTCTTCGCCAAACTCCATGAGATAGGCCTTGATGAAATCGTCGATATCGCCATCCATCACGCCATTCACATTGCTTGTTTGGTGATTTGTACGGTGATCTTTCACACGTCGGTCGTCGAACACATAACTGCGAATTTGGCTGCCCCATTCAATTTTCTTCTTAGAGTCCTCCACTTTGCGTTGCTCTTCCTGACGGTGTTGCAACTCCTTGTTGTAGAGGATTGACTTCAAGTTACGAAGTGCATTTTCGCGGTTCTTAGGTTGGTCGCGAGTTTCGGTGTTTTCTACCAAAATTTCCTCTTCTTCACCGGTGTAGGGGTCTTTGTATTGATAGCGAGCACGCACACCCGATTCCACCTTGTTCACATTCTGTCCTCCGGCACCACCGCTTCGGAAGGTGTCCCAAGTGAGGCGAGCAGGGTCGATTTCAATTTCAATGGTGTCGTCGATAAGTGGTGTCACAAACACCGAGGCAAATGAGGTCATGCGCTTGCCTTGTGCATTGTAGGGCGAAACACGAACGAGGCGATGCACGCCGTTCTCGCTCTTCAGATAGCCATAGGCAAAAGCACCTTCCACGCTGATGGTAACAGATTTGATACCGGCTTCATCACCGTCGATAATGTGCTCGATAGATGTCTTGTAGCCATGGCGTTCGCACCAGCGCAAGTAAAGGCGCATCAGCATAGATGCCCAGTCTTGGCTTTCAGTGCCGCCCGCACCCGAATTGATTTTCAAGATGGCATCCATCTTGTCTTCTTCATTACGCAACATATTGCGTAATTCAAGTTTCTCAATTTTTTCCTTTGCTTCGTTGTACAGTTTGTCGAGTTCTTCTTCAGAGATTACGCCTTCTTTCACGAAGTCGAAACCTACTGCCACTTCTCCAACTGCTTGCTCCACCTCTTTGCTACTGTCAATCCAGAAGCGAAGCATTTTGATTTTTTTCATTTGTGCTTCGGCAGCTTTTTGGTTGAGCCAGAAGTCGGGCACATGAGTGCGCAATTCTTCTTCCTCTACTTCAATTTTCTTGCTGTCGATGTCAAAGATACCTCCTCAACGCATCCGAGCGTTCTTGTATCTCTTTTAATTGTTCTTGTGTAATCATCTGAGCTCAATGATTTTTTTTGTTAATACTATGGGCAAGAGGCCCGTTTATTTATTTTTTTTGCTGTTTTTCTGCAGCTGCATATATTGCGTCGATAAGTTTGGCGTAGCGCTTGTTGATTACCGAGCGGCGAATCTTTAGCGTGTTGGTGAGTTCGCCCGTTTCCATTGTGAATGGTCGAGGCATGAGTATGAAATGCTTGATTTGTTCGTAGCTGGCAAGGTCTTTCTGCCACTCGTTGATGCGCTGTTCCATCATCTTGTGTATTTCCTTGTTGTTCACAAGGTCGGCATTGTCTGTAAATGCGATTTTTTTCTTCTTGGCATAGGCTTTCAATGCGTCAATCGAAGGAACAATGAGGGCAGACACAAACTTTCTGCCATCGCCTATCACCACAGCTTGTTCAATGAAAAGGTCTTGGCCGAGACGGGACTCAAGCACTTGAGGAGCAATGTACTTGCCATTGCTTGTTTTGAACAAGTCTTTCAGACGTTCGGTGATAATGAGCTGACCGTTTTCATTGATGGCACCGCAGTCGCCAGTGTGGAACCAACCATCTTCATCTATCGCTTTGGCAGTTTCTTCTGGCTTATTGTAGTAGCCTTTCATAATTGTTGGACCCTTCGCGAGAATTTCGTTCTGAGGGCCAATCTTCACTTTCACACCGGGGATTGGTGTGCCAATGGTGCCTAATTCCCAGTTGGTGTCGGGATAGAAGGTGACAGTGGCGTTAGTCTCGCTCAAGCCGTAACCAATCACGATGGGAATACCGATTGCGCGCAGAAACTCTGTGATATTGTCGGAAAGCATTGCGCCTGCAGTGGGGTAGAGGTGTGGTTGCTCAATACCGATGGCGGAGCGCAAACGGCTGAACACCTTCTTGTCGAAGTACTGATATTGCTTCTCCAAAAGCATTGGCACCTTTTTGCCTGTGCGGAGATATTTCATTTCGCGCTTTTTACCCACTGCCACAGCACGGTTGAAGAGCATTCTTACCACTGGCGACGCATTTGCTATGTTGTCGGTGATGGCTGCATAAACCTTTTCCCAGAAACGTGGCACACTGCACATACAAGTGGGTTGTATTTCTTTCACCGCTTTTTGAATGTCTTTAGGATTGTGGTTGATAACCACACGAATACCATTGCTTAAGCACACCATGCTCCACCCCAATTCAAAGATGTGGCTCATTGGCAAGAAACTCAACGACACGTCGGTGTCTTCGTTGAGGCTTGGGATTCGCATATTGTGAGCGAGGATACAAGCATTGAAATTGGCGTGAGTGAGCATTACGCCTTTTGGAACACCGGTGGTACCTGATGTGTAGATAAGGCACATCAAGTCAGATGGGAGAGCACTCTCTTTACGTTGGTTGACGAGCGACATATCCACATCATCCCCCCAATCGAGAAATTCTTCCCAGGTCATGCTTATTTTGTCGTCGGCTTTTTTCTCAACGAGAGGGTTGAGCGTAACGACATATTTTAGCGAAGGGCATTCGTCGAGCAGTTCCATGGCCACATCGTATTGGCGTTGGTCGCCCACGAAAAGTACGATGGTTTGGGCATCGTTGATGATATAGGCCGCCTCGCTTTTGCTGCTTGTGGCATAAATGGGTACGGCCACGCCACGGTTGGTATAGGCTGCGAAATGGGTTGTCAGAATTTCTGGGCAGTTTTGGGTGAAAATGGCCACTTTGCCTTCCACTTCCAATCCTGCTTTATATAGCGCTTTTGCTTCTCGCTCAATATTGGTTTTGAACTGATTCCAAGAAATAGAAAACCATTCTTGGGTTTTGTAATCACGAAAACGGAGAGCCTCTCGGTCGCCGAATCTTTTTGTTTGTTTGTTGATGAGTTCAACTAATTCGTTTACCATCGTTCGTCTGTTATTGATTAACAATACAAAATTACTCAAAATCTCCTTAATAGTAGTCATATTCACTTTTATATTAACATCAATTCCAATAATGCTGAAAAAAAAACCAATAATTAACATTTCTGTATGTTTAATCTTCTAAAATAGGGTGATACTTGAAGATTTTTCATAAATTTGTAGAATTAATACAGAATATTTACCCTCAATAAATACATAAACATATGAGTAAGATGAAATCTATTATGCTGTCTGCATTAGTGAGCGGATGCATATGTTCGGCAAATGCTGATGTCGTTACACCTGAGTCTACAGGCTTTAAGTTTACCGATACTAAGGTGGTGAAGTGCACCCCTATCAAAGACCAATACGAAACTGGCACTTGCTGGTGCTTTTCAGTAGTGGCACTTATGGAAAACGAAATTCTTCGCACATCGGGAAAGGCAGTGGACTTGAGCGAAATGTATGTTGTAAGAAGTCTTTATCCTGAAAAAGCGCAGAAATATATGCGCATGGAAGGTGAGATGCGCTTCAATCAAGGAGGTGGCGCGATGGATGTTGTATATGCATGGGATAAATATGGCATGGTTCCTGAAGATGTGTATAATGGATTGAACTATGGCGAGCCCCAGCACGACCATCAAGAGCTCATTGCCGGTATGAAAGGTTTTATGAAAGGCATTGTCGCTAAGCCTGGGAAGCGTTATTCTACCGCATGGCTTAGTGGTATTAATGGCATTCTTGATGCATATCTCGGAAAGGCTCCTGAAAAGTTTGTCGTTGATGGAGTGGAATACACACCAAAGACCTATGCCGCTTCGTTTGGACTAAATATGGCAGATTACCAGGCGTACAGTTCGTTCACTCACCATCCATTCTACGAAGAATTTATCATTGAAATTCCCGACAACTGGCTTTGGGCTAAGATGAAGAATGTGCAACTCGATGAAATGGAACAGATTGTAGACAATGCTATAAGCAATGGATATTCTGTGGCGTGGTCGGCTGATATAAGCGAAAAGAGTTGGCAATGGGACAACGGCTATGCCATCATGCCAAAACTCAAAAGCGAGGCCGACATGAATAAGAAAGACCTCGAAAGATGGAAAAAATTACCGAATAACGATAGAGAAAAAGAGCTTTATGAATTTAATGGTCCACAACCTGAGATTGAGGTAACACAAGATGTTCGTCAGCAAATGTTCGATTCTTTTGAAACGGTTGACGACCATTTAATGGTGATTGTAGGCATGGCAAAAGACCAGAAAGGCAACAAATTCTATAAAGTGAAAAATTCGTTTGGCACCAATCAAATCTACGATGGCTATATTTATGTGTCGAGTGCATATTTCCGTGCTAAGACTATTAATATTATGGTGCATAAAGACGGTGTGCCAACCTCTATTCAAGAGAAATTTGTCAAATAATGGCAATGTTTGATATCGACGAACTATATTACGATGCTATCGACTTGCTGAAAGAAATGGTGGCAGTGCCATCGTTCAGCAGGGAGGAGAAGGCTGTGGCCGATGTCGTAGAGATGGCCATGCAGCGCTTTGGCTTGAATCCGAAGCGCTACGTGAATAATTTGTGGTGCCAGACTGCGGATTTTTGCCCAGATAAGCCCACTATCTTACTCAATGCCCATATCGACACTGTGAAGGTGACTGAGGGATGGCAGCACGCTCCTTTCACTCCTGCGGAAGAAGACGATGCCATCTATGGCCTTGGAACCAACGACGATGGTGCTTCGGTGGTGTCGCTGATGGCTGCATATAGAGCCCTCACTTCTATACCCCAACCTTTCAATCTTATTTTCTTGGCATCGGCAGAAGAGGAGGTGAGCGGGAAGAATGGTATAGAGGCAGTGCTTCCTTTGCTCCCACGCATCGATTTTGCTTTGGTAGGCGAGCCCACAGGCATGCAGCCAGCCATCGCTGAAAAAGGCTTAATGGTGCTTGATGGCGAAATTACCGGTGTTGCCGGACATGCTGCACGCAACGAGGGTGTTAACGCCATTTATAAAGCGATAGATGTGATTAACACGCTTCGTAACTTCCGTTTCGAGAAAGAGTCGGAACTGTTGGGGCCCGTGAAAATTTCAGTCACAAAAATTGAGGCTGGTCGTCAGCACAATGTAGTGCCCGATAAGTGTACGATTCTTGTTGATGTTCGTACCACTGATGCATATTCAAATGCTGAAACACTTGAAATATTGCGAAATGCTGTGCCCGAATGCCAGCTTACGCCTCACTCTACACGCCTTAATCCTTCTGGAATAAGTCCTATACATCCCGTGGTGAAGAGAACGGAAATCATGGGGAAGACCGCCTTTGGCTCGCCCACATTGAGCGACCAGGCATTGATGCCCTTCCCATCACTAAAGATGGGGCCTGGCGATTCTGCCAGAAGTCACACTGCTGATGAATTTATCAGATGCTCGGAGATTCGCCAAGCCATCGACGAATACATCGTCCTCCTCAATGGACTGACTCTGTAAACATTCCAAAACATAAAACGAAAGCACGGTTCCCTATGTTTGAACCGTGCTTTCGCTGTGTTTATGATGCGCAATCTTTATTTCTTGTTTTTCGCTTCAGCGGCTTTCTCTTTATGCTTTGCGGCAATTTTCTCGTATTCGAGGTTGCCAGTTTTCAAAAGCGACTGGTAGCGTGTGTCGTCGTTGATAAGCTTTAGAGCCTCTTGTAAATCTTTGTTACTGTGGCTTACGATTATGCTGTAAGCACTGTCGTCGCTGAATATGTCGCGGCAAATCAGGCCTTTGAGGTAGGTGAGGAACACATTCTTGCTGATGTTGTATTGCTCTTCGTTGTATTTCACCTTTTCTTTTTCGCCTGCTTCAATGAAGGCTTTCATGTCGGCATCAGTCAACTTGAATCTTTCGTCGTAGTCCTTCACGCTCTTGTAGGTGGCTTTCAATTCGGCACGATGCTTGTCCACATAGTCGAGTGCATATTGATAGATGACGCCTTTGGCAAGCATATCGCGATAATATTTACTGTATTCAGTGGTGTCGACTGGCACAAATACATCTGGCATAATACCGCCGCCACCGTACACGGTGCGCTTGTTTACGAGCGACTTGTATTTAAGCGAGTCGTTAAATTGAATGCTATCAATGTTGTAGTATTCGCCAGCATTGTATCGAGTGAGCAAATCTTCATCGTATCCTTTTTTGTTGCCTTTCACATATGGCTTTTGAATGCAGCGTCCGGAAGGGGTGTAGTAGCGTGCCACGGTGAGGCGCATCATTGAGCCGTCCTCGAATTTGAATGGACGTTGAACCAAGCCTTTGCCGAACGAACGACGACCTATTACGAGGCCTCGGTCCCAGTCTTGGATTGCTCCAGCAAAGATTTCAGAAGCGCTGGCACTGTATTGGCTCATCACCACCACTATTTTCATGTCCTTGAAATTTCCATAGCCATTGGCACGAGCGTCGTTGCGAGGCGATTTTGAGCCTTCGGTGTACACAATCATCTGGTCTCTGTCGAGAAATTCATTCACCATTTGAATGGCTGCATCCATATAGCCGCCACCATTGTCAGAGAGGTCGATAATTACTTGCTCCATACCTTCTTTTTTCAGTTTCTTGAGTGCATCCATCATTTCATGATAGGTCTTTGCACCGAAACTTGAAATCTTTACATAGCCAGTCTTGGCGTCGAGCATATAGCTTGCATCCACGCTGTGCAATGGAATTTTATCGCGAGTAATCACGAAAGTGATGAGCTCGGGGTTTGAGCCACGCTTCACCTTCACGGTCACTTTAGTTCCTTTTTTCCCTCTCAGTTTCTTCTGGATGTCGGTGTTTTTGAGCTTCACACCGGCGATAGTGGTGTCGTTTACAGACACGATGCGGTCGCCAGGAAGGATGCCCACGCGTTCTGAAGGGCCATTCACCACGGTTTGAATCACATAAAGAGTGTCTTGCTTCATGTTGTATTGAATGCCAATACCAGAGAATTCGCCTTGAAGTGGTTCCTCCAGTTCTTTCGTTTCCTTGGCAGTTGTGAATGCTGAATGTGGGTCAAGTTTTTCGAGCATGCCGATGATGGCATCTTCCACAAGCTTATTTTCGTCGACAGAGTCGACATAAAGAGCATTGATTGCATATTCTGCATTGAGCAGTTTTTGCAAGTTTGCAGGCATGCGTTGGGCGATGATTCCGATGATGGCTACTGCTGCAAACGCTATGCAAAATAATCCTTTTTTCATATCTATGTGTTTTTTGTCGTGTGCGTCATTCTTGTGAATGATGCACCTATATTTTGATTGTAGACTTTATGTGGTAGCCTATGGTTTAAAAGCTTTCACTTTTTCAAGCAATTCGTTGCTGAGCTTGATAGGCATATATTCTTTTATCTCTTTGTCGAATTTTAGCAATTCTCTAACTATTGTTGAACTAATGTGGCTCACTTCCGGAGATGTGTAGAGCTGTACTGTTTCAATACCGGATAATCGGAGATTCACTTCCGCATTTCCTTTTTCGTATTCAAAATCGGTGGTGTTTCTCACGCCTCTCAGTAAGCAGCAAGCGCCCACCTCTTTGGCAATGTCGACTGTTAATCCTTCGCTGCAAACCACCTTCACTCTGTCTTCGTCACTAAAGGCGTTCTGAATTAGTTGCACTCGCAAATCCACAGGAAGGAAACCCTTTTTTTGGCTATTGTTGACCACTGCAATCACCACTTCATCAAAAACTGATAATGCGCGCTTCACGATGGATTCGTGGCCACGGGTGAAGGGGTCGAATGACCCTTGAAAAAGTGCTATTCTTTTGTTTGCCATATCAGTCTTGTTTACTATTAGTGAAGTGTGATATCTTCGTCGTCTTCAATCACAAGATTGTCGATGATGAATTCCTGGCGTTCCATTGTGTTCTTACCCATATAGAACTCAAGCAGTTTGTTCACAGTGTCTTCCTTGCGAAGATGCACGCGGTCGAGGCGCATTTCTGGTCCAATGAAGTCTGCAAATTCTTCTGGGTCGATTTCGCCGAGACCTTTGAATCGGGTGATTTCCGCCTTGTCGCCAAGTTTGTTGATGGCTGTCACGCGTTCCTCGTCGGAATAGCAATAGTATGTTTCTGGTTTCGTCTTTTTCGATTCTTTGCTTCCGCTCTTTCGCTTTGCTTCTTTTTTATTGCGGATGCGGAAGAGAGGAGTTTGAAGGATGTAGAGGTGACCAGTCTTCACAAGTTCGGGACAGAATTGCAGGAAGTAGGTGAGGAGCAAAAGGCGAATATGCATACCGTCGACATCGGCATCGGTTGCCACAATCACTTTGTTGTAGCGAAGCCCGTCAATGCCGTCTTCAATATTCAATGCCGCTTGAAGGAGTGCGAATTCATCGTTTTCCACCACCTTCTTTGCTGCCAAACCATAGGTGTTCAGTGGCTTACCACGCAGCGAGAATACCGCTTGTGTTTCCACGTCGCGAATCTTTGTGATAGAGCCGCTTGCCGACAAACCCTCGGTGATGAAGATTGATGTTTCTTCGCGGCGGTCGTTGTCTTTAGGTGCTCGATTGTCGTTGAAGTGCACGCGGCAGTCGCGGAGTTTGCTGTTGTGGAGAGCCACTTTTTTTGCGCGTTCGCGGGCGGCTTTAGTCACACCGGCAATAGCTTTGCGCTCTTTCTCGCTCTCCTGAATCTTCTTCAGCATGATTTCGGCAGTTGTGGCATCTTTATGCAGATAGTCGTCGACCTCTTTCTTTACAAAGTCGTTGATGAATTTGTAGATTGTAGGGCCGTCTTTCCACATCACATTGCTACCCAGCTTGATTTTGGTTTGCGATTCAAACACGGGCTCTTCCACCTTGATGCTGATGGCGGCTACCATGCCGTTGCGGATGTCGCTGTATTCAAAGTTTTTGCCGTAGAATTCCTTGATTGTGCGCGACACTGCTTCGCGGAATGCCGATTGGTGTGTGCCGCCTTGGGTGGTGTGCTGGCCATTGACGAACGAATAGAATTCTTCGCCCACTTGAGCAGCGTGGGTTACCACGATTTCAATATCTTCACCCTTGAAGTGCATCATAGGGTAGAGTGGGTCGTTGGTCATGTTTTCTTTCAGCAAATCGCTCAAACCGTTGCGTGAATGATAGCGCTTGCCGTTGAACATGAGTGTCAGGCCTGTGTTCAAGAATGAGTAATTCTTGATCATCGCTTCGATGATATGGTCGCGGAATTGGTAGTTCTTGAATATGTTGGAGTCGGGAGTGAACTTTGCGAGCGTGCCGTTTTCCTCGCCAGGACTTGGCAAAATTCCACTTTCTTCCACCACCAGACCCTCTTTATATGTGACAGAGGCGCTTTGGCCATCGCGAATAGAACGTATGTAGAAGTCGCTTGACAGTGCATTTACAGCTTTTATACCCACACCGTTCAGACCCACTGAGCGTTTGTAGTTCTTTGAGTCGTACTTGCCGCCCGTGTTCATCTTGCTTGATGCATCTTTCACTTGGTCCAGTGGAATGCCACGGCCATAGTCGCGGATAGTAACACTGCCATCCACCACATCAATGCTGATAATTGGTTGTTTAGCGAAACCGGTGTTGAATTCGTCGATACTGTTGTCCATCACTTCCTTGATGAGTACATAAATACCATCGTCGCTTTGAGCACCGTCGCCAAGTTTGCCAATATACATACCAGGGCGCAGGCGGATATGCTCACGAGGGGTGAGGGTAATCAGTTTTTCGTAACCACCGTTTTCGCTGGGTTGCTGTGCGCTATCGTTCAATTCAAGTTCTTCAGCCATTATAGTTGATTTCAGAGTTTTTAATTTCGCAAAATTGCCCATTCTGGCAATTAACTTACAAAGTTACTCATTTTTTTTGAATTCCCCAAAACGCCTCTTTTTCCAGCCTTTTACTGAAGTTTGTATTGTGCGGTTTGACGACGGCATGGTAAGTTTGTTACATTCAGTTATAATGATAAAAAATGAGGTTCGGTATGTGGCCGAACCTCAATTGGTACTATTTTGCTGATGGTTGGAAATTAGTATCCGCGAGCGTATCGTCGTGACACATAGTAGTAGCCGCCATTGTAGATTACGCGCCACCAGTCGCCACTCACGCCTACGCATCTAAGCACATCGCCTTTGTTAACATGTGCGTGCTGTCCGTAGTAGCTGAGGGGGGCATAGTTTTTGCCAGGGCCAACGCGGAGCAGTACGCCGTTGCCGGTGATAATTACATTGTTTGGAATTGATGAATTGCCTGTGTTGACAGGACGAGCGTAATCGCTATAAATCCAGAGAGTGCGGCCGCCATAGTTCACTTCATAAAATCCGTTTTGTGAATACCCTGTCCAAGAAAGAATCTGACCTTTTGCCGGGTAAATTGGAGTGCCGTAACTATTGGAGTAAATAGCACCGTTTAGCGATGGACTCAGGCGAAGACGCACGTGAGTACCTGTCACCTGTACGCTTGCAGCCCAGGCGCTTACACATATGATGAACGACATCAATAATGTGAAAATGATTTTTTTACATTTCATACTATATAGTTTTTGTTGGTTATTATTATTTTGCTTTCTTCACTCTCTTTTCCCAGTCGTATTCACCTTCATTTTCTGCTTTGATGATTACTGGCATACCCACATAGGCGTACTTTTCTTTCAAAGTGATAATGTCGGCGTCACGAAGGCGGATGCATCCTTCGCTTGCGCGACCAGGGACAGAGGCTTCATTGTTTGTGCTGCCGTGGATGCCTATACCGCTATGGCCGGGAGTGATGAGGCGCAAGAACCAGTGACCGTAGGCCTTGATGTTGCCCCTGCCGTCGTGAAAATCGTGTCGCCATGTGGATGCGTCTTGAATTTGACTGATACTGAATGGCTTGCCCTTTGGTGATTCAGGAGTCTTCATGTCGCCTTTCTTTTGCTTGTTGCCTTTGTTTTTGCTGAGGCAAACAGGGAATTCTTTCAGAAGCACTGTGTCGCCTTTCACCACATCGTACACCCTAAGGTTTAAATCTTTTTTTGAAATAACGATAAAGGCCGAACCCTTAGCTTTTGCTACTGTTTCCTTTTTGGTTTTTGGCGTTTCTTTTGCTTTTTTGGCTTTGGTTTCTGCTAATGCGGTGCAAATGCATGCTATTGCCACAATTGCCACTAATAATTTTTTCATTTGTTATGTAGTTTTATAGTTCAATATTCCTTATTTGTATTTTTTTGCTATCGTGTAGATGTTGTCATACATGCGTCGGTCGGCCTCGGTCAAGACAACTCCTCTTCGCGACATCACTCGTTCTGCAATGGTGAAGAATGCTTTGAGATTCACGTCTTTGAATCCGGCGTTGCTGCTGCCTTCCATAAACGATGCCACAAAGTTGCGTGGAAAACCACTGCCGTGAATGTTTACGCCCACGCCAAGCACAGTGGCTGTGTTGATCATGCAATTCACGCCAGTTTTGCAGTGGTCCCCCATCACAAGGCCAACAAATTGGCGGCCTGTACGTTCGAAGCGTTGAGCGGCATAGTTCCATAGCTTGATTTCACCGTAATCGTTCTTTAGATTCGATGCCGTTGTACCACCGCCCAGATTGCACCATTCGCCCACAACTGCGTCGCCGATAAAACCATCGTGAGCTTTATTGCTGTAGCCGATGAACACAGTGTTCTCTACTTCTCCGCCCACTTTGCAGAACGGACCAAGTGTGGTGCCTTCGTAGATTTTTGCGCCGATTTTTACTTTAGCATCATTGCATGCGGCAAACGGACCTCTAACGCACGCACATTCCATGATTTCGGCATTTTCGCCTACATATATAGGGCCATTCTTTGTGTTGAGGAATGCGCCATCCACGCAAGCGCCCTTTTCGATAAATATTAGGCTTGCATCGCCAATCACAGTTGCTGTATTGGGGATTGGCTGAGATGTGCGTCCTTCGGTGATTCTCTCGAAATCATGTGTGATAGCTTTGCTGTTGGCTTCAAATATATCAAATAGCTTGTTAATGCAGATGGGACGTTGTTCCGGACAGAAGGTCTTGCTGAAGTTGCGGTTGTCGAAATCTTCCGGTTTACCACAGAATGCAATTACTTGTTCGCCCTCTAAAATGGCTTCACCGTCATGTAGCGAGAGCACCTGTTTGGCAAGGTTGGGTGAGGGGAGAACGTTCCCAGCAACCATCAAATTGGATTTTTCTGCCAATAGAGGGAATTTTTCTTGTAGGTACGACGCTGTTAGCCAAGAATAACGATCTTCTCCCAGCATGCTTTTCCACTTTTCTTCTATGGTGGTGATGCCAATTCTGATTTTTGCGATGGGGCGTGTATAGGTGAGAGGAAGCAGTTGCTTTCTTGTCTCGTTATCATCGTATATAATAATGTTTCGCATTCTTTTCTGTTTTGTATACCACAAAGTTACTTTATTTTTGCAGAAATTGCAATATCTGTTAGCGATACATAAAAAAGCGAGTCCAAATTTACGGATGGACTCGCCTTTTTTTGATTTCTTTGCTTATTATTCTTTTGTCAGATCGTTGATTTCCTGGATGGCGTCGTTGAGGTTCTTTTTAGATTTGTTGTAGTAGATGATGCCGCATATTGAACCGATTGCCAATCCGATGCATGCGCCAAGCATACTCTCCCTGTACATTTCTTGTCCTTGCTTGTATAGCTCGTACATGAGCCATCCGAACCATAATGCTAAAAATGGGATAACTCCCATGAGCCAGCGGTTGCACAGTGTTTTGTATCTCACCATTTTCCTGTGAGTTTCTACAAGATTGCCGTAGATTACATCGTCGGGGTTGATGCCTCTTCTGCTATACAGGGAAAAGCCTGCACAAACTAAAAAATATACCGTGCTCACGATGATGAATGCAGTCGACAATCCCAAGTCTTGGAAAATGAACACGTTGAGGGGGGCAAATATTGCGGCTACTGCAACAGCAATTCTTCCTTCGTTGTTGATTTTAGATAGGCGTTCGCTCGTCACCTTTCGCATTAACTTTTCGCTGACGATTTCTTGCTCGCTAAGTTTTTGCTTGAGCAAGTTGAGTTGTCCACGCATTTCTTCCAACTCCATCATGTTGTTATCATAGATTTCGTTCATAATTGTGCAAATTTAATCGTTAGTCATCTGTTTGAGTTGTTCTTTGATACGGAAAAGGCGTACCGAAACCTGCTTGGAAGTGATACCTACCACAGCAGCAATTTCATCATAGCTCATGTTCTCGAGCCATAGCAATACGATGGCCCTGTCGAACGGGCGGAGTTTTGAAATTCGCTCTTTGAGCATGTTCACTTGTTTTGTGTTGGCGTCCTTGTCTTCAAAAAGGTTGATGTCCATGGACAGTGGAACGGTTTTCATCTTCTTCTTGCGTTCGGCCGAAATGCAAGTGTTGAGGGTGATGCGCCATATCCAAGTTTTCATGCTGCTGTTGCCTTTGAAAGAGGGCAGGCCTTGCCACACTTTCACAAGCGACTCCTGAAAAAGGTCGTTGACCTCGTCAGGGTCTTTAGAATACATATAGCACACGGAGTAGATGGTGCTCTTATGCTCTTCTACGATTCGTTTGAATTCTGTTTCTAATGATTGCGTCATTGCTTGCTTCTGTTTTTAGCTTTCCGTATTTATGTTTTTTGCACATTTGACGCAAATTTAATAGAAAAACTACATGGCTCTTAAAAATAATTAATTTTTTTTGTAAATTTGTATATCAATAATCGACTACACATTATTATATATAAAATGGAATTTATACAACAAAATATTGAGGGCGTTTGGGTGATACAACCCAAGCGATTTGGTGACCCTCGTGGCTACTTTTCGGAGACATTTAAGAAATCGGAATTTCAGGCTCATGTTGGTCCCGTTGAATTTGTGCAGGACAACGAATCGTTCTCCACTTTTGGCGTGTTGAGAGGCCTGCATTTTCAGGCTGGTGAATTTAGTCAAGCCAAGCTTGTGCGAGTGTCGCGCGGAACGGTGCTCGATGTGGCTGTTGACTTGCGTGGTGGTAGTCCCACTTTTGGCCAGCATGTGGCTGTGGAACTCTCGGCAGAGAAGGGCAACCAATTGTTTATTCCCCGTGGTTTTGCTCATGGCTTCGTGGTGCTTTCTGAAGAAGCTCAATTTCAATATAAAGTAGATAATGTGTATGCCCCACAAAGCGAGGCCACTTTAAAATTCGATGATCCCGTACTTGGAATTGATTGGAAAATTCCACACGAAAGCATGCTGTTGAGTGACAAAGATCGCGTTGGTGTGCCACTTTCTGATATTAAACCTTTTTAAATTCGGTTAAAATATTTAAAATATGGGAATCGGGGGCATTTTCTGCTCTCGATTTCGTGCTTTTTCAGCATCTGCTTTTTTTCTACTTTTTTTGTGTTGAAAAAATGTGTAAAATAATTCGTAAAACATTTGGTTATTAGCGAATTAATGCGTAACTTTGCATCGCTTTTGGGCTTGTTGCGCCCTGTTGATGCCTCTAAATATTTGATTTAGTGGGTGTTATATGTGCGCGTGCGAGCAATAAAGTTAAAACCGATTTATTGTAAAACTATATTTTTAAAAACAAGTAAAACAGAACTAAGATGCCTACAATTCAGCAATTAGTAAGAAAAGGCCGTACAAGTCTGGAAACTACCAGCAAGTCACCTGCTTTGGATTCTTGCCCACAGCGTCGCGGTGTGTGCGTGCGTGTTTACACCACCACTCCTAAAAAGCCTAATTCGGCAATGCGTAAAGTTGCGCGTGTGAGATTGACCAATGGTAAAGAGGTGAACTCTTACATCCCAGGAGAGGGACACAACCTGCAAGAACACTCAATCGTCATGGTACGTGGCGGTCGTGTAAAAGACCTTCCAGGTGTACGTTACCACATCGTTCGTGGTACTCTCGATACTGCCGGTGTAGCTGGTCGCACTCAACGCCGTTCTAAATACGGTGCTAAGCGTCCTAAAAAGTAATCAGACGACCTAATTTCTTACAAAACAAACAAAATTTAAAAACTTAGTTTTTGATTTTATTGGATTGATGATTTTTCATGGTTGAGTAAATAGCTATAGAGATAGCTGTTGAAGAACAAAGATGCAACAACCAAGCGGACAAAAACTACAACGTAATTTTAACAATGAGAAAGGCTAAGCCAAAAAAAAGGATCATTCTTCCAGATCCTAAGTTCGGTGATGTAAGCGTAACTAAATTCGTGAATCACCTCATGTATGATGGTAAGAAGAATACTTCTTATCGTATCTTCTACACAGCCCTTGATATCGTTGGTTCAAAGATGGCTAAAGAAGAAAAAACTCCTCTCGAAATTTGGAAAAACGCACTTGAAAAAGTTACCCCACAAGTGGAGGTTAAATCACGTCGTATCGGTGGTGCTACTTTCCAAGTTCCAACCGAAATCCGTGCAGATCGCAAGGAGTCTATATCAATGAAGAATCTTATTATTTTCGCACGTAAGCGTGGCGGTAAGACCATGGCTGACAAGCTCGCAGCTGAAATCATGGATGCTTACAATGAACAAGGTGGCGCATTCAAGCGTAAAGAAGATATGCACCGCATGGCAGAAGCTAACCGCGCATTCGCACATTTTAGATTTTAATTGATATAACATAGTATATAAGATGAAAGCAACAGACGCAAACCTGAAATTTACGCGTAACATCGGCATCATGGCTCACATCGATGCCGGCAAAACAACAACTTCTGAACGTATTCTCTTCTACACCGGCTTGACTCACAAGATTGGTGAAGTTCATGATGGTGCAGCTACTATGGACTGGATGGAGCAAGAGCAAGAACGTGGTATCACTATCACTTCAGCTGCTACTACTACATTCTGGAACTATAACGATCAAAAATATAAAATCAACTTGATTGACACCCCAGGACACGTTGACTTCACTGTGGAAGTTGAACGTTCTCTCCGTGTACTCGATGGTACTGTGGCAACTTTCTGCGCAGTAGGTGGTGTGGAACCTCAGTCTGAAACTGTATGGCGCCAGGCTGACAAATACAATGTTCCTCGTGTGGCTTATGTCAACAAGATGGACCGCTCAGGTGCTAACTTCCTTGAAGTGGCTCGCCAAATGAAGGAACTCCTCGGTGCAAATCCTTGCCCAATCCAACTCCCTATCGGTGCTGAAGACACCTTTAAGGGTATGGTTGACCTCGTTCGCATGAAAGCAGTTTACTACCCAGATGAAGCAATGGGTGCTAACTACACTTTGGAAGATATTCCAGAAAACATGCTCGAAGAATGCCAACAATATCGCGACAAGATGCTTGAAACCATCGCTGAATTCGATGAAGAATTGATGCTCAAGTATTTCGACGATCCTGATACTATCACTGAAGAAGAAATCCACCGCGCTCTCCGTGCTGCTACTTTGAAGATGGAAATCGTTCCAATGCTTTGCGGTAGCTCATTCAAGAACAAGGGTGTTCAACTTCTCCTCGACGCTGTTTGTGCATATTTGCCAAGCCCATCCGACACTCCTGAAGTTGTTGGTCACGCTTACAATGACCCAGACAAGCAAGAATCTCGTAAGCCTCTCTTCGAAGAACCAATGTGTGCTCTCGCATTTAAGATTGCAACCGACCCATATGTAGGCCGTCTTGTATTCTTCCGCGTTTACTCTGGTCAAATCGATGCCGGTTCTTACATCTTCAATTCTCGCTCTGGTAAGAAGGAACGTATTTCACGCCTTTTCCAAATGCACTCTAACAAGCAGAACCCAATGGAAACCATTGGCTGTGGTGATATCGGTGCAGGTGTTGGTTTCAAGGATATCCGCACAGGTGATACCCTCTGCTCTGAAGATGCTCCTATCGTTCTCGAGGCTATGGACTTCCCAGATCCAGTACTTGGTATCGCAGTTGAACCTAAGACTCAAAAGGACCTCGACAAGCTTGATCAAGGTCTCCAAAAGCTTGCTGAAGAAGACCCAACTTTCCAAGTTGAATCTAACGAAGAAACTGGTCAAACCATTATCCGTGGTATGGGTGAGCTTCACCTCGATATTATTATCGACCGTCTTCGTCGTGAATTCAAGGTTGAATGTAACCAAGGTCGTCCACAAGTTACCTATAAGGAAGCTATCACTCAATCAGTAGAACTTCGTGAAGTGTTCAAGAAGCAATCTGGTGGTCGTGGTAAGTTCGCCGACATCATCTGCCGCGTTGAACCAGTTGACGAAGGTTTCGAAGGCGATATTCAATTTGTTGATGAAGTCAAGGGTGGTGATATTCCTAAGGAATTCATCCCTGCTATCCAAAAGGGCTTCCTCGCTGCTATGAAGAACGGTGTGCTTGCAGGTTACCCAGTTGAACAACTCAAGGTTACTGTAATTTCCGGTTCTTTCCACCCAGTAGACTCTGACCAACTTTCATTCGAACTCTGTGCTCAACAGGCATTCAAGAAAGCTTGTGCTCAAGCAGGCCCAGTTCTTATGGAACCTATCATGAAGGTGGAAGTTGTTACTCCAGAAGAAAGCATGGGTGACGTGATCGGCGACATGAACAAGCGTCGCGGTCAAGTTGAAGGTATGGAAACCAGCCGTAGTGGTGCCCGCATCGTTAAGGCTACAGCTCCTCTTGCAGAAATGTTCGGTTATGTAACAGCTTTGCGTACCATCACTTCTGGTCGTGCAACTAGCACTATGTCATTCTCTCACTACGCTCAAGTAAGCCGTGCAATTGCAGAAAAGGTGCTTACTGAGGTAAAGGGTAACGTTAACTTGTTGAAATAATTTTATTCATAATATAATATGAGCCAAAAAATCAGAATTAAATTAAAATCTTACGATCACAACTTGGTTGACAAGTCAGCTGAGAAGATTGTTAAGACTGTGAAGTCTACAGGTGCTGTAGTTAGCGGTCCTATTCCACTGCCAACTCACAAGCGCATCTTCACTGTTAACCGTTCGACTTTCGTAAACAAGAAGTCACGTGAACAATTCCAACTTTCTGCTTACAAGCGTCTCATCGACATCTATAGCTCTACAGCTAAGACTGTTGACGCGCTCATGAAGCTTGAGTTGCCTAGCGGTGTAGAAGTAGAAATTAAAGTCTAAGAGAATTCCAACTCTCGTGTTAATCAAAACAAAGTGATTCTAAGTAAATTTTTTAAAAATTAAGAGAAATGCCAGGATTATTAGGAAAGAAAATCGGAATGACATCCGTATTCAGTGCCGACGGTAAGAACGTACCGTGCACTGTTATCGAAGTAGGTCCTTGTGTAGTTACTCAGGTGAAAACTGTTGAAAAAGACGGCTATGCTGCTATCCAGTTGGGCTATCAGGAAAAAACTGAAAAGCATACCAACAAGCCAGAAGCTGGTCACTTCAAGAAAGCCGGTGTTAACCCACAACGCCACTTGGCCGAGTTCAAAGATTTTGATGGTGAGTACAAACTTGGTGATACTATCACTGTAGATTTGTTCAGCGATGCCTCATTTGTCGATGTAATCGGTACTTCAAAAGGTAAAGGTTTCCAAGGTGTTGTAAAACGCCATGGTTTCGGTGGTGTAGGTCAAACTACTCACGGTCAGCACAACCGTCTTCGTGCACCAGGTTCTATCGGTGCTTGTTCTTACCCTGCTAAGGTGTTCAAGGGCATGCGCATGGCTGGTCACATGGGTGCAGAACGTGTAACTGTTCAAAATTTACAGATTATTAAGGTTATGCCTGAGAACAACGTACTCGTAGTTAAGGGTAGCGTTCCAGGTGCTAAAGGTTCAATTTTATCAATCGTTAAGTAATGGAACTCGCAGTATATAACATCAAAGGAGAAGACACCGGGAAGAAGGTAACTCTCAACGACGAAGTTTTCGCTCTCGCCGAACCAAACGAGCATGCCGTATACCTCGATGTTAAGCAATACCTCGCTAACCAGCGCCAAGGTACACACAAAGCAAAAGAAAGAAGTGAAGTTTCAGGTTCTACCAAAAAGCTCGGTCGCCAAAAAGGTGGTGGCGGTGCTCGCCATGGTGATATCAACTCACCTGTTATGGTAGGTGGTGGTCGCGTGTTCGGTCCACGTCCTCGTAACTATAGCTTCAAGTTGAATAAGAAAGTTAAAGCTCTTGCTCGTCGTTCAGCGCTCACATTCAAGGCTCAGAATGACCAGATCGTAGTAGTTGAAGACTTTAACTTTGAAGCTCCAAAAACTAAAGAATTCGTAAACTTTGCTAAAAATATTAAAGTTTACGGCGAAAAGATCGTTCTCGTTTTGCCATCTCAAAATAAGAACGTATATTTGTCTGCTCGTAATATCGAGAAGACTTTTGTGGTAACTGCTGCTGAGCTGAACACCTATCGCGTTCTTGACAACAAGAAGCTGGTGGTCACCGAAAGCAGTGTGGCTGTATTAAATCAATTTTAATCAAAGGAGGTAACGAAAATGAACTTAATGATAACCCCTATCGTAACTGAAAAGGCAAACGCCATCAGCGAAAAGACTAATCGTTTTTCATTCAAGGTGTCTCCTGATGCCAATAAATACCAAATCAAAGACGCCGTAGAAAAGCTCTACGACGTTAAGGTTGTGGGTGTTAGCACAATGAATTACGAAGGCAAAAAGAAAATGCGCTATACAAAGCGTGGAATTCAACGCGGTAAGGTTGCTGCTTTCAAGAAAGCTGTTGTAACTCTTGCCGAAGGACAAACCATTGATTTCTATAGTAATATTTAATAAAACAAATGGCAGTAAGAAAATTAAAGCCCACAACACCGGGGCAAAGACACAAGATTATTGGTGTATTTGATAACATCACTGCACGTACACCAGAAAAGTCTCTTACAGTCGGCAAACGCGTCACTGGTGGTCGCAATAATGAGGGTCACCTCACTATGCGCTACCTCGGTGGCGGTCACAAGCGTAAATTCCGCTTCATCGACTTCAAGAGAAACAAAGACGGTGTACCAGCACGTGTAAAGACTATTGAATACGATCCTAACCGTTCGGCTCGTATCGCTCTTCTTTACTACGTTGATGGTTCTAAGGCTTATATCATTTGTCCTAACGGATTGCAAGTTGGCCAAATGGTAGAAAGCGGTGAGAACGTAGCCCCAGAAGTGGGAAACGCGCTTCCACTGAGTCACATTCCTGTTGGTACTTTAATTCACAACATTGAATTGCGTCCTGGTCAAGGTGCAGCGATTGCTCGTAGTGCAGGTACCTTCGCTCAGCTCACTTCTCGCGAAGGAACATACGCAATCATCAAATTACCTTCGGGCGAAACACGTAAAATCCTTGCAGCTTGTAAGGCTACTATCGGTGTAGTTGGTAACTCCGACCACGCACTCGAACAATCAGGTAAGGCTGGTCGTTCTCGCTGGTTGGGTCGCCGTCCTCACAACCGTGGTGTTGTTATGAACCCTGTTGATCACCCAATGGGTGGTGGTGAAGGCCGTCAATCTGGTGGTCACCCACGTTCACGCAACGGTCTTTACGCTAAGGGCTTGAAGACACGTGCTCCGAAGAAGCAATCTTCAAAGTACATTATTGAAAGAAGAAAGAAGTAATTTGATTAAAAATTAAACTATGAGTCGTTCATTAAAAAAAGGACCTTACATTAGTGTTAAGCTCGAAAAGAAGGTCGACGCTATGAATGAAAGCGGCAAGAAGAACGTGATTAAGACTTGGTCACGTGCATCAATGATTGCTCCTGAATTCGTTGGTCATACCTTCGCCGTACACAATGGCAATAAGTTCATCCCTGTCTATGTCACTGAAAACATGGTAGGTCACAAGCTTGGCGAATTCGCTCCAACTCGTACTTTCCGTGGCCATAGCGGCAACAACAAGCGATAATAGACCCGGGAACCAATTCATTTAGAAAAAAAAAGAATTAAATACAATGGGTAAAAGAAAAAGATTATCAGCAGATAAAATTAAGGAAGCCAAGCGCGACCTTGCTTTCGCCAAGCTGAAAAATGTGCCAAGCTCTCCTCGTAAGATGCGCTTGGTTGCAGATATGGTGCGTGGCGTTGAAGTGTTCAAGGCTCTCGGTCTCCTTCATTTCTCAAATAAGCAAGCTGCAGCTGACGTTGAAAAACTCCTCAAGTCGGCTATCTCTAACTGGGAACAGAAGAATGATAAGAAGGCTGACAGCGGTGAGCTCTACATCAAGGCTATCACAGTTGACTGTGCACCTATGTTGAAGCGCCTCCGTCCAGCTCCTCAAGGTCGTGGCTATCGCATTCGCAAGCGTAGCAACCACATTACCTTGACAGTAGATACAATTAAAAATGACAATAAAGACGCATAAAGAATTATGGGACAGAAAGTAAATCCAATTAGCAATCGTTTAGGTATCATCCGCGGCTGGGACTCAAACTGGTTTGGTGGCAGCAACTACGGTGATACATTGGTTGAGGATAGCAAAATCCGCAAGTATCTCAACGTGCGTCTGGCTAAGGCTAGCGTTTCTCGTATTGTCATTGAACGCACTCTTAAGCTCGTCACTATCACTATCTGCACTTCTCGCCCCGGTATCATTATCGGCAAGGGTGGACAGGATGTCGACAAACTGAAAGAGGAATTGAAGAAGCTCACCGACAAGGACGTGCAAATCAACATCTATGAAGTTAAGCGTCCAGAACTCGATGCGCAAATCGTTGCAAACAACATCGCACACCAAATTGAAGGCAAGGTGGCTTATCGCCGTGCTGTGAAGATGGCTGTGGCTTCTACCATGCGTCTTGGTGCTGAAGGTATCAAGGTATTGGTTAGCGGACGTTTGAACGGTGCTGAAATGGCTCGTTCTGAAATGTTCAAGGAAGGCCGTACTCCACTCCACACTCTCCGTGCCGACATCGACTACGCACTCGTGCCAGCTCTCACAAAGGTTGGTTTGATTGGTGTTAAGGTTTGGATCTGCCGTGGCGAAGTTTACGGCAAGAAGGACCTCGCTCCTAACTTCACCAACAATGGTAACGAACGCCGTGGTGGCAATGGTGGCCGTCGTGGTGGTTTCCGCAACAAAAAGAACAATCGTTAAACTTGATTTTATCAACTGAACAACAATGTTACAACAACCAAAAAGATTAAGATACAGAAGACCATCAGACGGTGGTACACGCAAATACTCTAAGCGTGGCACTCAGCTCAACTTCGGCTCTTTCGGTATTAAGGCACTTGACTCAAAGTGGATTACCGCACGCCAAATTGAAGCTGCTCGTGTGGCTGTGACTCGCTACATGCAACGTCAAGGTCAAATTTGGGTTCGCATTTTCCCTGATAAACCTTACACTCGCAAGCCTGCCGACGTGCGTATGGGTAAAGGTAAGGGTGATGTAGCCGGTTATGTTGCTCCTGTATTCCCAGGACGTATCCTCATTGAAGTAGAAGGCGTAAGCTATGAAATCGCTAAGGAAGCACTTCGCTTGGCATCTCAAAAGCTCCCTATTCCAACTAAGTTTGTGGTTCGCCGCGATTATGATCCAACTCAAACAGTGTAATTAATTGCAAGATATGAAAAAGGAAGATTACAAAGAATTGAACGATAAAGAACTCCTCGAACGCTTGGATGCAGCTGAGAAAGAGTATGTTCAAACTAAGATTCAGCATTCAATTTCTCCCCTCGACAATCCTGCAAAGATCACTGTCGACAGAAGAAATATCGCTCGTATGAAAACTGAAGTTCGCGCTCGCGAATTAAAAATTAACAAATAATCCCAAACTGAAATGGAAAAAAGAAATTTAAGAAAAGAAAGAATTGGGGTTGTTTCCAGCAACAAGGGTGACAAGACTATCACTGTAGCTATTAAGTGGAAGGAAAAACACCCAATCTACGGTAAGTTCGTTAACAAAACGAAAAAATACCACGCTCACGATGAAAAGAACGAGTGCCAAGTTGGCGATAAGGTTCGCTTGATGGAAACTCGCCCTTTGAGCAAAACAAAGAGATGGAGATTAGTTGAAATCATCGAAAAAGCTAAGTAATTTAAATTATGATTCAGACAGAAAGTAGATTATCAGTAGCCGACAACAGTGGTGCTCGTGAAGTACTCTGCATTCGTGTACTCGGTGGTACTGGTCGCCGTTACGCTTCAGTTGGCGATACCATCGTTGTTACTGTTAAGAGTGCTATTCCATCATCAGATGTAAAGAAAGGCACTGTATCACGTGCTGTTGTGGTTCGTACAAGCAAGGAAATCCGTCGCCAAGATGGCTCTTACATTCGCTTCGACGACAATGCATGTGTATTGATCAATAATTCAGGTGAGCTCCGTGGTACTCGTATCTTCGGCCCTGTTGCCCGCGAATTGCGTGCCACAAATATGAAGATTGTTTCACTCGCTCCCGAAGTTCTTTAATAATTATCACAGTTTTAATATTAAATGGCTAAGTTACACATAAAGAAAGGCGATACCGTTTGCGTTCTCGCCGGCGACGACAAGGGTAAAACTGGTCGTGTCCTGAGCATCAAAGCTAAGGAAAACCGTGCAATCGTTGAAGGTATCAATATGGTATCAAAGAGTACCAAGCCAAGTGCAAAGCATCCTCAGGGAGGCATTATCAAGATGGAAGCCCCAATTCACTTGTCAAACCTCAACGTTGTAGATCCAAAAACTGGTAAGGCAACTCGTGTTGGTTTCAAGAAAGTAGAGGGTAAAACAGTACGTTATTCTAAAAAATCAGGAGAAGAAATTAAGTAATGGCTACAACTCTTAAGAAACAATATGACGAAAAGATTGCTCCAGCTTTGATGAAGCAATTTAACTATAGCAGCACTATGCAGATTCCAAAGCTCGTTAAGATCGTTCTTAACGAAGGTTTGGGCGACGCTACTCAAGACAAGAAAGTCATTGAGACTGCTATCAACGAATTGACCACTATCACCGGCCAAAAGGCTGTACAAACACTTTCGAAGAAGGATATTTCTAACTTCCGTGTTCGTAAGAAAATGCCTATTGGTGCTCGCGTGACTTTGCGTCGTGATCGTATGTATGAATTCATGGAACGCTTTATTCGCATCGCTCTTCCTCGTATCCGCGACTTCAAGGGTATTGCTGGTAAGCTCGATGGTCGTGGTAACTACACTGTAGGTATCACCGAACAAATCATCTTCCCTGAAATCAATATCGACAATGTTACCAAGATGACCGGTATGAACATCACCTTCGTTACCACAGCTAAGACTGACGAAGAAGGTTATGCTCTCTTGAAAGAATTCGGTCTTCCTTTTAATAACGCTAAATAATTTTTCATAAAGTATGGCAAAAGAATCAATGAAAGCCCGTCAGGCTAAGAGAGAACGTCTCGTTGCTAAGTATGCTGCTAAGCGTGCAGCTCTCAAGGCAGCTGGCGATTATGAAGCTCTCCAGAAGCTGCCACACAACGCATCTCCAGTTCGTCTGCATAACATCTGCAAGATGAGTGGTCGTCCAAAGGGTTATATGCGTCAATTCGGTATCTCTCGTATCGATTTCCGTGAAATGGCTTCTGCAGGCTTGATTCCAGGCGTTAAGAAAGCAAGCTGGTAATCATTTATCAAACCGCAATAAACAAAAAAATTAGTATTAAATATTGTTCGGGATATTCCGAATCAATTTAAAACATTTTTTAAAATGACTGATCCAATAGCAGATTATTTAACCAGATTGAGGAATGCGATCAAGGCACAACACCGTGTCGTTGAAATCCCTTCTTCAAAGCTGAAAAAAGAGATCACTAAGATTCTCTTCAATCAAGGTTACATCCTCAACTACAAGTTCGTTGAAACTGAGGATTCTCCTGTAGGTACAATCAAAATCGCGCTCAAGTACGACGCTGTCGATCACGTGAACGCTATCAAGTGCCTCACTCGCGTGTCACGTCCAGGTTTGCGTCAGTACACTGGCTACAAAGACATGCCAAGAGTTTTGAACGGTTTAGGCATCGCCATTCTTTCTACTTCTAAGGGTGTTATGACCAACAAGGAAGCTAAGGAACAAAAGATTGGTGGTGAAGTTTTATGTTACGTTTATTAATGTTATAGGAGGTATTAATTATGTCAAGAATAGGAAAATTGCCAATTCAGTTACCTGCCGGCGTAACAGTAGATTTGAAAGACAATGTATGCACCGTTAAGGGCCCTAAGGGCGAACTCTCACAATCTATCAATCCAAACATTGCTGTAGCGATTGAAGATGGTGTTCTCACAGTTACTCGTCCTGATGATTCTAAGGAATCTCGCGCTCAACACGGTCTCTATCGTGCACTCATCAATAACATGGTTGTTGGCGTAAGCACCGGATTTAAGAAAGAACTCGAAATCGTCGGCGTTGGTTACAAGGCCGAAGCTAAAGGTCAAGTTCTCCAACTTACCCTCGGTTTCTCTCACGCAATCTATTTGCAACTCCCTGCAGAAGTTAAGGTTGAAGCTAAGAGTGAACGTAATAAGAACCCTCTTATCACACTCGAATCTGCCGACAAGCAACTTCTCGGTCAAATTTGCGCAAAGATTCGTTCATTCCGCAAACCTGAACCATATAAGGGCAAGGGTATTAAGTTCGTTGGCGAAGTTATTCGTCGTAAGTCTGGTAAAACGGCAGCTGCCAAATAATAATTGATCACAGTTATGATATCAAAAACTCAAAGAAGAAATAAAATCAAAGCACGTATCCGTGGCAAAATCAGTGGCACTGCTGCTCGTCCACGTTTGTGTGTGTTCCGTAGCAACAAGCAGATCTACGCTCAATTAATCGACGACGTTGCTGCTAATACAGTTGTTTCTGCTTCTTCAAAGGGAATCACTGAAGGAACTAAATCTGAAATCGCTGCCAAGGTTGGTGAAGCTGTGGCTAAGAAGGCCATTGAAAAAGGTATCGAAACAGTAGTTTTCGACCGTAACGGCTTCCTCTTCCATGGTAGAATCAAATCACTGGCCGATGGCGCTCGCAAAGGCGGACTTAAATTTTAAACAACATGGTAAAGAAAAATAATCGAGTTAAAGTAACTAGCGATATTGAGTTGAAAGATCGCCTCGTGGCCATCAATCGTACCACCAAGGTTACCAAGGGTGGTCGTACTTTCACTTTCGCAGCTATCGTCGTAGTTGGTGATGGCAACGGTGTGATTGGTTATGGTCTCGGTAAGGCTAATGAAGTTACCACTGCTATTGCTAAGGGCGTAGAAGTGGCTAAGAAAAACCTCATCAAGGTTCCTGTACACAAAGGTACTATTCCTCACGAACAAGTTGCAAAGTTCGGCGGTAGCCGCATTATCATGAAGCCTGCTACTACCGGTACCGGTGTAAAGGCAGGTGGTGCGATGCGTGCCGTACTTGAAAGCGTTGGTATTACCGACGTAATTTGTAAGTCTAAGGGCTCTTCTAACCCTCACAACCTCGTGAAGGTTACAATTGCAGCTCTCGGCGAAATGCGTTCACCAATGGAAATCGCTCACTATCGTGGCGTAACCTTGGACAAAGTGTTTAACGGTTAATTCTTAAGTACATCGATATGGCTAAAATTTTGATTAAGCAAGTAAAGAGCAGAATCAATCGTCCTGCTCGTCAAAAGAAGACCCTCGATGCACTGGGTCTCAAGAAATTGAATCAAGTCGTTGAGAAGGAAGATACTCCTCAAGTCTTGGGTATGGTTAACACTGTTCGTCATCTGGTAGAAGTTACGAACGCTTAAAAACATTAATAACTATTATGGAATTAAGTAATTTACAACCCGCTGTAGGTTCAAATAAGAAAAAACGTCGTATTGGCCGCGGTCCTGGTTCAGGCAAGGGTGGTACTTCTACCCGTGGTCACAAGGGTGCTAAGTCACGTTCTGGTTATTCACAAAAGGTTGGTTTCGAAGGTGGTCAGATGCCTCTTCAACGCCGTGTTCCTAAATTCGGTTTCAAGAACATCAACCGTGTAGAATACAAGGCAGTGAACGTTTCTACCCTCGAAGAACTTGCAACTGCAAAGAATCTTGATAAGGTAACTGTTGCAGATCTTATGGCTGCTGGTCTTGTTCGCAAGAACCAACTCGTTAAGATTCTCGCTAACGGTGCTATCACCAAGAAGCTTGAAGTTGAAGCTAATGCATTCTCAAAGAAGGCTGAAGAAGTAATTGCTGCAGCCGGAGGTACAACTGCAAAAGTATAATAACTGATGAAACTCATTCAAACATTAAAAAACATCTGGAAGATTGAAGAGCTTAGAAAGCGCATCACAATCACATTCCTTTTCATACTCGTGTATCGATTTGGATGTCATGTCGTGCTTCCTGGACTCGACCCAACTGCACTTCAAAGAATGCGTGATTTCACTCAACAGAGTGGTTTGATGCAGCTCATTGATATGTTCAGTGGTGGTGCTTTCTCCCAGGCGTCTGTTTTTGCCTTGGGTATTATGCCCTACATCACAGCATCTATCGTGATCCAATTGCTCGGCATGGTTTTGCCAAGCTTCCAGAAGATGCAACGTGAAGGCGAAAGTGGCCGCATGAAGCTGAACCAATACACTCGCTACCTCACAGTGGCAATTCTTTTGGTTCAAGCTCCTGCTTATCTGCTCAACTTGAACCATCAAGTGAACGGAGCTCTCTCTCTCGGTTTATTCGACGTTCTCTACCTCACAGTAGTGATGACTGCGGGCTCAATGTTCATTATGTGGCTTGGTGAAAAGATCACCGACAAGGGTATTGGTAATGGTATTTCAATGATCATTCTCGTTGGTATCATCGCTCGTTTCCCTTCTGCATTGGCCGAAGAGTTCACCAGTCGCTTAACCACTGCTCAAGGTGGTCTTGTGATGTTCCTCGTTGAAATTATCCTCTTATTCGCTGTTACTGCTGGTGCAGTGATGCTCACTCAAGGTACTCGCAAAGTGCCTGTGCAATATGCAAAGCGCATCATTGGCAACCGTCAGTACGGTGGCGCTCGTCAGTACATTCCATTGAAGGTGAATGCTGCTAATGTGATGCCAATCATCTTTGCTCAGGCATTGATGTTTATTCCTATCACACTCGCAGGTTTCAGCGCAAGTCAAAATGAAGACGGTTTCTTGGCTTCATTTGCTCGTACCTTCAGTGATATGAATGGTTTCTGGTACAACTTGGTATACTTCTTGATGATTGTTGCTTTCACATATTTCTATACTGCCATCACAGTTCGTCCAACTCAAATGGCAGAAGATATGAAGAAGAACAGCGGCTTCATTCCTGGTGTTAAGCCAGGTAAGAAAACTGCAGAATACATCGACTCAATTATGTCACGCATCACCCTTCCAGGTTCAATCTTCTTGGGTATCGTGGCTATTATGCCAGCTTTCGCTCGCTTGTTCGGTGTAAACCAGAACTTCGCTCAGTTCTTCGGCGGCACTTCATTGCTCATTACAGTAGGTGTTGTACTTGATACTTTACAACAAGTTGAGACTCACTTGATGATGCACCATTACGACGGCTTGATGAAGTCGGGCAAAGTCAAGGGACGCACTCAAGGTTAAATCGACGGATAGTTTAGTCAGATATAAAGATGATTTATCTTAAAACTGATGAAGAAATAGAGCTTCTGCGTGAAGCTAATCTCGTGGTGGCACGCACACTTGGCGAAATGGCCAAGTGGGTGGCCCCGGGGATTACCACTCGCCGTCTCGATCAGATTGCTGAAGAGTATATTCGCTCTCAAGGCTGCGTGCCAGGTTTCCTTGGCCTCTACGGCTTTCCAGCATCGCTCTGCATTTCGGTAAATGAAACTGTGGTGCATGGCATACCTTCAAACTACGCGCTTCAAGAAGGTGATATCGTATCAATCGACTGTGGCGCTACTACAAAAGAAGGTTTCAATGGTGACTCTTGCTACACATTCTGTGTTGGTGAAGTTTCTGATGATGTGAAAGCTCTCTTGCACACTACCAAAGAATCTCTCTATGAGGGAATCAAGCAAGCCGTTCCAGGCAAGCGTATTGGTGACATCGGTCACGCTGTTCAGGAATATTGCGAAAAGCGTGGTTATAGTGTGGTAAGGGAAATGTGTGGTCATGGTGTTGGACGTAAGCTTCATGAAGATCCCGAAGTTCCTAATTATGGACGACGTGGTACTGGTCCACTCATTAAGAATGGCATGTGTATAGCCATTGAGCCAATGATTAATCTTGGAAGCAAGAACATAGTTATTGAACGTGATGGTTGGACCACTCGCACTAAAGACCGTAAGCCATCAGCGCATTTCGAACACTCTGTAGCTGTTCATGATGGTAAAGCTGATATTTTATCGTCGTTTGAATATATCAAAGAAGTGCTTGGCGAACGCTTTATTTAATTCATCAATATAATTTTAAATTACAAAAAATGGCCAAACAGACCGCTATCGAAATCGATGGAACAATCGTAGAGGCTTTGTCGAATGCAATGTTCCGCGTTGAATTGGAAAATGGGCACCAAATCACAGCTCACATCTCTGGTAAGATGCGCATGCACTACATCAAAATCCTCCCAGGCGACAAAGTGAAAGTTGAAATGTCGCCATACGATCTTTCCAAAGGTAGAATTTCTTTTAGATACAAATAAAAAACATTACTATAATGAAAGTAAGAGCCTCAATTAAAAAACGCACCCCTGACTGCAAAATCGTTCGTCGCAAGGGTCGTCTTTACGTGATTAATAAGAAAAATCCTAAGATGAAGATGCGTCAAGGATAATTTTTAGTAAATTTGCAAAAAAAATAAATTAATTATATGGCAGTACGTATAGTCGGAGTTGATCTCCCTCAAAACAAAAGAGGCGTAATCGCGCTCACCTATATCTATGGTATCGGTCGCAGCGCTGCCGCCACAATCCTCAGCAAAGCTGGTGTTAGCGAAGACACCAAGGTTAAGGATTGGACCGATGCTGAAGCAGCTAAGGTGCGTGAAGTCATCGGTGAAAACTACAAGGTAGAAGGTGACCTTCGTAGCGAAATCCAAATGAATATCAAGCGTCTTATGGATATCGGTTGCTACCGTGGTATCCGTCACCGTAACGGTCTCCCAGTTCGCGGTCAAAGCACCAAGAACAATGCCCGTACTCGTAAGGGACGTAAGAAAACAGTTGCAAACAAGAAGAAAGCTACTAAATAATTTTAAAGTATGGCAAAAAAGACAGTCGCAGCTAAGAAGAGAGTTGTTAAAGTTGACGGAGTTGGTCAACTTCACGTTCATTCTTCTTTCAACAACATTATTGTGTGTCTCGCTAACGGCGAGGGACAAGTTATTTCATGGTCTTCTGCCGGTAAGATGGGCTTCCGTGGTTCTAAAAAGAACACTCCTTACGCAGCTCAAATGGCCGCTCAAGATTGTGCAAAGGTTGCTTATGATCTCGGCCTCCGCAAGGTTAAGGCTTATGTTAAAGGTCCTGGCAACGGTCGTGAATCCGCTATCCGCACCATCCACGGTGCTGGTATTGCAGTAACTGAGATTATCGACGTTACTCCACTTCCACATAACGGATGTCGTCCTCCTAAGAGAAGAAGAGTTTAATATTTAGTTTTAGTTTTAAACTCTGTAAATTAAATTCATTATTTTTTTCGCGAATCTCTGTCAGTGAATAGATTGCATTTTATTTAACAACCTCTCTGCAATCGCGGCTGCACTGAAGCGATTCATAAACAAACTTTAATTATTTAAAAAATGGCTAGATATACCGGTCCAAAATCAAAAATTGCCCGCAAATTGGGCGAAGCAATCTTCGGTGAAGATAAAGTTCTTGCTCGTAAGAACTATGCTCCGGGCCAGCACGGCGCCAACAAGAGAAGAAAACTCTCTGAGTATGGTACTCAGCTTCGCGAAAAACAAAAGGCTAAATACACTTATGGTGTACTCGAACGTCAGTTCCGTAACCTTTTCAAAAAAGCTTCTTCTCTTAAGGGTGTAACTGGTGAGGTTCTTCTCCAATTACTTGAGTCTCGTCTCGACAACGTAGTTTACCGTCTTGGTATCGCTCCTACTCGTGCTGCTGCACGTCAGTTGGTGCTCCACCGTCACATCACTGTTAACGGTCAAGTAGTAAACATCGCTTCTTGTCAGGTAGTTCCTGGTGAAGTTGTTGCCGTTCGCGAAAAATCTAAATCACTTGAAGTGATCCAAGACTGCCTTGCTGGTTTTAACCACAGCAAGTATCCTTGGATTGAATGGGACGAAAGCGTTAAGGGTGGTAAGATGCTCAATCTTCCACAACGCGAAGATATCCCTGAAAATATCAAGGAACAGTTAATCGTTGAATTGTATTCTAAACAGTAAAATTTAACATCCATGGCTATTTTAGCATTTCAGAAACCAGACAAAGTATTGATGCTGGAAGCCGACAACACCTTCGGCAAATTCGAGTTCCGTCCATTGGAACCGGGTTATGGTGTTACCATCGGCAATGCGTTGCGTCGTAT
This sequence comes from Bacteroidales bacterium, assembly GCA_030531495.1. GTDB lineage: Bacteria > Bacteroidota > Bacteroidia > Bacteroidales > Muribaculaceae > Sodaliphilus. Next base: position 49,615 of record JAUNNJ010000004.1, read on the forward strand.
TCTTCTTGCTTCGCTTGAAGGTTACGCTATCTGCAATATTCGCATTGATGGTGTGAAACACGAATTCGCCACTATCCCAGGCGTAAAGGAAGACGTTACCAACGTTATTCTCAACCTCAAGAAGGTTCGTCTCAAAAGAGTGGTAGAAGATACCGAATTTGAAAAGGCTACCATCAAGGTTTCGGGCCAGGATGTGTTTAAAGCTGGTGACATCGGTAAGGTTCTCAATGGCTTCGAAGTTCTCAATCCAGAACTCGTGATTTGCCACATGGATCCAAGCACAGGTTTCCAGATTGATCTTAACATTAATAAAGGTCGTGGTTATGTTCCTGCAGATGAAAATCGCAATGCTAACGACACCATTGATACTATCGCTATCGATTCTATCTATACTCCTATTATCAATGTTAAGTATACTGTAGACAACTACCGTGTCGAGCAGAAAACCGACTACGAGAAACTGACACTCGAAATTACAACTGATGGCTCAATTCAGCCTAAGGAAGCGCTTAAGGAAGCTGCTAAGATTCTTATTCAACACTTCATGCTCTTCTCTGACGAGAAAATCGCTCTCGATGCAGCTGAAAATGAAGGTAACGAAGAATTTGATGAAGAAGTTCTCCACATGCGTCAACTGCTCAAGACCAAGTTGGTCGACATGGACCTCAGTGTTCGTGCTCTCAACTGCTTGAAGTCAGCTGAAGTTGAAACACTTTCTGAGCTTGTAGTCTTCAACAAGACCGACTTGCTCAAGTTCCGTAATTTCGGTAAAAAGTCCTTGTTAGAACTTGAAGATCTCCTGGCTAACCTGGGTCTTTCCTTTGGCATGGACATTTCTAAGTACAAATTAGATAAAGAGTAATAAACGATGAGACATAATAAAAAATTCAATCACTTAGGCCGTACGAAAAGCCATCGTGAAGCCCTTTTGGCTAACATGACTATTTCTTTGATTCTCCACAAGAGAATCTTCACCACCTTGGCTAAGGCTAAAGCTCTTCGCGTTTACGCTGAGCCTATTATCAACAGAGCAAAGAAAGACGATACTGCTTCTCGCCGCGTTGTTTTCAGCTATCTTCAAAGCAAGGAAGCTGTGAACGAATTGTTCACTAACATTTCTCAAAAGATTGCTGATCGTCCAGGTGGATACACTCGTATTCTGAAACTTGGCAACCGCCTTGGCGATAACGCTAAGACTTGCTTCATTGAACTCGTTGACTACAACGAAGCAATGCTCGCCGACAAGAAGAAAGCAACTAAGAAGACTACCCGTCGTGGTGGTAAGAAGGCTGCTCCTAAGGCTGAAGCTGCTCCAGTTGAAGAAGCTGCTGCTGAGTAATTCTTCGATTTTCATTGAGGGCATGTCCCTCTTAATGATAAAATCAAATGCATCCGCTCATCTATATGATGGGCGGATTTTTTTTCGTATATAGCCAGCAATAAGTGTTATGTAGAACCAAGGTTAACCCGGAATTTGTTCGTGATTGCTATTGGCATAATGAATTTGTTTGTGGTAGCTTTGGCTTAATGAATGCCTTGCAAATAGTTACCTATAAACCTGTTTTTTTGTTGTAGGCGAGTTTAATTCTGCCTTATTATGGCAGACCCTATAACAACTGTTATATTTGCCTTAAGAAATCCACAAATACTCAGCTTATATGCACACTATGTAAGTGATAATATAGCCTTAAAATCGCTCTATTGGTCTCTTTGTATGATTACTAATCGTTGGATGATAGTATTGTAAATAAAAAGTCGCTCAACTTTTGATGTGGTGTTGAACGACTTGATTATTTGCTGATATTGCTGCTTATCTTGTTGCAGTGTCTGTGTGGGGGGTTATTCTTTAGTTGTTAGAGTGAAAGACACTACATTTTGGTGAAATGTGTAGGAGTAGGTGATATCTTTTGCTAACGCTTGAATCACTTCAAGGCCGAGTCCACCTTCAATTCTGTCTTCAATCTTCGTAGTCACTTTTGATGGCTCTGTAGGGTTGTATGGAGCTCCGTCATCGTGTAATACAAACTTTATCTTTCCATCGGTTGCAGCTACGCGTATGTCGACATGTGATGCTTTGCCGTGCTTGATAGAATTCTGTGCCAGTTCGTCAACTGTGAGTGTGGTTTGAACAGCATCGGCGATGTTCGCTCCGCATTCATCGGTCAAGAAGTTTTGCAGTTCCTCCATCGTTGAATCAAGTTCCTTTATACTTGCCGACACAGTAGTGTCGAATATATGGTCAGCCGTCTTTTTAGGCACGAGGAAGAATACAGATGAAGTCTTGTCGCTTACCCATTTGTAGATGATGTAAGGCAATAATCCTGCCACTACGAGCATCTGGCCAATGAAGAATCCCCACCATGGTGCAATGCCGAAATCGTGTTGGCACATGATACGGAACATAATCATTGGTAGAAGAGGTTGTGCTGTGGAAATAAACATTGCCAACGATTTGTGACCATATATTTGATATATAGGAATGAGGATGAATACAAAGCTCTGAGCCGCGATATTAAGTGCAAAAATAGGAATACCAATTCCTGCAATACCAAAGGCTTCAGTGTGGTTAACCGCATCCACTCCGAAGATATTGGCTATTGTGCCCGGCATGAAAATCATGAAGGCACAATATGCTGCCATGCTAATGAGCATGAAGCGATAGGCATGCTTGATGACCATCAACACACCTGCATTGTCGTCGGAGCCTTTCAGAACAGTGGCCACAGGATTGAATGCCGACATTGTACCCGAAAGGATAATCATCGAGAATCCGAGAAGATTGTTGCAAATTGCCATCACTTCCATACCTTGATTGCCGAGGAATGTGATTGCTGCATCGTTACTACCTGTCATGCGCACAGCAATGAGGGCTGTAGATATGCCGATGGGTATACCCATTACAAAAATCTTGCCCAGAAGTTTCCCGCTGAATGAAGGAATGCGGAACTGTAGGGTGTCGGATTTTCGGAAATGCAGAAGAAGGATGACGCAAGCCACAACGTAGGAGAGGTTTGACGACCAGGCGGCACCTTCAACATCCCATTTGAAGAAATATATGAAGATGTATCCGAGCACCACATGCGCAATTTCTGATGCCACAGTGGCTGTTGTAACCAATTTAGGCTCTCCATCAACGGCCACATATTGCATGAGGGCAATCATCATCGTGAACGGGATAGCACCAAGCAACAGTACATTAAGGTAACGGGCTGTGTATTCGCGCATTTTTCCACCCTCAGAACAAAGAAGGTCGGTAAGGGTGTCGAATCCAACCACAGTGAAAAGCATTGCCACTATACCAAGCACTGCTATAGAAATTATTGTGGTAGAGAATAGCTGGTTGGCTTGTTTCCGGTCCTGATTGCCGATGGCCATTCCCGCAAGCATAGCCCCGCCTTGAATAAATAGCGAGGCAATGGCAAACAGAATTTGTGCCACAGGTTTTGTGATATTTACACCCGCCATCGCCTCTGGGCTAATGAAATGGCTGAGCATCAAGGCATCAATCAGCTGTCCTGCCTGGGTGCCAAGCACTGTCAGCACCGAGGCAAGGAGGAAACTGTTGAATGCTTTATTAACGAGTTTTGCGTTACGCATATCGAAATTGTTTTATTCTTTATGTCAATGATTAAAAATCAAAGAAATCAAGTCCTGAGAGTGATTTGATAAATCGCTCTACATAATCCCATGATGTGTAAGGCCAAGAGAATCCGAGTCGGTGAAGCACTTGTGTAGTGAATTGGTTGTCGTAGTCGATGTATTCCACTTTTGTGCCAGCACTGCCTGCATAAGCCATGAGCGGACGTAGGCGGAGCACTTTGCTGCTTTCATTACTTGCTTCGAGTAGAATTTGCTTCAGTTCATCGTCTTCCACAGCCTTAATCTCGTTGATATTCCTCATTCCCTTGAGCACATCGCCCATAGGCAGGCGGTGGTTGTTGGTTGGATGGAACACGATATTTTCCTTTGGTGTGGTGGCAAGAAGCAAGATAGCACGGCTCACTTCATCGATAGGAGAGAACTCACACATTTGGTCAAGAGAGCCAAACGAGCAAGCACCCAGTGTTTGGTAGGCACGGAGTGTGGCCATGAAGTTGTTTGATTGGAAGTTCATTTGGAACTCGCCATCGGTGTTGCGTGCCGAAAGGTTACCCACACGCATGATTTTTGCCGATAAGCCGTGGTGTTCTATTGCTTCCAGAATGATTTGCTCTGCCACATATTTAGAGTGGGCATATTGGTTGTCGAGCACTTGACCGAAGTCGAGCTGTTGTTCAGACAGTTTGACATCACCTGCTGGAATGCCATTGATCTTATGACCAGCCACACTGATAGTCGACACGTGAACTAATCTTGAATCGCTTTCCACACACCATTGAATGAGGTTGCGAACAGAATTCACATTCACTTCTTCAATATCGTTGCCTGTGGAGAAGTGTTTCACATTTGCAAGACAGTTGATGACTGTGAGATTGCGATATTCCAACTTCATCAGAGAATTGATGTCCATTACATTCGTTTCAACGATAATCAAACGATTGTTCAGCAATTCTTCGAATGACTGTTCAAAGTAGTAATAGAGCATTGCCATCAAGCGTTCTTCTGCCTTTACACCGTCTTTGCCACGGATTGGGCAATAAACCTTCACATCGTATTCTGTGAGCAGGTGATATAGGATGTGGATGCCCAGATAACCAGTAGCTCCAGTGAGCAGTACATCGCCAATCTCCATTCGCTCGCCACTACGGAAATTGTCGATAGTGTTTTGTGCAAGCAATGGAGTGAAGGTATTGAGTGATGCTACAGGGAACTCCTCTTTAGGTTGAGAATTAGTTTCCGCAGCAGGAGCGGCACCTGTGAAGATGGCCAGGTCGCGAGGCGTTGGGTTGGCAAACACATCTTGGAATGCCACCTTATAGCCCAATTTAGTGGCTTCAATCACCACCTTGATAACTACAAGTGAAGTGCCGCCGAGCTCAAAGAAATTATCGGTTGCACCCACTTTTTCGAGTTGCAGAACAGACGCGAAAATGTGGCAGAAATCTTCTTCCACCTTGTTACTCGCTTCCACATAGTCGGTTGCCTGGGCAATGATAGGGTCGGGGAGTACTTTCACGTTGGTCTTACCGTTAGGAGTGAGTGGGAACTCATCGACCTGCAAGTAGGCTGTCGGAACCATATAGAGTGTGAGCGTTTTGCGAAGTTCTGCCTTGAGTTCTGTGATGTTGATTTCACGATTGGCAGTGAAATAAGCGCAAAGGTGGTCTTTACCGTTGAGTTTCTTAATCATCACCACGGCCGACTTAATGCCGTCGACCTTCACCATTGTGCTTTCCACTTCACCAAGTTCGATGCGCAAGCCACGTAGTTTCACTTGGTTGTCCTTTCTGCCAAGCACCATCACATTGCCGTCGGGCAGCCAGCGTGCATAGTCGCCTGAGTGGTAAACGCCGTCTACGAATCGCGCTGCAGTTTGTTCTGGCAAGTTGTTGTAGCCCTTTGCTACCGATGCACCACCAATCAAAAGTTCGCCAATCACGCCTACTGGCAGTTCATTGCCATCGGCATCAACGATGAAGTTGGTGTAGTTGATGCAGGGTTTGCCAATGTGTGGAATCTCTCCCTCTGTAAGTTCGCTTGCGTGACTATTGGCAATGGTTTCGGTAGGACCATAACCGTTCACAATACGCAAGTTTTTGAAACTTTGCAGCTTTTTCAACAATGCTGTCGACAGACCTTCGCCACCTTGGTAAGCAAGGTGCATATTGTTGTTGAAAGCGTAGTGGAATTCATCGCTTTCAAGCAGTTGCATGAAGCGTGATGTGGTGGCTGTCATACAGTCGATGTGATATTTGTTGATAAGCGCAGCCAATGCGTTAGGGTCGTTGCAGTCGTCATCCCCTACAAACACAAGCGTTTTGCCGAGCATCAATGGTGAACCTGTTTCCCAAACCGACATGTCAAACGATACTGTGGTGATTGCCAGTGCTGTGTTACATTCTTTGTCGAGAATGCCTTGAATAAGGTTGTGTTTGCAATGATAGTTGCACACACCCTTGTGCATCAGTTGCACACCCTTTGGAGTACCTGTAGAGCCAGATGTGTAGATGAGATATGCAAGGTCGTCGGGCTCAACATATACATTAGGATTCTCCTCGTTGGTGTTCTGCAAGAGTTCGTCCACATCCACCGCACGTCCGGGGAATTCGCTGACACGATCTGCTGTTGTAATAATCAATGGGGCTGCAGAATCATCCAATATGTGGTTAATACGGTCGGTTGGATATTTCGGGTCGCAAGGAATATATGCGCCACCTGCCTTCATAATGCCGTATTGCGACACGATAAAACTTGATATGCGAGGAAGCAGAATGGCGATGCGGTCGCCGCGTTTGATACCGCGTTCGATGAGGGCGTGTGCCAAGCGGTTCATCCGTTTATTCAAATCATCGTAAGTGAATTCGCCATCGATAGCCACGAGTGCGAGTTTGTCGTTGTGAGTTTCTGCCGACTTTTCAAACAGTTTATGGTAAAGTTTGATTGGAATATCTTCGCGCGCTGTTTCGTGGAATGTGTCGATAAGTGCCTTTTGAGTGTCACTTAGCATCGACACCTTCTTGAGTCGTGCCTGAGGATTGCTGATGAAATTACGAAGCACTGTGGCAGTAGCATCGGCAAAGCCTTGAGCGAGTTCTTGGGTGTAGCAAGAGTCGTCGTATTGCATTTCTATGCGTACGCCATCGGCACCTTCTTCAATGCTCACAATCATTTTGAATTTAGGCTGCGGATTTCCGAAATGACTTACAACGGCTTCAGCTCCATTCACCTTCACTACATTTCTCATGCCCACCTGGTATTGGTAGAACACATCGGGATGAAGGTCGAATGCGGCAGATAGTTCAGCAAATGGATAGTTTTCGTGAGAAAGACTATCGTTGAATTCCTGTGCTGTTGCTTTAATGAATTCCCCTACACTCACATCGGTAATGTGCGATGTGAGAGCGATTGTATTGACAAACATACCAACTGTGTCGCTCACCTTCACATTGCCACGACCGTTTGAAATGGTGGCGATGCACACATCAGGTGTGTTGGTGTAGCGGCTCACTGCATAGTTAGTGGCAGCGAGGAACACCGCAGCAGGGGTAACTCCCAGGTCAACGGCAAACTTGTTGACCGCTTCCATATCAATATGTGAAGATGCAAATTTGAGCATGCCTTGCACATCTTCGCCGCTTTTGATGTCTTCTGGAATGCAACTTGCACCGTCCACGGTTGTCATTTTTTGTGCGAAGAAGTTTTTCGAATCTTCAAATGATTTGCTCTTGCGAGAATCAAGTTCGTCGTAGACATATTCTATATAGTTGTATGGCTCTTGTTCAATGGTTGCGCCATTCAGTACATCTGTAAGTTGGCGAATGAATATTCCAAGACTTGCACCATCCATGACGAGGTGCAGGAAGTCAAGGAGCACGATTGTTCCTGATGGAGTAGTCGCAACATTTGCACGGTAGAATGGACCGGTTTCGGCATTGAACGGCTTCACGAATTGCTCTTTTAATTTAGTGAATTTAAAGTCGTTCATCTCAAGCACTTCCACTTCTGGCGCCACTTCTTCAGGGAGCACTTGTACGGTTTCACCGTCGCGAGTTTCGAAGTGTGACGATAGTATTGGATGTGCTTTCACCACTGTGGCTATGGCCGATGCCACGGCTTCGGCATTCACAGATTTGCCTAATTCAATGCAAGTTGGAATGTTATAGGCCACATTTTCAGGATTCTTCAGAATATCGAAATATACACCTTGCTGTGGGAAACTCAGTGGGGCAAAAGTGCGAATTTCCTTTTCTACTTTCTGCTGCTGTTGTCCTGGTGTGCTGAGCAGATGCACGATAATGGCATTGGCTATCGTGCGGAGCGAGCCTTCTGCTACCAGCCATTTTGAATCTAATTGTAAATTGTAGCGTTTGTAGAGAAGCACAGATAGCTTGATGCTTGAAAGCGAGGTCAATCCAATTTTTGCGAGCGGAGTGGTGAGTCCAATCTTGTCGGTTCCAACAGCCGATGCAATGATATCTTTCACTTCAAGTTCCAGTGCGTTGAGCTCAATATTTTCTGCCACTTCAGTATCGTCTTCTGGTTCCGAAGGAGTGGGTAGTGCCTTGCGATTGATTTTTCCATTGGGCAGCAGTGGCATCTCCTCGAGTTCAACATATATTTCGGGATGCATATATTCTGCGAGACTCGATGCTTCTATATGTTGTTTGAGTTGATTCTCGGTCAGTGAAGCGCCCTCTTCCTTCGTGTAATAGAGAACAAGGTGACGCTGACCTGCCACTTCGCGCACTTGTGAAGCACTTTGGTGCACACCGGCACAAGCACCCGACACAGCGTCGATTTCGCCTAATTCGATGCGGTAGCCGCGTAGTTTCACTTGTCCATCAATGCGACCGAGGTATTCTATCTGTCCACTTTTATTATATCGGGCCAGGTCGCCAGTGCGATACATTCTGATGCCATTGCGTACAACGAATGCCTCTTCGGTTTTTTCGGGTAATTTCCAGTAGCCCCGACCCACTTGCACACCGGCAATAACGAGTTCGCCAGGCACACCTTGTGGAAGCAATTGGCCACTTGCCGACATGATGAAGCATTGCATATTTGGCATTGGACGGCCGATAGGAATATTATCGTACACTTCACCAGGCTTGATGGTGAAGGTTGTGGAGTCGTTTGTACATTCAGTAGGGCCATACAGGTTGATAATGCTCATAGAGTCGCTGCTTACACCCGACAGTTTTTCACCACCAGCAGTGATGAAGCGGAGTGGAAGTTGAGGGAAACTGTTGATGAGTAGCATCATCAGTGAAGTTGTACCGCCAGTTCCGTTGATATTTCGGCTTTCAATGAAATCGGCCATCCCTTGCAAATCCTTGCGTATTTCAGATGGCATGATATGTAATTCGCCACCGGCAGCGAGGATAGGGTAGATGTCGCCGATGTGCGCATCAAATGAGAATGAGCGATGACTTGCGGTGCGGTCGGCATTAGTGAGTTGTTCTATCTTCACCATGCTATGTGTGAAGTTGAGCAAACCAGCTTGATGCAGCATCACTCCTTTTGGCTTGCCTGTCGACCCAGAGGTGTATATCATATAGGCAAGCGACTTCGGTGTTGCTTTTTGAGTGATTGTATCGCATTTTTGATTCCAGTCAATGTCGTCGATATAGATAACTTTCACATTGCCAATTTCAAGGTTTCCTTCAGCAATTTTCGCTTCAAACACTGCATGTTTGGTAATGAGCACCTTAGCGCTGGAGTTTTCAAGCATGTACGATAATCGCTCGTTAGGATAATCCACATCAAGTGGAGTGTAGGCTGCACCCGCTTTATGAATAGCAAGCACCGACAGTGGGAATTCGATGGAGCGGTCCATCATCAATGCTACAAATTCATCAGGTTCAACACCATCCTTCAAGAGGGTGTCGGTAAGGATATCGCTTCGCTTGTCGAGTGTGGCATAAGTCACTTCTCCATCGCGGTCAGCCACAGCAATATGCTCTGGTTGTTCTGCCACTCTTTGTTTAAACAGGTCGACAAATGTTTGTGAAGCGTCATATTCCAAGGTTTCACCAGTGGAAAGTGCCACCACTTTCACTTTTTCCTCATCGCTGAGCAAACTCACATCGGCAAGGGTGGCCTCGGGGTCTGCAGATGCCATATTATTGACGATGTTCTCGTAGCACTTCATCATTTGTGCGATGTATTCATGCGAGTATTTGTTGGCATCATACGATACTTGAAGTTCGTATTCTCCATCAGGGTTGAGCATCAATTCGCAGTTGAGCTCAAATCCAATTTCATGTTTTCTTAAATCGCAATATTCGGTATCGAATGAGCCGATTTTTAAGAATGCGCTGTACACATAACCTTGAAACACAAAATTCACTTTGTTATCCAACCCTGTGTCGTGTGTGAGGTCGGCAAATGAATATGCTGTGGAGTATTCACGAGATATTTTGGTTTGCTGTTCGCTATGCTGTAAGAGTTCGCTAATGCTTCTGTTGGGAGGGCATGGAAGCGACACGGGCAATGTGCGTACCATCATTGTGGCCGAACGACTGGCTCTCGAGTCTTCGCGTCCCGAGCATACTGTGTTGTAAGGAACGGTAGATTCGTTGGTGTAGCATGACAGAAGATAAGCGAATGCAGCGTTGAAAAATGAGGCTCGCCCCACCTTATTACGCTTGACTGCGATTTTCAACTCTTTAGCGTTGATTGTTATAGGAAATTTTTCTTTTACAAATTTCACTTCTCCGCTTCGGTCGCCTTCAGGAAGTGGAACCGACTGCACATCGCCATATTCTTTCAAAAACCATTCTTTTGCTTGCTTTGCGATGTCGCTTTTGCGCAATGCTTGTTCATCGTTGGAAATGTCGTGACCAGTGTAATTTTCTGCAGTTAAATTCTCGGCGGTACCGTTGTAGATAGCGCTCACTTCCGAAGTGAAAATTTTAACACTGGCGCCATCTGAAATCGCATGGGAAAATTGCGAGTAAACAGTGCCACGTCCATTCTTGTCGCGGTAAATGGCAATTTCAAACAGTCTATTTCCGAGTAGCGGGTAAGTTATATTTAAAGTGTCCTTGATTGCATCGAAATCGTCGATAGCTATGATTGGGCAGGTGAATTGCTCGTCGTCATGGCTTTCCATACACACGTTGCCCTCGTCATCAATAACAATTCTTCCTTTTATATAGGGGTGGAGTTCAACAAAGCGTTCAATAGCCTTTGCCAATAGCTCTAAGTCGGTTCCTTCCGGCAAATGATAGTATTGGGCAATGTTGTAGTTCTCTTGCTCTGTTTGGTTCAATGAGGCAAGATAGATTCCCAGTTGAGGTTGTGTTAATTGACTAATCATATTTCTTTTCTGTTTTAATACACATTATAGTTATATCGTCGCTTTGCTCTGCACCGTCTACGAATTTGGCAACATCGCTAATCAATGAGTCGGTAAATTCTTTCGGGTTCATTGTGTTATGCTCTTTAGCAAAGTCGAGGGTTCTATTATCATTATATAATTCTTCTTCTTTGTTGGTGGCTTCTGTAATGCCATCGGTGTATAGCATCATCATGTCGCCAGGAGAAAGTGACACGGTTTCGTTTGTGAATTCTGTATCAGAAGTGATGCCGAGAGGAATACATCCTTCCATCGACATATATTCTGTTTCTCCACTTTCTTTCACAATTATTGGTGGATTATGACCTGCACAACAATAGGTCACCAATCGCGTTTCAGGATTGTAGATGCCCACAAACATTGTGGTGAAAATGCAGTTTTCGTTTCTTAGTGAAAGGGTATAGTTGATATCGCTTGCGATTTCTGATGGGTTGTCGGTGTTGTGTGCTTTGTGGCGGAAGAGGTTGATTACGGAAAGCATAATCAGCGAAGCCATAGTGCCTTTTCCCGACACATCGCCTATGCAGAACTGCAGTTTGCCATTGTGAACATAGAAATCGTAAAGGTCGCCACCAACAAATCGAGCAGATTTCGACATTGCATAGATTTTGCACCCTTCAGTCTCTAATTCTTCACTAAAAGGTTGTAAGATGCTTTTCTGAATGTTTGCGGCAATCGACAACTCTTTTTCAATCGCAGCTCTTGCTTTCGATTCTTCTGTTTGTTCTATGATATATGGCTTGCCTATTTGATGAATAGTGATGACGATGGTCAGTGAAATTACGATAAGCACTACAAACATCCACACCAGTGAGTAGGCCAATCGGCGGATAATCAGAACTGTCACTTGATGTTTCGGATAGGTGTAGGTGATTTTCCACCCGTTGCTTATGGTGGTGTTTTCCACCAATGCATTATCGCCTTTTGGAATGTTTGCACCAGGTAGCACAAGGTATTGCCCTTGCGCGGTCTTCACCGAAATGTCGTAACCTAAATCGGGCTTCTGTGCAATGATGATACTGTCGAGCACCTCCGAGGATATAAATAATGCTAAAATTGAAGTTTTCTCTTGCTTGTTATTGTATATAGGTAAACTGTAGCAAGCCACCTCTTTCTTATTATTTTTGGAATCGTAAAGTGATGTCCAGTGTCGTTCTCCTTTTGTGAAACTGTAATCCCAAGCCTCTTTAGGTTCAACTTTATCTTTTTTTGAAAAAATTTCAATCCGACAGCCGTAGAATGTGAGTTTGCTGTTAATCTTTTCCTCAAATTCCACATGCGTCTTCTCGTCCTTGACGTCTTTTTGGGCTAATAGGGTAGCTGTTTTCGCGGTGTTCTCTATACCAATCATGTAATTCTCTATCGAACGTGCGGAAATTTTCATGTCGGCTACCATGTCTTCGCGAGCGTTTTGTGTTTCTTCGCGCAATTCTGCCACGTAGGTAGCGCACAGCCCAATTACGAATGTGAACAGTACCACGGCACACACCCATAATGTCATTTCAGAGGTCAACTTATGGAAAGATTCGTCTTTCATAAGCGAAAATAATTAAGGTAAAAACTAAATTTTTGCTTTAGCTTTTGATAAATTGTGAGTTCTGTGTTATAAGGTCAGTTTTCTTTTACACCGCTTATGCAATAGTAAACATTGAGTCGAGTTTAGTGACTTTGAGAATCTGCATAATTTCAGGTCTTACGCCTTTTAACGTAGTTTGGCCAGGGGCAGCAGATTTGCGAATGTAAAGCAACAAACGAATACCTGATGAACTGATATATTCCAAATCGGAGCAGTCAACAGTGACCATTTTGCCGGCCATTTTGCTGGCCATTTCAGTCACTTTCGCATTAATGTCTTCCGACGACATGGTGTCAAGGCGTCCTGCAAGCGTAATCTCAAGTTCGTTTTCTTTTTCTACAAATTTGAATTCCATAATTTTAATGTTTTTATTATCATACAAAAATAGAAATTTTATTGACTTCCGCCAAATTATTTTTCAAAAAAACCACTATCTTTGTAAAGTTGAACACCTCAATCTACCATAATGTTACGAATTTTAATTGATGACAAAATCCCAGAGCGAGTTTCGTCAGAAATGATTCTTGCATTGCCACAGTGGAGGCGTGAGAAAGCTGAAGCATTCCGTTTCTCCTCCGACCAGTGGCTCTGTGCACGTGCCTATCAAATCCTTTGTCAAGGTCTTCGAGATGAATTTGGCATCACAGAGATGCCTCAGTTCGAGTATGGTAAGAATGGCAAGCCTTCGCTTATGGGATTTCCTGATGTGCATTTCAATATCAGTCATTGCCCGCGCGCTGTGGCTGTTGTCATTTCCGATGCTCCTATAGGATGCGATGTTGAGGCTGTGATAGAAGACTCTCAACTTGATGAGGATGTGATGCTTCATTGCTTTAATGGCGAAGAGGTGGCTGAAATTCGCGGGGCAGAGCATCCTGGTGTGGAGTTTACCCGCCTTTGGACGGTAAAGGAAGCTTTGTTGAAGCTAACCGGTGAAGGGCTAACGGAAAACCTTCCAAAGCTTTTGTCGCGCGCCGATTTGCAGGACGTGTCAATAAAAACCACTGACTTTGGCACCTATGTATTCACCATTGCACAGCGCGAGCTTACTCTTGAGTGAAGAAAAAAAATCACAAATATCATCTCCCGTATGGAATAATTCCGTAACTTTGCCTTTAGCGATGATTACTAATTAACTATACTAACTCATTTGTTTATGAAATACCTATTCTCGATTATCTTTCTTCTGTTTTCAATATTGGGTTCTTTCAAAGCGTATGCCGCCAATGATAACAAAAAGATTTGCTTGGCGTATTGCACGTATTATGGAAATATGTTGCCCGATCCCAATATGGTGACTCACATCAATTATGCTTTTGCAGAATTGTATGTGGTGGATGGTGTATATCAAACCTTCAAATTGCAAGGCAATGAGTCGCGTTTTCGCGAGGTGATGGCGTTGAAGCAGAAAAATCCCGATTTGAAAATCTGTCTGTCATTCACCCACACCGTGAGCAACAGTGATAATCGTCAAGGCGGTGGCTTCTCGAAAATGGCGGCTTCGCCCGAGATGCGGAAGCAGTTTGCTGCCGATTGTTTGGCTTTCTGCAAGAAATGGAATCTTGATGGCATCGACATCGATTGGGAGTTCCCAGGATTGTCGTGGAGTGGCCATGCATCAAATCCTGCTGTTGATACAAAAAATTATACGCTTCTGATGAAGCAGTTGAGGGAAACCCTTGGCCCCGACTATATTCTCAGCTTTGCTGGTTATGTGATGGATATGCAGAACACTGATAACGGGAAAAAATATATTGATATTCAAGCAGTTCTCCCATATGTGAATTATGTGAATATCATGACTTATGACATGGATTCTGCCCCTGGTTTCCAGTCGGCAATTATATCTTCAAAGTCCTACTACGACTGTATGTCGGCCATTCGCACCTACGCCAAGTTGGGAGTGCCGTTCGAAAAAATGCTTTTGGGCATTCCTTTCTATTTGCGTCATAGCTTCGATGGCATCACCACAGTTGTCGATTATAAGCAAATCGTGAAATTAAAGTCAAATCCTAATTTCGAATTCGATTTGTGGGATGAAGAAGCACGTACTCCTTACGCCAATTATAAGGGACAGTTCTATGGCTCATACGACAATCCACGGAGCATCGCTGTGAAAGGCGAATGGATTCACAGTCTGGGTTTTGGCGGTTTGCTCTATTGGGAGAATTCTGAAGACGATGCCGATATGACGTTGGCTAAGGCTTGTTGGGAAGCAATCACTAAAAACTACGATGAATAATGAAACGATTTCTTACTTTTATCGCATTTATCTCAGTTGCTCTTTCCTTGTTGGCTGGTTCCTGGATTAGAATCAACCAGTTGGGCTATTTGCCCAAAACTTCAAAAGTCGCTGTTTTCATGAGCGAAGAATCAGTGGCGATTACATCTTTTCAGTTGATTGATGTGTTCACGGGCAAAGTTGTCTATACTTCAAATTCAGTGAAGCCGATGGGGCCACTTGGTGGCATGAAATCCACCTACCGTTTGAATTTCAGCGATTTCACGAAGCAAGGCACATATCGCCTGAAAGTGAATGCTTGCGAGTCGCCAAACTTTCCTATCAATGGCCACGTGTTTGATGGCACTGCCGACTTTGTACTTAATTACATGCGTCAGCAACGTTGTGGTTTCAATCCGTTTATCGCAGATAGTTGTCATCAGAAAGATGCATTTATCCGCTATCACGACACCAAAGAAGGCCAGCACATTGATGTGCGAGGCGGATGGCATGATGCTGCCGACCTGCTGCAGTATACTTCCACATCTGCCAATGCCATTTATCAAATGCTGTTCGCCTATAAGCACAATCCCGAAGTGTTCACTGATTATTATCAGGCAAATGGATTGCCTGGTGCCAACGGTATCCCCGATATCATTGATGAAATTTACTGGGGATTGGATTGGTTGGATAGGATGAATCCCGAGAAAGGCGAACTCTACAATCAGATTGCCGACGACCGCGACCATATCGGGCAGAAATTGCCACAGACCGATTCTGCTGATTATGGTCGTGGACATAACAATGGCCGTCCTGTTTATTTCGTTAACGGTAAGCCACAGCAGCGTGGCAAATATATGAATGCCACCATGGGTGCAGCGAGTACGGCTGGCAAGTTTGCAAGCGATTTCGCTTTAGGGGCAGAGGTGCTGAAACCGTTTTATCCTCAATTTTCTCAGAAAATTTCATCTAAAGCCGCCGATGCACTTCAAGTCGGTATCGATAAGCCGGGCAACACTCAAACTGTGTCCGTGGTTTCTCCTTATATATATGAAGAGGACAACTGGGTCGATGATATGGAATTGGGCTCGGTTGAACTTTTCCGTATGACGGGCAATAGCGATTATCTTACAAAGGCTGTTGAGTATGGTCGCCGTGAGCCTGTCACACCCTGGATGGGTGCCGACAGTGCACGTCATTATCAGTGGTATCCATTTATGAATATGGGCCATTACCAGATAGCGGCCACTACCACCGATGCTCGCTTGAAGGCTGAATTTTTGCGCAATATGCGTGCTGGAATTGCTCGCACTTATGAGCGAGGGCAGTCACATCCGTTTTTGTGGGGAATTCCAGGTATTTGGTGCTCCAATAATCTTACTACCGCCATGCTCACCCAGTGTATCCTTTATCGCACACTATCTGGCGACGACTCTTTTGAGGAAATGGAGGGTGCCCTTCGCGACTGGCTTTTTGGGTGCAATCCGTGGGGAACGAGTATGATTGTGGAATTGCCGAAAGGGGGCACTTATCCTCATGCCACGCATAGCAATTGGGTTTTCCAGAATCTCGGCCACCCTGTAGGCGGTTTGATTGATGGCCCTGTCTACAGTTCTATCTTCAATAGTCTGAAAGGTGTCAACATCACCGATGATATGCCTCACGTTACAGCTAATGCCTATTTACAGTTCCAGCCTGGCGATGTGGTGTATCACGACAACACTCACGACTATTCCACCAATGAGCCAACTATGGATGGAACTGCATCTCTCACTTTCCCGCTATCGTTTTATCAGAAGGAAGGTAGGGCACAGGCTGAGGCTCCCATGGTCGATAAGAATATTTACGACCAAGGAGGAATCAAGCAGGCCGATCCTGCACAAAAGAAAATCTGTTTGGTTTTCACCTCACACGACAAAACTGATGGTGCGAATCATATCATTTCAACTTTGAAAAAGCGAAATGTGAAAGGTGCGTTTTTCTTTACAGGTAATTTCTTTGAATCATTTTCAGATGTTGTGAAGCGAATTCAGGCCGACGGACATTACGTCGGGAGTCATAGCTATGGACATTTGCTTTATGCGCCTTGGGAAAACCGCGATTCTTTGTTGGTAACCAAGGAGGAGTTCACTGCCGATATGCTTAAATGTTACGAAGTGATGGCAAAGTATGGAATCACAAAAGAATCCGCTCCATATTTCATACCGCCTTACGAATATTACAATTCCACTATTTCGTCATGGGCACATGAATTGGGGTTACAGATTGTCAATTTCACACCTGGCACTGGCTCAAACGACGATTACACCTGGCCGGGCATGCCGCTTGAAGCTGAAAAGTATCGTTCAAGTAAGTGGCTCTACGACAATATGGTGAAATGGGAAAAGCAGCACACCTTAAATGGACATTTCCTGATGATTCATCTGGGTACTGACCCGGCTCGCACCGACAAGTTTTATTTGTGGCTCGACAAAATGATTACTTCGCTTCAAAAAAAAGGTTATTCGTTTGTAGGTCTTGAGGAATTAATCGGCCTCAATCTGAAATAGCAAAACCAAAAAAACAAAAAAGAATCGGGTGCGGCAACTGCGGCACCCGATTTATTCTATTGTAGTCTTTTGATTATTCTATTGTAGTCTTT
>JAUNNJ010000066.1 GCA_030531495.1 Bacteroidales bacterium
TTATGCACCAAAAAATAGCGGATCGGTAAACACAATGCAAACATAATAACTACAACATTGTGTATTGAATTGTTTATATCTTGTTTATCGCCTTGCGGAGGGTGTTGGCCTTCCGAAAGGAAGGTGGTGGGATGAGTGCGCGATTTTACTGGGAGCTTGCTCACAAGGAAAATCATGCGCTCATACCGCCAGGTGCTTCTGCACCCACCCTACGCGAGGGGTTTATCGTGGTTTTTGTGATTCCTCCCCATCTATTTGATTACTGAGCAAGTTTTTTGCATGCGCAAAGTTTGATTTTTAGAAAGTTATCATTAAATTTGCATTTTTAGTAACATCTGTATAAATCTGTCCTCGCCTGAGAGGAATTAAAATCAAAATATTGCCTTATGAAACGATTTCATTTATCCAGTTTATTTATCATATTTTTTATGGCATTTTTACCATTAAATCTATTTGCAAAACACAATGTGGAGAAACCTGATTTTGATTTCCCCAAAGATGTATCAGCGAAAGCAACATCCGATTTGTCCGCGGCACTGAAAGCTAACAATGGGCAACAGATGATCGACGCTCTCGTGCGCTACGGCATTGCGGAATGTAGTATTTCTGCCGAGAATTTCCCCGCCGTAATCAACAAGATTGAATCGGTGCTCAAGAAAGAACAACGCCCCGACTTCAAGGCGCTCCTGCTTTGCCTTGAGGCAAAAATGTTTGAGCCTCTCCTCCACGAGGCTCCTTTCCGCGACATCGCCGAAGGCCCTCGCCCTGCCGACATCTCGGAATGGGGACGCGACGACTTCAAGGTTAAAATTGCAGAACTCATTAGCGATGCAGTGGCCGACAAGGATGCACTGCGCAAATGCCCCATCACCAACTACAGCGACATCATCACTTTCAATGATTTGGGTGCGCTCTACTGCCCCACACTCTACGATTTTCTGTTGAGAGAGAAAGAAGAACTCTCTACCACTGGCACAGAAATAGAGAAACAAACGGAATATCTGCTCCAATCGGGCAATATTCCTGCATATCTCTATGCCAAAGTGAACTCGCTCGACAGCAAGGAAAAGCTCCAGCTCTACGAGAAATATTGCGACAACGAGCATTCGGGCATGCTGCTGACACGACTCAGCAACGATGCCAACAGCTATAAGGCATTCCAGGACTACCTGAACCGACACCCTAAGGGCTTGTATTGCTACGACATCAGCACCAAGGTGTGCGACATCGAGAAAAAGGAAGTGTCGGTAAGTTACATGTATTCGCACAATTCCCGCGATTCCATCAAGGTAAATTACAATGTGAACAATGTGAACGATTTGAAAATCAAAGTTTACAAGGTGGAAGAAAGCTATCTGAACACACTCAAAAAAGAAAAAAAAGACAGAATCGACACCGAGAAGTGCAAACTTGTAGCCACCCACGACCTGCACATCGACAAAGCAATCCCGTTCTTTTTCAAAGAGTATAAAGAACTGAAACTTCAGCCACTCCCTCACGGAAAGTATATATTGACGTCGGAATACAACAATGGCAGCCGCACCATCGTGTCGGGAGCCGAAACCGAAGACATTCTGACCATATACGACATCACTTCATTTGTGATGGAAAGTGAAAATGCCGACACAAAAATCGTGGCAGTGGACCGCACAAGCGGTGCACCAATCAGTGGTGTGAGTGTGAAAGGAGACGGCATCAATGGCACCACACTGGCCGATGGCTCTTTCAAACTCCCAACTGAATTTAATAGCGTAAAAGTGAATTTGACCAAAGGCACCGATACATTTGGGCCGGAGTTATCTGTTCGTCAAACACGATTCGGCAACGACCACGTAAACAACTACATGAATCTTTACACCGACCTCGGTATCTACCGCCCAGGCGAAACCATCAAGTTTGCAGGCGTACTCTACCGCGCGGGTATTGACTCTCGCACTGTGGCATCGGGCGTGAAAATCAGTGTGGAATTCTCGGATGCCAACTATAAAGTGCTGAAAAAAATCGATCTTCAATCCGACGCTTATGGCCGCATTGAAGGCCAGTTCTACATTCCTACCGACCGCATGAATGGCCAATGGCGCATCAGGTGCAATGGCGAAGGTTTCAGCGCCTACAACTACATCAAAGTGAGCGAATACAAAACGCCCACCTTCGCAGTGGAATTCCCCGATGCAAAGCACAATTTCGTAAGCAAACAGCCCGTGAAGATTTCTGGGGTAGCCACCACATATTCAGGCATGCCAATAGCCAATACCGAAGTGCGCCTCCTGCTCTCAAAGCAAGAATGGAGCTGGTATTGGCGCTATCAAGACCGCAACGGCAAAACGCTGAACGACACCACCGTCACCACCGATGCCGATGGCCGCTTCAGCATTGAATATCCCGCTGAATTGTTTGGCGACACCGAGGGTAAATATTCTTGGAACTGGCACAGTTACACCGTCAATGCGAAGGTGACCACTGCAGCAGGCGAAACACGCGAAGCCTACCACTCGTTTGTGGTTGGCCGCAACAGAAGTATCGAAATCAGCAACTTCACCCACGAAAACAGCAAAAAGGCGAAACTCCCCGTGGTTTTCAACTCCACAGACGACAACGACAAGAGCCTCGTGTGCACCTACACGTTGAAAGACGGAACGGGCCATGCAGTGAAGGCAAGCTCGTTTACGACCGACAACCCGGAAGCCGACTTCTGTGATGTGCCCTCAGGCGAATACACCATTGTGGTTCAAGTGGCCGACGAACCAGAAATCGAAGCGGAAGCACAGGTGGTCATCTACCGCAACACCGACACCACCGCCCCCGTTAAAGATTGCGCGCTGTGGATTCCAAAAGAATCCTACCGCGTCGACGACAAAAACGTGGCACATGCCACCATCGGCGTTTCGGCTCCGGAATCGCACATCTATTATGTGGCAACTTGCCGCACCGGCATCGTGAAACAGGGATGGATTCACTACAAGAGCGGCTTGCACGATTTCACATTCCCGATTCCATCTGCGCCCGACGAATTCATAGAAATTGAGTTCTACAATGTATATAAAGAAAAGAAGACAAACGTGACCCACCTCTTCATCTCGTCAATCAACGAGCAGAAATTGCACATCAAGCTGAATGCGTTCCGCGACAAGCTCGTGCCCGGCGAACACGAAAAATGGACCATGCAATTCGTTGACAAAAACGGCCGTCCAATTCAAGGCGCGATGATGCTGGAAATGTACGACAAGGCGCTTGAAAGCATCAGTAGCAACAAGTGGTATCTGTCAGCACGCTATCAGTCGAAGACACGCTACTCGCTCTACGGCCAATCGCTGGGCTACGGCTACCTCGCCTATTTCGACCTCAGCCACAGAAACAAGGCGAAAGGAGAAGATTTCACACTGGAATTGCCGGAACTGTATTTCTACGACCAAGACATCTTCCCTCGCCACATGCTCTATGCCAATATGGACTACGCGATGGGCGGAGCCCCCGTGATGAGAGCGATGGCTGCGCCAAAAGCTATGGTGGAAGAAAAAGCCATGGTTTTGAACGAGGTTGAGGTAGCCGACAATAGCGCCGAAGCACCAAAAGAGGAAGTGAAAAAGAAACTCGATGACATCAAACTCCGCGAGGCAGATGTGAAAACAGCCCTCTGGAAGCCTATGCTCACAACCGACACTGGTGGTAACCTCGTGGTGGAATTTGAAGCACCAGAGTTCAACACCACCTGGATAATGCAGGCCATTGGCTACACCAGCAACATGCTCACCAGCACCATCACCAAAGAGGTGCTCACCCAGAAGCCTATTATGGTGAAATCGAGTCTGCCACGTTTCGTTCGTCAAGGCGACAAAGCCACCCTCAAAGCCAATGTGATGAACGCTACCGAAGAAGCGGCCACATATCATTCTACTATCGAAATCTTCAACCCTCGCACCCAAGAGGTGATACAGACCAAAAACTTCAGTGGCAAACTTGCTGCAAAGGGCACCGAGGTGATTGGCATCGATTTCAATGTGCCCGACACCATTCCATTCGTAGGCTTCCGTGTGAAGGCTGCCAACGAATCGTTTGGCGACGGCGAACAAGTGATGATTCCTGTGCTGACCGACATTGCTCCTGTCATCGAAACCGCGCCATTCTTCGTCGACGCTGCAGTGCCTCACTTCGAAGTGACCATGCCTCAGTTCCCAATGGAAAGTCGCGTGACACTTGAGTATTGCGACAATCCTGTTTGGTATTGCGTAACTGCATTGCCTACCATCTACAATCCAAACTACCACATCGCCACCAGCCTCGCACACAATCTGTTTGCAGAGGTGTTGGCACAAGGTGTGGCAAAGTCGAATCCACTTATCAAGCCAGCCATCCAACAATGGATGACCGACGGACAGGACAGCACTCTCGTGTCGATGCTGGCCAAGAACCAGGATTTGAAGATTGGCGACTTGATGGCTTCTCCATGGATCAACGAGGCCGACCGCCAGTCACTGAGAATGTCGAAACTCATCGAACTTTTCGACGAAAAGAAGATGGCGGCAGAACACAAGAAAATTGTGGACGCTTTGAAACGATTGCAACACAGCGACGGCGGCTTCCCATGGTTTGAATACCCTGGTTGCGAAAGCAATTTGTGGACCACCGAAACAGTGCTTGAGATGATTGGCGAGTTGCAGCATTTAGGTTATCTGAAGGACGACAAAGAAATCAACGACATCGCCAAGAAAGCTCTCGTATTCTACGACAAGATGATGCTCGACCGATGGAACAAGCAACTGAAAATCAACAAAAAGAACTATAGCGGTTTCAGTTCATACGTCTACAACCGTTCGCTCTTCCCCGATGTCACGATGCCAAAAGCCAATGCCCAGATGATGAAGAAGGCGCTCTCCGCGATGACAAAAGACTGGAAGGGAATGCCAATGGGCGAGAAGGCCTACTACGCCATGGCGCTCAACCGCGGTGGCTACAAGAAAGATGCACAGCGCATCGTGGAATCGCTCCGCCAGTTCACCATCACCAAGCCTGAATTGGGCATGTATTGGGACAACCTCGACATGGGATGGCGCTACTTCGACAAAGTGGCCGTAACAGCCACCATTCTGGAAGCCATGTATGAAGTGGGTGCACAGAAAGAAGAAATTGACCAAATTCGCAAATGGATTCTGCTGATGAAGCAATCTAACGATTGGGGCAGTTCAAGTCTTGCAGCCGATGCTATCTACGCAATCCTCTCCACTGGCAGCCAATGGCTCGACCGTAGCGCGAAGCCAAGCATCACCATTGATGGCGAAGAAGTGACATTCAGCCACATCGACGAATATGTGGGCTACTGTCGCAAGACCATCCCTGCAAAGAGTGGCGCAACACTCCGAATCGACCGCACAGGCTCAAGCCCAGCATGGGGGGCAGTTTATTGCCAATACAAGGCTCCTATGACTTCGGTTGAGGCAAAGGACATCACCGAAATGAGCATCCGTAAAGAATATCATGTATACGGTGCCGACGGCAAACTCATCCCAGCCACCGACCTTAACTTCAAAGTGGGCGACAAGGTTCAGGTGCGCATAGTGATTAAGAACAACAAAGACCTCGACTTCGTGACCGTTACCGACCAACGCGGTGCTTGCTTCGAGCCAAAAGACCAGATTTCTGGGTACAAGTACATGGACAGAAGTTACTTCTTCCAAGAAACAAAGGACGCTCAAACCAACCTGTTCTTCACCAGCTTGAACAAGGGCACACACATCGTCAGCTACGATGTATATGTCACCGCAGAAGGCACCTTCAGCGCAGGCATCGCCACAGCACAATGCCAATACGCGCCACAGCTTTCAGCCCATTCCGATGGTGCTCAACTCACAGTAGAAGCAAAATAAAATCATCATTCACAAACAGAGCGAGTCAACTCATGGGACACAACCCAGAGCTGACTCGCTTTATTTTCTCGCCGAGCCGATTCTTCGACCCGTCGTCTTACTTATTTTCGTAGAAATATCGCCATAGTGGAGCTGCCATCAGTGCTTGCTTTTGCTCATCGTTGATAAGCATATTGAGCACTTCGTCTTTCGACATCAGCAGCACCTCAATATCCTCACTTTCGTCAAGGCTCTGACCGGCAACTTTTTCCACTCCTTCAGCCACGAAGCAATGGGTCACATTGTCGCTGATGCTGGGGTTCTGCCCTATCGTCATCACCTCACGCCATTGGCCTCCGGCGTAGCCAGTTTCTTCAAGGAGTTCGCGCTTGGCAGCCTCAACAGGCGCTTCGCCATCCTCCACCACACCGGCACACAATTCCACCAGCACCTCATCGTAGCCATGACGGTATTGGCGAATCATCACCATCTGCCCGTCGGTGGTGGTGGCAATAATGTTCACCCACTTCGGATATTCAAGCACATAGTGCTCCGGATTGATTCGTCCATCGGGCAATTGCACCTTGTCGACACGTGCAGTGAGCCATGGTCGCTGAATGATGTATCGCGACTCCAAAGTTGTCCATTTCTTAATTTCCTTAGCCATAATTCACATTTTCCCACAAATTTACAACAATTCCCCCAAAACTTTAGGAGGAGCACTGAAAATCGCTTTTTTTTGTGTAAATTTGTGCTATAAAAACAATCATTACTGAATCAAAACTATGAGCAAAAACGGAAACCTTCTTCACCAAAGAATTGAATATTTCGATTTACTGAAGGGCATTGCCATTTTCTTGGTAGTGATGGGTCATGCACTCACCATGTGCGTGCGTGGACTTGATGCCGCATTCCTTTTTAAGTTTATTGGACAAGTGCACATGCCTGTGTTCTTCTTCATCAGTGGCTACCTCACCTATAAAGCCAACGAAGAGAAGCATTTTCTCACACCCGGCTTGAAGAAGCGATTCGTCCAACTCATCATTCCGTTTTTAGTCATCACACCGCTATGGGTATGGTATTTTCCTCATAGCCATCTCGAGTCGCCATTAAGCGACAATCTGCCGGACCTATACCGTGCCTACTGGAAAGATGGCTATTGGTTTACGCTCTGCCTGTTTGAGCTCTGCTTGCTCTACATTCCAATTAGCGCCATTCTGCAACGAGTGAAGCATACATTCGTGCAAATTCTGGTTTTGCTTGTGGTGTATGGCGCGCTCATCGGCCTTTCGCTCACATTCGCAGATGAAGAGGCGAATGTCGACTATGCAGGATTCGGACTGCTGGCATCCTTCTTCCCTGTGTTTATGATGGGTGTGATGGCACATCGACTGAAAGAGGGATTCCAACAACTTGTACACAACCAATGGGCATTGACAGTGGCCATGGTAGTGTTTGCACTCACATTCTACTCCATCGCCTATCCCTGGGACATCTGGGGCGCGGATATGGAAAGCCTATGGGGAAAGATTGGCTTTGCCACTACCCCTCTGATGCACTTTGCGCTTATCATGGTGGCTATTGCCATGATTGAGCCATGGTCGAACAAGGAATACCGCACCGAAGGCCACCAACCTTCTGCCATTGCCAAATATTTCAACTTCCTCGGACACGAAAGTCTTGGCATTTATTTGCTCCACTATTTCTTCCTGTTCCCGCTTACCATGCTCCAGGAGCCATTGAAGGAAATGGGTATGGCCACAGTGCCATTGGCAGCCTTGTCGATGGTTGTTGCATTCTGCGTAATCGCTATCACATTACTCGTGATTTACTGCTTGAAAAGAAGCAAAGTAACAGCGCTTCTCTTCTTAGGCCAGCCTTGGAAGTGATATCAATTTGCCAAGATAAAGATTATTTGGTATCTTTGTAGGTTAAAGGAATATAATACAACACAATATATGAACGAAAACAATCGTAAAGTTGCCCTTATCACGGGTGTTACGGGCCAAGATGGGTCATTCTTGGCTGAATTTTTGCTTGAAAAAGGTTATGATGTACACGGCACTATCCGTCGTTCATCGGTAGATTTCCGCGAACGCATTGCTCATCTTGAAGGAAAACCTCATTTCCACCTTCACTATGCTGATATGAGCGACTCTATGAGCCTCATCAAGGTGATTGGCCAAGTACGACCAACCGAAATATACAATCTTGCTGCTCAAAGCCATGTGCAAGTAAGTTTCGATTCTCCAGAATTCACTGCCGACGTGGATGCAACTGGCGTGCTTCGTGTTTTGGAAGCAGTTCGCCAATGCGGACTTACCAAAGAATGCCGCATCTACCAAGCGAGCACAAGCGAACTTTATGGCAAAGTGGAAGAAGTGCCTCAAAACGAGAACACGCCATTCCACCCCTATAGTCCTTACGCTGTGGCAAAACTCTACGGCTATTGGATTGTAAAAGAATATCGCGAAGCCTACGATATGTACTGCTGCTCTGGCATTCTGTTCAACCACGAGAGCGAACGACGTGGCGAAACATTCGTTACACGCAAAATCACACTTGCAGCTGCCCGTATCAAAGCTGGCAAGCAAGAAAAACTATATTTGGGCAACCTCTCAAGTCTGCGCGACTGGGGTTATGCACGCGACTATGTGGAATGTATGTGGCTCATCCTGCAACACGAAACACCTGAAGACTTCGTCATTGCGACGGGTGTACAACACAGTGTGCGCGAATTCTGCACATTGGCGTTCCACCATGTGGGCATTGAGCTCGAATGGCAAGGTGAAGGTGCCGACGAAAAAGGTATCGACAAGGCTACAGGAAAGGTGCTCGTGGAAGTTAGTCCCGACTTCTACCGTCCAACCGATGTAGTGAATCTTTGGGGCGACCCAACCAAGGCAAAGAAAGAACTCGGATGGGATCCACAACGCACATCATTCGAGCAACTCGTGAAAATCATGGTTGACCACGACGTGGCAAAAGTGGCAATTGAAAAAGCCGGCGACGAAATCCGTGTTAACCTTGCAGAATATCTCGAAAAAGGCATCGTAAAATGATTAACAAATCCGCTAAAATTTTTGTGGCAGGACATCGTGGCCTGGTAGGCTCTGCCATTTGGAAGAATCTCGAGCAAAGAGGTTATCACAACTTGGTGGGACGCACTCATGCCGAACTCGACCTGACCGACCAACTGGCAGTAAGAAAATTCTTTGATGAAGAACGCCCCGATGCCGTAGTGCTCGCTGCTGCCTATGTTGGTGGCATTATGGCCAACTCGCTTTACCGTGCCGACTTCATCATGCAAAACATGATGATGCAGTGCAATGTGATTAGCGAAAGTTATGCTCACGGCGTGAAAAAGCTGCTCTTCCTGGGTTCAACCTGCATCTACCCAAAGAATGCACCACAACCCATCAAGGAAGACGCTTTGCTCACATCACCATTGGAATACACTAACGAAGAATATGCTTTGGCAAAAATTTCGGGCTTGAAGATGTGCGAAAGCTACAATCTTCAATATGGCACCAACTATATTGCCGTGATGCCTACCAATCTCTATGGTCCTAACGATAATTTCCACCTCGAAAATAGCCATGTGATGCCTGCGATGATGCGCAAAGTGTATCTCGCTCGCATGATTGGCGAAAACAACTGGGATGCCATCCGTGCCGATATGGACAAACGTCCAGTGAATGGCGTCGATGGCAAGGCTTCAGAAGAAGCAATTCTTGAAGTGCTGAATCGATACGGTATTGAGAACAACAAGGTGAATCTTTGGGGCACAGGCACTCCTCTACGCGAATTTCTCTGGAGTGAAGACATGGCCGATGCAAGCGTGCATGTGCTCTTGAATGTTGATTTCAGCGACATTATTGGCATTGACAAGTATTCATCAGTACACTTTGGTGGCACAGCCGATGGAAAGGTGGACCGCAACAGCAGCGAAGGTCGTGGTGGTGCAATCCCTTCATTGGGCGAAATTCGCAACTGTCACATCAATGTGGGCACAGGCAAAGAAGTGACCATTAAGCAACTTGCCGAACTCGTTGCGAAAGCTGTTGGATTCACTGGCACTATCGCTTTCGATGCCACTAAACCCGACGGCACACCTCGCAAGTTGTGCGATGTGGAAAAATTGCACAGCCTCGGTTGGACCCATAAAATGGAAATTGAAGATGGCGTGAAAGCGCTCTTCAAATGGTACACAGAAAACTAAGATTTGTCAAAATCTAACAACAACACTATAATATCTATGCCAAAAACTAAAACAAAAGGTGGTTCGGCTCTGAAAGAAATCACAAGAATTGAACTCGACGAGCCTAAAATGTATCATGTGGTATTGCATAACGACGATATCACCACCATGGAATTCGTGGTGATGATTCTCACTACCGTTTTTCACAAATCGGAAATTGAAGCCAATACGCTGATGCTTCAAGTGCATAAGAAAGGTAACGCTATCGTGGGCACTTACAGCTTCGACATGGCCAACACACTACAAATCAAGGCATCACAGCTCGCTCGCAAGGCCGGATACCCACTCAATATCACAATAGAACCAGCAAAATAAAACACACAGAAAGATAATGGAAAAGGAAATTTCTTTTGCACGCGAAATGCAACTTGCCATGAATTATGGCAGCAACTACGCATTTGCACATCATCATGAATTCATCACGCCAGAACACATATTGTACGGATTGCTTCAATTACCTCAATTTCAAGATGCACTATGGATGTGCAATGAAGCACTCGATATCAACGATTTGCTTGATGAACTTGAGGACAAGATAAATGAAACTGGTGTGGAATTTGAAGGCGACCCTAAAAATTTCGACGAAATCTGCTCTCCTTCCTATCAACTGCAACACCTGATGGGTGAAGCTGTGATGTTGGCACAAATGGCTGAACGCAAACATGTGTCGGCCACTATGATGATTCAAGCTTTGCTCAATCAAAAAGATTCGTGGGCTGCATACTTCCTTCGCAAGCACACAAATGTGGACGACGGAAAAATCGTTTTCGAAACAGCCATGGCTTTCTTTGAGGGTGATTTTGGCGTTGACGACGATAACAATGTCAGCAACTACGACCATCCCCAAGAAGAACAGCCTTTCAACGACGCAATGCCAGAGGAACAGTCTGGCCAGACCAACAAGTGGAAGAAATACGTAACTTGCATCAACGACCACCTCTCTGAAACAAATCCGCTCATCGGTAGAGAATATGAACTCGACCGTACCATACAGGTGCTTTGCAGAAAAGACAAAAACAATCCACTGCATCTTGGCGAACCAGGTGTGGGAAAAACTGCACTTGTATATGGTGTGGCACGACGAATAGAAGAAGGTAATGTGCCTGAACGCCTTCAAGGTTGCCGAATATATCAACTCGACATGGGCACCCT
The DNA here is from genome assembly GCA_030531495.1 of Bacteroidales bacterium. Taxonomy (GTDB): domain Bacteria; phylum Bacteroidota; class Bacteroidia; order Bacteroidales; family Muribaculaceae; genus Sodaliphilus. The sequence goes on from JAUNNJ010000066.1 coordinate 11,254, forward strand.
GCTCGCCGGAAGCCGATTCCGTGGCGATATGGAACAACGCCTGAAATTGATTATCGACGGCGTGACTCAAGAAGAGCGCGCCATCCTCTACATCGACGAAATCCACAATATAGTGGGTGCTGGGCAAGGTGCTGAAGGCGGCAACGATGTTTCAAATTTGCTGAAGCCTCATCTCGATGGGGGTACAGTGAGAATTATTGGCGCGACAACCTACGAGGAATACAACAAGCAACTCACACGAAGCAAAGGCATGATTCGACGTTTCCAAACTATCGACGTGGAGGAGCCAAGCATTGAGGAAACAATCCACATTCTCAAGGAATTGAAGGGTGTGTATGAAAAATACCACCAAGTGAAATACGACGATGCAGCTCTTGAATATGCAGTGACTGCAAGCGCCAAGTTTATCACCGACCGTTTCTTGCCCGACAAGGCGCTCGACCTTATCGATGAGGCAGGAGCCCAGGCCGAGCTCGAAAACAAAAAGAGAAAAAAGATTACCAAAAAGCAGGTGGCAGATGTTTTGGCAAAGATTTCAAAAATCGACGCTCTTGCCATCAAGCAAAACGACAACAAAAATCTTGCAAACCTTGAAGGCCGACTCAAAGGTGTGATTTACGGCCAAGACCGCGCCGTTCAGACTGTGGTTGAAGCCGTACAACTCTCAAAAGCGGGTCTTACCGACGAAAACAAGCCATTGGCAAGTTTACTCTTTGTTGGCCCTACAGGCGTGGGTAAAACAGAGGTTGCAAAAACATTGGCACGGGAACTCGGCGTGAAACTCGTGCGCTTCGACATGAGCGAATATGTAGAGAAACACACAGTAGCAAAGCTGATTGGCGCCCCTGCTGGATATGTGGGTTACGACGACGGTGGTCTGCTCACCGATGCTGTGCGCAAAAGTCCCGACTGTGTGCTCCTTCTCGACGAAATAGAGAAAGCCCACAGCGATATTTTTGACATCCTGCTTCAAGCGATGGACTATGGTGTGCTGACCGACAACAAGGGTCGTAAAGCACATTTCAAAAATGTGATTCTCATCATGACCAGCAATGCCGGTGCACAGTATGCAGCACAGGCAAGTCTCGGTTTCGCCTCTACCGCTACGGCTGGTGGAGCAATGCTCAAGCAAGTGAAGAAGACCTTCAAGCCTGAGTTTATCAACCGCCTGAGCGAAATCGTGGTGTTCAACGACATGGACAAGAAGATGGCCGACCTCATTCTCGGCAAAAAACTGCGAGAGCTCGACAGCAAACTGGCAGCCAAATCGGTCAGCATCACGCTCACCGCAAAGGCTCACGACCATTTGCTTGTGAATGGATTCTCCAAAGAATACGGTGCACGCGAGATGGACCGTGTGATTCAGCAGCAATTAAAGACGATGTTGATGAAAGAATTGCTATTCGGAAAACTGAAGAAAGGCGGTAATGTGACCGTGGATTTAAAAGACGACAAATTGACCATTATATAAAAAACACACAACAATGATTTTTCAACTCGACGATGAACTGTGGTTCCCCGACCCTATATTTGGCGAAGACGACGGCTTGCTTGCTGTGGGTGGCGACTTGAGTTCGGAGCGCCTTCACATGGCCTATATGAATGGCATTTTCCCGTGGTATCCATTCGATGGCAACGAACTTATCATGTGGTATTGCCCGCTGAAACGCTTTGTCATCCTCCCCAATGAAATTCACATATCGCACTCAATGCGCACGCTGATGAACAAGCAGCAATACCGCGTTACTTGGGATAAAGATTTCGATGGCGTGATACGTGGGTGCTCCACCGTGGCGCAACGCGACAAAGATATGGGAGCTTGGCTGGGCGAAGACATGATAGAAGCCTACACCCGCCTGCACAACGAAGGCGTGTCGCACAGTGTGGAAGTGTGGGACGGCGACCAGCTTGTAGGTGGCCTATACGGAGAGCGAGTAGGAAATATATTTTGTGGCGAGAGCATGTTCTCGCTCGTGCCCAATGCCTCAAAGCTGGCTTTGATTTTTCTGGCACGTAAAATGGAAGCCGAAGGCGTGGCATTAATCGACTGCCAATTAGAAACGCCTCACCTCAAATCAATGGGCGGAAAATATATCACCTACAAAGAATACATGACCCTACTCACCGGCAAAGATTACGGATTCGACTACGACGACGAATAACTCCACATGGAGCAAACAACCACCCCTCCATATTTCGACAGAATCCCCCCAAAAAACTTGTTGACTTGTTGACTCGTTGACCTGTAGACTCATTGACTAAAAGAAAATCATACCGACAAAAAAAAATGGGCTATACTCAAATATAGTCCATTTTTCATTGTTTTTAAAGTTTTCACCTATTGCCAATATACAACAAATGCCGTCGTCCCACTAGGGATAACGGCTATACGTTGCCTGAGCGGTTACAGAATTAATTACTTGTAAACGCTGTCGCTAACAGTGAGGCTGTAACGACCTTTAGCACGACGACGTGCGAGGACCTTGCGGCCATCAGCAGTTTTCATACGATGACGGAAACCGTGCTTGTTAGCTTTCTTTCTGTTTGATGGTTGGAATGTTCTTTTCATCTTTATTTAATTTTATTTTATTAGCGTTTAAGCAAATTGCGACTGCAAAATTAGTCACTTTTTTGAAAATAAACAAATAAGTGAGTGATTTTTAATGCAAACTTTTTGCACTTTTTACACAATTAGCGTAATTTTGCAGTGAAAATAGAAAAGAACAACAATTTCTAAACAAAATAATAGACAAAAAAATTTATGATTAACGCTCAAGACATTAAAAACGGTGTTTGCATCCGTTTAGACAACCAGCTTTATTTCTGTATTGAATTCTTGCATGTAAAGCCAGGCAAGGGTAACACATTCATGCGTACAAAGCTTAAAAATGTTGTTGACGGTCGTGTAATTGAACGCCGTTTCAACATTGGTGAAAAATTGGAAGATGTTCGTGTAGAACGCCGTCCTCATCAATTCCTCTACATGGACGGAACCGACGCAATCTTTATGAACCAAGAAACTTTCGACCAAATTCCTATCAACAAGGAAATCGTTACTGGTTCTGCTTTCATGAAGGAAGGCGACGTTGTTGAAGTTGTTACTGATGCATCAACCGAATCTGTTCTCTATGCAGAAATGCCAATCAAGACTGTTCTTGAAATCACTTACACCGAACCAGGTGTGAAGGGCGACACAGCAACCAACACCTTGAAACCAGCAACCGTTGAATCAGGCGCTGAAGTTCGCGTTCCTTTGTTCATTGAAGTGGGTGAAAAGATTGAAATCGACACTCGCGATGGTAGCTATGTAGGTCGCGTTCGCTAATCAGCACCAACACAGCCACAAAATAAAGCAGCATCCTTTCCGAAGGGTGCTGCTTATTTTTTTTGCGAAATCGGCTTTGCTAAAAGCCGAAATTGGGCTCAGTGGAAATTTAGTGGTGATAGTTGTCTCCTGTTGATTTCATTTCTCACAAACACTGAATCTGGGAAGTATAGATCAAAAAACACAGCTGTTTCCAGATGGCTTTCAGCTCATCATTGTCTGCGGAGAGGCAGCTATACCTAAAGCAAGCTTTAGCTCTATTCGCCTCTCCACAGACAATGTCGGGTAGCCCGACACGCCTGGAAACTGCTGTGACAAAAAGTGCTCTGCAACAAAAAGAGCCTACGGCTACAAAAAATGGAGTTGCGTAGAAATTCGAAGATGCTTTGTAGTTATTATGTTTGCATTGTGTTTACCGATCCGCTATTTTTTGGTGCATA
>JAUNNJ010000067.1 GCA_030531495.1 Bacteroidales bacterium
TTGCTCAGGCACTTATAAATAATGTTAAACTATAGTGTTGCGGAATTAAGGCTAATTACATTTTGTCTTAATTTTTATGACGCAAAAACAGTATAAATAACTACCTAAATATTTGGTTGAATCAAAAAATTTCACAAACTTTGTATATTAATTTACTGAATTGTGTTTACATTGGAAAACCAAACGTGAGCTAAGCAGAATTTAAGCAAATTTTAATAATAATTTTTTAAACTAAAATCATTAACAAAAACTACAAGCGTATGAAAAGACAGCTTGCTCTTTTAGGAGCACTCTTTCTGACATGTGGTTCGGTGGGAACTATCGTGAATGCGGCTCCCGCGCCACAAGTTGCAGCGTCAAGCGCAACAGCGATTGTGAAAGGTACTGTTGTTGATGAAAAGGGGGAACCCGTCATTGGCGCAAGTATCCAAGAAGTAGGCACCACCAGAGGTACCACTACCGACGTGAATGGTAAATTCTCGTTGAAGGCTGGTGCAGGTGCTAAACTCCAAATCTCTTACATCGGTTACAAGACTCAAAATGTGAAGGCTGCCGATGGTATGACAGTGAAATTGGCAACCGACAACGCACTTCTCGATGAAGTTGTGGTTGTAGGTTATGGTCAACAGAAGAAAGTGAACCTCACCGGTGCAGTTTCTAACGTAGACCTCGACAAAACTCTTACTGCTCGTCCAGAGCAAGATGTAACCAAGGCTTTGCAAGGTGCTGTTCCTGGTCTTACAGTGCTTACCACCTCTGGTGACATCGACGAAGAAGCTACGATGAAGATTCGTGGTATCGGTTCATTGAATGGTACTGGTGCTCCTCTTATCGTGGTTGACGGTGTTCCTACCGACAACCTTTCAATGGTTAACGGTAACGACATCGCTTCAATCTCTGTTTTGAAGGATGCTGCTTCTTCTTCAATCTACGGTTCTCGTGCTGCTTTCGGTGTGATTTTGATCACCACCAAGCAAGCAAAGAAGGGCGACCGTGTATCTGTAAACTACACCGCAAACTTTGCATGGGATAAGTCAACTTATCTCCCCGACTTCCCCGACGTGCCTTCACAACTCGAAGCTGCTCTTCGTGCAAAGGCTCGCCAAGGTTCAGGTTCTGTAGAATTGTTCGGTATGTACTTCGACCAACTTCTTCCTTATGCTAAGAAGTGGAAAGAACAAAACGGTGGCAAGATTGGCTACGGTGAAATGCGTCCATACGTTGACGAAAACAACGTAGGTGACTATCGTTTCATTGGCGGTCAACCTTTCTACTATGCTGACTTCGATGTGCAAGACATTTGGTACAACAACGCAGCTCCTTCACAGAGCCACAATGTTACCATGTCGGGTTCAAGTGGTCGCACTCGTTTCTTCACAAGCTTCGGTTACAACAGCAAGGAAGACGTGATGAAGTTTAACCCAGGTCAACGTAAGCGCTACAACGCTACCGTTAACTTGCAAACCGACATCACCGACTGGTTGACAGCTGGTACTCGTATCAACTACAGCCGCCGTCACTTCAGCCGTGCCGATTCTTGGAACAACATGTATCAATACATTTGGCGTTGGGGTTCATTCTTCATCCCAAGTGGCACAATCGATGGTCAAGACTTCCGCGTAGTGGCTATGCAAAAGCAAGCAGCTCGCAAGGTTACCGTTACCGACATGTTTAAGATCAATGCTTTCTTGAAGGCTAACATCACCAAGGAACTCACAGTGAACGCTGACTTCACTTGGCAAGTTGACGACTTCAACAGCAAGAGTACTGACAACTCTGTTTACGGTATGAACTGGAGTGGAACTTCTCCTCAATGGATCGTAGGCCAATCAAGCACCGACACTTGGCGCGACAACAGCAAGCGCGAAACTTGGACTGCTAACTTCTACGTAAACTATGCTAAGAGCTTCAACGACGCTCACAACATCAACGTAATGGCTGGTGTGAACGGTGAAAACATGACTTACGACTACTTCTATGCAATGCGTCCAGAATTGTATTCACTCGCTTATCCAGAACTTAACCTCACTTATGGCGACCAGACTAAGTGGAGCATTACAGCAAGCACTAACGACCGCTCTTCTGCAGGTTACTTCGGTCGTATCAACTACGACTACAAGGGCATCTACCTCTTGGAATTGAATGGCCGTTACGATGGTTCTTCTCGTTTCCCTGCAGGCGATAAGTGGGCATTCTTCCCATCTGCATCTGTTGGTTACCGCTTCTCACAAGAAGCTTACTGGGATAAGATTCGCGAAACCGTATCTAACGGTAAGTTGCGTTTCTCTTATGGTGAAATCGGTAACGAAGACGTAGGCTCAAGCTGGCCATACGTAGCTGGTATCTCAACCATCGCTACTGGCAGCGTGAACTGGCTCAATAGCTCTAACGCTAAGGTGAACGAATTCGGTATGCCTGACTGGGTATCTTCAAGCCTCACTTGGGAACGCATCAAGACTATCGACGTAGGTCTCGACCTCGGTATCCTCAACGATATGGTAACCATCGGCTTCGACTGGTTCCAACGTACAACCAACGACATGTTTGCTCCTGGCAAGGCGCTTCCACCATCTGTAGGTGCTGCTACTCCTACCACCAACGCTGGTTCACTCCGCACTCGTGGTTGGGAATTCAATGTTAACTGGCGCAAGCAATTCAACAAAGACCTCGGCCTCTATGCTAACTTCAGCATTGGCGACTCTAAGAGCGTAGTAACTAAGTGGGACAACGACAAGAACATCGGTCACCCACTCGATCGAGCTTACGCTTATGAAGGTGAAGTTTGGGGTGATATCTGGGGCTTCGAAACCGACCGCTATTTCACTGAAGCTGACTTCCAAGGCAAGAACGCTGACGGCAGCTGGAAATATGCTCCTGGTGTAGCTGACCAAACTGGTCTCCAAACTCAAACATTCGTATTCGGCCCTGGTGATATCAAGTACAAGGACCTCAACGGCGACGGTGTAATCGACGGCGGTAAGGGTACAGAAGCTGACCATGGCGACTTGAAGGTGATTGGAAACTGCTTGCCACGTTACGAATACAGCTTCCACCTCGGTGGTACTTACAAGGGCTTCGACCTCGACTTGTTCTTCCAAGGCGTTGGCAAGCGCGACATGTGGACTCAATCTGCATTCGTATTCCCAGAAATGCGTGAAGCCGACCTCGCTATCTACGCTAACCAAACAAGCTACAATATCTACGACCCAGCTAACGGCATCGTTAACATCAGCGAAAGCAACGCATTCCCATGCCTCTATCCTGGTAACGAATACGCTGGTAACGTAACTGGTCTTGCTGGTGAAGGTGGTTGCCACAACTACTATCCACAGACTAAGTACCTCGTTGATATGAGCTACCTCCGTTTGAAGAACGTAACTCTCGGTTATACCCTTCCAGTGGAACTTACCAAGAAGGCATTCATCCAAAAGCTTCGCGTATATGCAAGCTGCAGCAACTTGTTCCTCCTCCACAAGGGTAGCAAGGATCTCCCAATCGACCCAGAAATGAACGCTGGTCAAGGCGCTCTCGGTTATGGTACTTGGGGTCGTACATACCCAATCACCAAGAGCTGGTCATTCGGTCTTCAAGTTACTTTCTAAAATCACACAACAGTTAAGATAAAATTTTAGCATTATGAAAAAATCAGTTTTATATGCTTTAGCTGCTTCGGTGATGGTGCTTGCCAGCTGTAACGATATGCTCGACAAGTCGCCTCGTTCAGAATTCTCCAACAGCCCAGCATTCTGGAGCAATGTGAACTCTGTAGAAAGCTATAGCAACAAATTATATGAAAATTATGCAGGATATGGCCAAGGCGGCTCAGGCGGTTGGTTCTACTTTAAGTCGTTGAGCGACGACCAGGCTGATCCTAACTTCGACAACTGGACATTCACTTCAGTTCCTAACACCTCAAGCTACTGGTCAACCCCATTCACTGAAATCCGTCGTTGCAACTACCTTATCGAAGGTATGGCAAGTTCAAGCCTCAGTGATGCAGAAAAGAAGAACTACGAAGCTGTGGCTCGCCTCAACCGTGCATGGCAATACTTCCAACTCGTACGTGAATACGGCGATGTTCAATGGCAAGAAAAAGTGGTTCTTGATGCCAACGATGAATCAGCTGTTAACCAACCTCGCACCGACCGCGACGTGGTTATGGACCATGTTTTGGCCGACCTCGACTTCGCTATTGCAAACCTTAGCACCACTAAGGCTGGCAACGCTTGGAGCAAGCACTTGGCTCTCGCTATGAAGAGCGATGTTTGCCTCTTCGAAGGTACATACTGCAAGTATCGCACTCAAGCCGACAACGGCAAGCCTGCTGATGCTGCTCGCGCACAAAAGTATCTCGAACAAGCTCGCGATGCTTCTAACACTCTGATGGGTGCTGGTTACACATTGAGCGACAACTATGGTGATGTTTACAACTCACTCAACCTCAACGGTAACCCTGAAGTTATCTTCTGGCGCAACTACCACAAGGATGTACTCGGTCACAGCACCGTTGACTACACCACTGGTTCAACTGCTCAACGCGGTATCACCAAGGACGCTGTTGATGCATTCCTTTTCCTCGATGGTAAGCCTTTGGCAACTACCTCTCTCGACAAGGACGACAAGGCTGTGCTTGATGCAAACGGCAACTATAGCCTCGAAGGCATGCTCTCTAAGCGCGACAAGCGTCTTTCAGTGCTCATCGACCACGTGGCTTGCTTCAAGGGTCATGGTTGGGCTCGCGATCCAGAACTCGCTCAAATGACTTCTTCTACTGGCTACACTATCGCTAAGTACGACAACGCATTGATGGGTACCGACAACAAGACTCTCTACCGCAACGGTATCGGTACTGGTTACACCGACGCTCCTATTTACTGGTTGGCAGTTGTTTATTTGAACTATGCTGAAGCTAAGGCTGAACTCGGTACACTCACTCAAGAAGACCTCAACAAGACTGTAAACTTGCTCCTCAAGCGTGCAGGTCTACCTGATATGAACCTTACTCCAGCTGCTGACCCAGCTAACAATCACGGCGTAAGCAACTTGCTTTGGGAAATCCGTCGTTGCCGTCGTTGCGAATTGATGACCGACAACTGGTACCGCTATTGGGACCTCGTTCGCTGGCACCAACTCGACAAGCTCGACAGCAACAAGTATCCAAACATCAACCGCGGTGCTAACTTGAGCAACGTGGCTGGTTGTGAAGTGGCTCTCGACGGTGGTTATGTAGTGGCTACATCTGCTACTCGCTCATTCGACAAGAAGCACTACTTCTGGCCAATTCCACAACAACAAATCACTCTCGGCAACAAGACCACCCAAAACGACGGTTGGAAATAATCTTGCTTAGTCAAAGAGATTGATATAATATTAGGGCCGCAGGCATCATCGCCTGCGGCTCTTTTTTGCACTCATATGGAGCGCAGGCATTTCTTCTACACCGGAGTTTTATCGTTGATTCCAGTTGCCAATTACAGAAAAAATGGATTACTTTACATCAAAGGGACGGTTCTTCTGATGTAATAGGTGTGTTATAAGTTGATATACAATCATTTACAATATAGAGATTTTGGCCAATCTTTGCATATTATATCAGTATAGTAATTTTGATGTGCGATATTTTGGAGAAAAATGGATTTGACGATTAGGGAAAAAATGGATAACTTTGCCTTGATGAAAAACTTTTTTTGGTTTTCAACCCAGAATGTGCATGAGTTGCTAAATATTCACATTTGACACTAATGAACTTTCTGGGCTCAATAAAATCACAATTTACTCAACCATTAACACCTTATTATAATTATGAAAAAAAGAGGACTAATTTTCTGTTGTGTGATGCTGGCAGCCTTCATGGTTAGCTTCGCTTCGTTTGCCCAGGCATTGGATTTGAAAAAGTATAAGAAAGCGCTGGTAATAGGCGCCCACCCCGACGATCCCGAATACTGCTGCGGCGGCACTGCGCTGATGCTTCAGCGCGCGGGCTGCGAAGTGGTGAACGTGTATCTCACCGGTGGCGAGGCTGGTATTCCCGGCATTAAGGGCGATGAGGCGAAGGCTATTCGCACAAAGGAGATTCACGACGCCTGCGCCATTATGGGCGTGCGCTATGTGATGCTCTCGCAGGTGGACGGCGCTACCGAAATCACCAACGCTCGCTACGAAGAAATGAAGGCGGTGATTGAGCGAGAAAAGCCCGATGTGGTGTTCACACACTGGCCCATCGACTCGCACCGCGACCACCGCATCTGCTCAATGCTCACCTACGACGCCTGGCGCAAACTCGGTCATTCGTTCGACCTCTATTATCACGAGGCAATGACCGGCCTCCAAACCCAAAACTGGCACCCCGACACCTATGTTGACATTACCGAAGTGGTCGACACCAAGCACAAGGCGTGCCGCGCTCATGCGAGCCAAGAGCCCGATTTCATCCTCGAATACCACATACCTATGGAGCGCTTCCACGGCATCGAATTCCAGTGCAAATATGCCGAATCATTCGTGAAGCAAGTATGGAATCCTGCTGCCATCCATAAATAAAGCCAACTTGCCGGGTGAAAATAGGGCTGAAAGCCCGATATGTGAGCGAAAGCGAACGATAACCCCGGTCGTGGCGAAGTGAGGCCGGGGGACAGACGGGCTCATATATGTGTGCGGGCTGAAAGTACGCGATAAGGCGACAATGATAATCATCTTCTCGCTTGGAAAAAACTGTGCCGATGCACACAAACTACAAGCGGGCTGCCGCTTTTTTACCAAAATTCCTATATCCCCCAGCATTTCCGACTTTTTGCTGAATGATAATAATTTGGAATTTTGATAGGCGAGGGCAGTGGAGTGGCGAAAAAGTGTTAACTTTGCAGTGAGAATGGAAAATTTCAAATTATATAAGCGAGAGAAGTTGTGTAGCCATACGGCTATCAACCTCATGTTTGCGAAAGGCAAAAGCGCGATGTGCTATCCGTTGAGGGCGGTGTATCGCGTGGGCGAAGCGCGCCCCGAGGCTCCTGCTCGCTTTATGATTACCATTCCGAAGAAGAAAATTCGCAAGGCAGTGGGGCGCGTGCTCCTTCGTCGCCGCACTCGCGAAGCCTATCGCCTCAACCGCTCGCTCCTTGTGCCTGCTCTTTCCGAAGCTGGGAAAAGTGTGGATGTGGCGTTTATCTACCTGTCGAAATCTCCTGCCGACTACGCCGTGATTGAGGAGAAGATGAAGACCATTCTTGAAAAGATTCAAAAAGCAGCCACCGACAATGACTGACAATGCAAGCGGTAATATTTTTGTGCGTCTATGGCGGCTCTTGCTCAAGGGATTGGGCATGCTCCTGATATTGCCCATTCGCTTCTATCAGCGATGCATCTCGCCACTTACACCACCTGCGTGCCGGTTCACGCCCACTTGCAGCCAATATGCAGTGGAAGCCATCCGTAAGCATGGCCCGTTCAAGGGATTTTGGCTTGCAGTGAAGCGAATTTGCCGTTGCCACCCTTGGGGTGGAAGTGGCTACGACCCAGTACCATAATCTACCGAAAGAATCAGCGTTTCAACTTGTGGAAGCCATCGTTTTCCCTCCCGCTTAATATCACAAAACTACATCCGAACGGATATAATTCCACCAAAAACAACACTTTTTACATCCGAACGAATATAATCTCCCAAAAAGTTACTAAATTTGCATCCGAAAGGATATAAATTTGCAATTATGGTAACATCTCAATTAGCATCCACTGTTAAGGCTCTTCGAAAAGAATATGGGCTCACACAAGCCGATTTGGCTATGAAGTCGGGTGTGGGTCTAAACTTTGTGCGTAATCTTGAGCAAGGCAAACCCACTTTGCGAATGGACAAAGTGAATCAGTTGCTCGATTTATTTAACTACCATCTTACGGCTACGAGGAGATGAAGCAAGCAAAAATTTTTCGCAATCAAGTGCTTGCGGGCATTCTCTCTGAGGTTGATGGAGAATATCGCTTTTGTTATGACTCCGATTACCTCGCTCTTGCCGATGCACAGCCTGTGAGTCTCACACTTCCGTTGCAAACGGATGCGCATGTGAGCGCCACCTTATTCCCGTTTTTCGATGGTCTCATTCCTGAAGGATGGCTGCTTGATGTGGCGCTCCGAAATTCTGATGTGAGTATTCTCGACCGAATGTCGCTCTTGCTTCTTTGTTGTAAGGAGTGCATAGGTTCGGTTAGTGTCGTACCTATAAAAGAAGAGGGGGAATAGTCAATGTGTAAGTGTTTATACTGCTATCAGCCACTGGAAAATGGGCAAAAGGATTTTCACCCCAGATGCGCAAAGAAAATCTTTGGAACAACCGAGGCGCCAGTGTTGGATTATCGTCAATCCGACCTTGACAGCCTCGCAGAGAAAATCATACGTGCTCAAACCTCGCTCACTGGTGTTCAGCCCAAATTGTCGCTCAATCTCGACCGTCACGAAGGGTGTAATCGATTGACCATCGTGGGGCTTTGGGGCGACTACATCTTCAAGCCACAAACTGAAGAATATTCGCAATTGCCAGAAAACGAAGATTTGACAATGCATCTTGCAGAGGTTGTAAAAATTAGTGTTGTGCCTCATAGCCTCATCAAAATGGCTGATGGGCAAATAGGCTATATCACTCGGCGCGTCGACCGTAAGGCGAAAGGTGAAAAAGTGGATATGGAGGACATGTGTCAGCTAACGGAGCGCCCCACGGAATACAAGTACAAAGGGTCGCACGAATTGATAGCCAAGGCCATTACCAGATATAGTAGCATACCGAAACTCGACCTGGTGAATTTTCTGCAGATAGTGCTGTTCTGCTTCGTTACGGGCAATAATGATATGCATCTGAAAAAATTCTCGCTTTATCGCCCGAAAGAATCGTATATGCTTGCCCCCGCTTACGATTTGTTGAATGTGGCGATAGCAAATCCCGCCGACAGCGAAGAGTTGGCACTGACTCTCGATGGAAAGAAAAGTAATCTTCGACTTAGCAATTTTGTGAATGCGGCCAAAACGATGGGCATCGAAGAGAATGTGGTGGTTCGCCTTGTGGAAAATATGAGAAAGGCGTTGCCAAAATGGCGAAAAATTATACAGGATTCGTTCTTGGACGATGATGCCAAACTGTGCTACATTCAGTTGATTGAAAAGAGGTTGGAACGGCTGAGTTAGTGGTGATGATGGTTGATTTTCATACACATAATCTCGGTGCCAGCGATGCGCTCATCAGCGTATCGCCATGTGATTTCGCTCCTTCCGCCGGCCGTCGCTATTCGGTGGGTATTCATCCGTGGCACACCGAGGGCGGCGATGTGGAAGCACAATGGACCGCGCTTGAAACCGCCGCTGCCGACCACCGTGTGGTGGCGATAGGGGAGACCGGGCTCGACAGCCTCAAAGGTGCGCCGATGGATGTGCAACTGCGCCTGCTGAAGCGGCATATCGCTCTTGCCGAAGCGGTGGGCAAGCCTCTTGTGATTCACATGGTGCGCACATCGCAGCAGGTGCTCAAGGCCTGGCGCGAGAGTCGGAAAAGTGTGGCGTGGGCCATTCACGGATTTCGTGGCAACGAGCGTGTGGTGGCGCCGCTGGTGGAGGCAGGCTTCTATATCTCGTTTGGTGAGCGATTCAATGCCGAGGCGCTGAAGGCAGTGCCGCTCGACCGCATGCTTGCCGAAACCGACGAAAGCGAACTGCCGATAGGGCAGATTGTTGAAAATATGGCAGCGGTACTGCAGATGCCCGTCTCCCGCCTCGAAACTGTGCTGGAGGCGAATCTTGCACGTTTTTTGCGCAAAGATTAAACACCCTTCCTCCAAAAATTACGCACATATTTATCTCCCGATAATCACATTTCTCACAAAACCCTCGTAGGCTTGTAGACTTCAAAAAGACAAAAACCGAGATAAACCTCCTTTGGCGTATGCGGGTGCAGCACACCCACCGGTTGATTTGTGGGATTTCAGATTTTTAAGCGAGCTTAAATCTGCCCTCCCACAAACCCACCACGCCCTCTTTCGCGGGCTTATCATACGCCAAAGGACGATAAACCACGTCTGCGGCGAAAAGCAAATATGCTTGTCATATATGGCAGAAAAGGTCTATGGGGTTTATGGGGGGCGGGGTTAGCATGTCAAAGGCATCCCCCTACTATGTTGGGGTGGGTGGGAACTGGATTGTTTATTTCTTGTTTATTGCCTTGGGGAGGGTGGTGGCCTTCCGCAAGGAAGGTGGTGGGATGAGTGCGAGATTTTACAGGGAGCTTGCTCGCGAGGAAAATCATGTGCTCATGCCGCCAGGTGCTTCTGCACCTACCCTACGCGAGGGGTTTATCTCGGTTTTTGTGCTTCTTCCCCTTATTTTTCCACTTCGCTCACAAGAGGCCATAGTCCTTCTGTCTAACCACCACGATTTTTTTGATTTTTATCCGTTCTTGCATACCTGCAAGGTTCTCAAACTGTTCGTTTATCCTGGACGCAAACCCGCACTATCCCTACGTTTTTTGTGCAAAGATTAAACTTTTTCGGCAGAATATGGTCTACTAAACAAAGGAAGCGGCATAAGAATGGGAGGCATTCCTCTATTATTTTTATGAAAAAGTGTTATCTTTGCAGTGTTTAACTCTCTAAAACCGACGATTATGAAAAGATATTACAACATTCTGGTGATAGCCATGATGGCAATGATGAGCATGGCATTCAGCTCTTGTGAAGATCAAAATATCGCTATGGACCTCGAAGGTACATGGGAAGGCTACACCCACATGCAGTCGTACTACGGCGGCCGTTACTACAACTCCACTTACTCATACGTGGACTTCTCTACCGACCCATTCCGCTTCACTTCGGGCAAGGGTCACTGGGTTGACTACTACAGTGGAGCACCATGGGACTATATCGCCAACCATATCGAGTGGCGCGTGAAAGACAGGGTGATTGAAATCTACTTTGTAGAAGATGATTACACTCTCTACATCGACAACTATCGCCTCTCCGACAGCCACTTCACTGGCCGCGTATATTGGAACAAGTCAACCGATTTCACTTTCGACCTCGTTCACACCTCATCGCCACGTTGGGATCACTACCACTATGGTTACAACTACTACGCTCCTGGCAAGGACGGCAAAGCTCCAGAACGTCCACAGCGCGTGCTGAAATAAGACTGACGAACAACATCATAAGATACATCTCATTGGCGCCACGGCAACCCGCTGTGGCGCCAATCTCATTCCACCCCATCCCCACGCGGATCCCACAGGTCCCACAGAAATTAGATGTTAGAAATTAGACTTGTTGACTCCAAAAAATACACACCGATTTTATCTAATTAACACCGATTATTGAAATGTCTTGTCAACTCAAAATCTCACACAGATTATGGAGGAAGTCTTTTCGTGCACAGGCTGCGCCGACAGCACTGCTTTCCTCCATGAGCTCGCTCCGCTCAATTCAACAGATTTAAACAGAAATTAGCCTCATGAACCTATTTGCCCCCCAACACCCCCCCCCACTCCATCCCAACAAAAAAATAGTTTAAAACTACTTAAGAATCTCAGTCAGATTTCTAAAAAAATAAACTTTAAACTTTTGAAAAAGCACAAAAATCTACATAACTTTGTTATTTGAAGATTGAATATGTTTTAATTCAAAAATCTAAATATTGCGAATTTTGGACCTGAAATTTGATTTGTCATTGGCGGAGGGGTACAAAAGTGGTAGCCAAATTGCACGGGTGCTAACAGAGGATTGGTTGGCACGCAATATGTATTGCCCTATTTGTGGTGAAACCACCATTAAAAGAGCTGAACCTAACGCACCAGTCAAAGACTATGTTTGCGAACATTGTAAATCACAGTATGAATTAAAGAGCAAAAACTCTAAAAGTGACATTTTCCCCAAAAGTGTAGCTGATGGTGTTTATTCAACAATGATAAGTCGCATCACATCATTAGACAATCCCAGTTTCTTCTTTATGCACTACGATAGGTATGAAGTAAACAACCTTATTATTGTACCCAAGTGTTTTTTCACTCCAGACGTGATTTTTAAACGCAAACCTTTACCACCAACAGCAAGGAGAGCTGGTTGGACTGGGTGCAACATCCTTTTGGGTGACATCCCCAATATTGCAAAGATAACAATTATTCACAATGGAGCTGTTCGAAACATAGAGGATGTAGTACAAGAATATCAGCGTGTATACAATCTTCAAAGCAAAACTCTCGAGGGACGTGGTTGGCTAATAGATGTTTTACATTGCGTTGAACGCCTGGATACGGATTTTACACTCAACCAAATGTATTCTTTCGCAAACGAGCTTTCATTAAAACACCCAAACAACAACCATATCCAGGATAAAATAAGGCAACAACTTCAATATCTCCGAGACAAAGGAATTATAGAATTTAAAGGACGAGGTGCATATCGCAGAATCAAATAAGGCCTATTTGATTGGCAAATTGATCTTTTTTGATCACGAAAGTTAAACATTGATCTAATCCATTTTTTCTTAATTATTGATCGTAATTTCGTGCCTGTAATGAGGTACAATGTTACGATACAAGAAACCCTTGCGCGCACAGTACAGGTGGAGGCAAACTCGCAATTAGATGCAGAGTTTGCCGTACGTTCGTTGTATCAAGACTGTAGTGTTGTTTTAGATTTTCGCGACCTGATAGACACCGATTTCTCCGTTGAACAACACGGGCCTTATTTCAAATCTGCGAATAATGATTTCACTTTGATAAAGGGTGATTGCGTGGAAACTTTGTCGAAGTTTAAGTTTGGCTTCGACATGGTTTTTGCCGACCCTCCTTATTTTCTTTCTGGTGGCGGAATTAGCTATCAGAGTGGGAAAATCGTTTGTGTGGATAAGGGTGAATGGGACAAGCCTACTACACCCGAGGAAATGGATGCTTTTAATTTGAGGTGGCTCAGTGCGTGTCGCGACCACATGAAAGACAATGCTACCATTTGGATTTCGGGCACTCATCATAATATTTTCAGTGTTCAGCAACAATTGCTAAAATTGGGTTTTAAAATTTTAAACGTCATCACTTGGGCAAAGACGAATCCGCCACCTAACATATCTTGCCGATATTTCACATATTCCACAGAGTTTATCATTTGGGCAAGGAAACAGCCAAAGGTGGCGCACTATTACAACTACAGCTTGATGAAGGAGTTGAACGGCAACAAGCAGATGACCGACGTGTGGCATTTACCAGCCATTGCGAAATGGGAAAAATCGTGTGGCAAACATCCCACTCAAAAACCGTTGGCAGTGTTGGCGAGATTAATTCAAGCGAGCACAAAGCCAGGAGATTGGATTCTCGACCCCTTCAGCGGAAGTTCAACAACTGGCATCGCGGCGAATTTGCTTGGCAGACGCTACCTCGGTTTAGAGATTGAAGAAGATTTTCTTTCAATGGGTAAGGCGAGAAGAGAAGAAATAGAAAATATTGCCGTACGCAGCGGATATATTAAAAGGCTCACCAAAGCGAAAATCATTCTTCCGTCGGACGCATCTCTCGAGGCGAAAGAATGTGGCACTGATTATGGTGTGCCGTGGTTATAGGTGTTCTCTTTTTGGTTTGGTAGGTGCTGGCTTCCTGCCAGGGCGTGGATGCTTCTAACCCAGAATGTTCATTAGGCGGCAATGGCCAATGAAAGATAAATTGGTGTTAATTGGGGTTTTAATTGGATAAAATCGGTGTGTGTGTTGGGGAGTCCACAAGTCCACGGGTCAAAACATCTGATCTCTAAAATAAATTCTGTTAAATCTGTTGTGTGAATTTTTTGTGTCCACAAGTTCATTTCAGAGATCTCTTCTGAACTTGACGATGCAGTCAATGCAAACAGGGGTGTCGGACGACTGTTCAACAAAGACATTGGCTGGGTGCATGTCTTCCAGATGTAGTCGGGACGAGAGGTAGTTCACTCCGTTGCCGTCACCATTGTCAGAGAACCCCTTGACATTGACCAACGCATCAATCTCCGCCTTGGTGGCCAGTCGTTTGCACTCAACGTATGGTTGAGTTAGGATGACGCGGAAGAGTCCGTCTGCATCTCGGGTAAAACCAATGACGTGCATGATGGTTTGAGGGAAGAGATAGTTATGGAGCGCGATAGCTTCGAGTGCTCTGCCGAGGGTGGCATAGATGGATGTGCGAAGTTTGATGACGTGTGTGTCGCCTGTCCGTCCAAACACTTTTGCTTCGGCTCCCTGTGCCATCATAGGCCCGTACTTGGATTGAAGCCATTCTTCTGCTTCAGGAATCCAAACACCCTTGGCTTCCGCCCATCGCTGAAGTTGTTGCTCTTGCGCCTCGTCTATTTGCCAGTTTGCTGGCGGCGGAGTTTTGCTTTCTGAAGCATAGCTACCTGTTCCAAGGCTTTCTCTCGCGAGATCACATACGATGAGCGCCCCAATGAGGAGCGGACCAGCCGAGCAGACTCCTGCATGCTCTGGTTGATTAAATTGTAGAAGGTCTCTTGTGCCATTTTGTATATCGGTTATGTATTCGTCAAGTCCTGCCAGACCTTCGGGAGTGAAACCTCCTGATACGATGGTTTTGAGATGCTCCCAAAAATCTGAATTACACATTTGTTCGAATTTTTATTAATTTACTCTTGCTTTACTTTGACTCAATTCCACTAAGTGGGTACGTGCAAAAATACAAAAAAACTGCGTAATAAGGCACAAAACAACAACATTTTTATTGGTTTTTGCCTAATTCCGATTGCCTCCCTCAAAAATATGCCACCATTCACAAGTCCACGAGTCAAAGAGTCAACAGGTCCACGAGTCCACGAGTCTAACTTCTAACTTCTAAACTCTAATTTCTAACATCTA
>JAUNNJ010000137.1 GCA_030531495.1 Bacteroidales bacterium
CTGAGAATTGAAGAATTGAAAAATTAGATTAGAGATTAGACATTAGATGTTAGAGATTAGATAAGGTCTGACATCTTGATAATCAATAATCCTGAAAAATAATTCAGGCGCTCCGAAATCAAATCGGGGCGCCTGAAATTTTTATCGTGGAATAACTCTTAGGCTATTTTATGGCTTAGCTTCGTAGTAAGGAATGCCTACGAGTTTGATGTCGAACACCAAAGTGCTGTAGCCTTTGATGCCTCCGTAGTCGTAAGCTCCGTAACCTTGGTTGTAAGGCACCACCACGCGACAACTGTCGCCGATGTGCATCTTGGTGATGGCGATAGGCCAGCCGCTGATTACACTATTGAAAGTGGTGCGGAAAATGCTGTCGCCATAGGCTGCTGTCATATTGAACGACGAGTCCTTTGCAGTGCCATCATACATGGTGAGGCGATACTTTACATCCACAGTCGACGAATAGAGCGGAACCAGATTCTTTGCGGTGGTGCTTGGGTCGTTGAACCAGTGCATCAGCACTTGTGCGTTAGGGTCCCACGAAGCCACCATCACCTTGTAGAAGGGCTGTCCGTCCTTGTCCTTCAGTTGCAACTGGTCCTGGTAGAATTTCAGGTTGGCGTCGCGCCATGAGGTGTCGACATTCTCATCGCCCATGCACGATGTGAAAATCGAGCATGCCACCAGCAGCATCATTATCAGTAAAGGGAATTTTTTCATTTTCTCAGTTTTTGAAATTGAAATTACACGAGTTTCTTCAACAGGCTGTTGAGGCTACATTCCTTGCTGATGATAGCGTGGAGTTCTTCGATAGAAACGCGTTGTTGCTCCATTGTTTCACGGTCGCGGATAGTCACGGTGTTGTCCTCAAGAGTTTGACCATCTACGGTGATACAGTAAGGAGTGCCAATTGCGTCCATGCGGCGGTATCGCTTTCCTACAGAGTCTTTTTCGTCGTAGCGGCAAGCGAAGTCAAACTTCAGGAGGTTCATGATTTCATGAGCCTTTTCTGGCAGACCGTCCTTCTTTACCAATGGGAGGATAGCGCATTTCACAGGAGCCAATGCCTTAGGCAAGTGGAGCACTACGCGAGTGTCGCCACCTTCAAGCACTTGCTCTTCGTAGCTTGAGCAGAGCACTGAAAGGAACATGCGGTCTACGCCGATAGAGGTTTCGATTACATATGGAGTGTAGCTCTTGTTGAGTTCTGGGTCGAAATATTGGATTTTCTTCTTTGAGAACTTTTCGTGTTGACTCAAGTCGAAGTCGGTGCGGCTGTGAATACCTTCCACTTCCTTGAAGCCGAATGGCATCTTGAATTCGATGTCGGTAGCGGCATTTGCATAGTGAGCGAGTTTTTCGTGATCGTGGTAGCGATACTTTTCGTCGCCCATGCCAAGTGCCTTGTGCCATTTGAGGCGGAATTCCTTCCAAGTCTTGAACCATTCGAGTTCTTCACCTGGGCGAACGAAGAATTGCATTTCCATCTGTTCGAATTCGCGCATGCGGAAAATGAATTGGCGAGCCACGATTTCGTTACGGAATGCCTTACCGATTTGGGCGATACCGAATGGAATGCGCATGCGGCCAGTCTTTTGCACGTTGAGGAAGTTCACGAAGATACCTTGTGCAGTTTCTGGGCGGAGGTAAACATTCATAGTGGAATCAGCGCTTGAGCCCATCTCTGTCTTAAACATGAGGTTGAATTGGCGCACATCGGTCCAGTTCTTGGTGCCAGAGATTGGGTCGATGATACCATAGTCTTCGATAATCTGACGGAGTTCCTTGAGGTCGTTAGCGTTCATTGCATCGCTAAAGCGTTGGTGCAATTCGTCGCGCTTCTTTTGGTGGTCGAGCACGCGAGGGTTGGTTTGACGGAACATGGCCTCGTCGAAACTTTCGCCAAAACGCTTAGCAGCCTTCTCAACTTCCTTGTTGATTTTCTCTTCTATTTTTGCGATTTCGTCTTCAATGAGCACATCAGCACGATAGCGCTTCTTGGAGTCCTTGTTGTCAATCAATGGGTCGTTGAATGCATCAACGTGTCCGCTCGCCTTCCAGATGGTAGGGTGCATGAAGATAGCTGAGTCGATACCCACGATGTTTTCGTGGAGCAGAGTCATAGCTTCCCACCAGTAGCGCTTAATGTTGTTTTTCATCTCCACGCCGTTTTGGCCATAGTCGTAAACAGCACCGAGGCCATCGTAGATTTCACTTGAAGGGAACACGAAACCATACTCTTTAGCGTGTGACACAATTTTCTTGAAAACGTCTTCTTGTTTTGCCATAATTTTTTGAATTTGTTTTGTTGCCGGACCCGGGTAGCCGGGCTAAACTAATTATTTGTTATTATTTAAGATAACGGCACAGTGCCGCTATTAACTCACAAAGTTACAGCAAAAACCCCGAACCACCAATTTCGTGGCCGAGGTTTTCTCTCATATTGGTATAATTTAACTTTTCAGAGGGGCGCATTCCTGGTGGAGTGCAAAGAATCACATGCTGATGACGATTAATACAGGGATAGGAATAGGTGCGCTGAATGTGAGCATGATGCTGTTGTGGTAGGTGTTGGCGCCCTGATAGAGGTGCTTGCCATCGTAGGTGTAGAGGATGTTGTTGTAGTAGGTGTTGGCACCTTGGTAG
>JAUNNJ010000068.1 GCA_030531495.1 Bacteroidales bacterium
TGCTCTCAGAATAGTGTTTTATATGGATTTTTAACTGTTTTCGATGCAAATTGCTGGGTAAACTAATGATAAAACATCTGAGCAAACCGCATACCTCAATTTGGTGTCTGGTTATGAAACCACATTCTTATTTCGCTAATCTGGTTGTAACCAATGGGGCAAATCAACACTCAGGTTTTGGTTGAAGGGTATAGCAATTCACGATACCCTTCGTTTTTCCTTTGACAGAATACACATTTCGTTGCTTAATCCGAAGGTGGTGTTTTGAAACCACCCCCTTGTTAACTGGTCCGACAAAATGTCGTTGCACATATTCCCTTTACATAACACCTCAACTTATTCACAACCTCCATCTAGTCTTCAAAACACACCTTTTATTATATATAAGAGCCAACTTTTCGCCTTAAATAAAGTTAAAATCGTTAAATCTGCACGATTTTACACCCTCAAAACATCCTCGATAGGACTTTTCTACCGTATTACGTGCAACTCGCTGATTATCAATATGTGCCACAAACAGCAACTGTATTATTTCTAAAATATGTATGGGTTATTGTTTTGTGGGGAGGGTGGAGAGCCAGGATTGGAGTTCGGTGGCGTATTTTGAGGCGAGGGAGCGGGATAGGGAGAGCAATTCCACACCCGGATATTTGGGGAATTCTTCGCCATGCTTGTCGGCAAAGGCAAGTTCAAACTGGTGGGTGGCCTCGGTGCGCTCCTTGTCGCGGAATTCTGTGCCTGTTCGCACAGAGCGGAAGGCTTCTTCAATGTAGATTTCCCATCGCTTTGCCTGGTAGTTGGCGATGATGCCACTATAGTTGCGGATGGCATAGTCGTTGAGGTCACCACCCCAAGTGGTGATGAGTCGGCGGGCATTCATCTCGTAATAATCCTTCACTTCTGGTGCTTCGCCCAAATCGCGAGCCTGTTCAATCCATTTGTCTACGGTGCAGAACGGATGTTGGGCATTGAGCATATCGAGGTCGGCGAGCAGCGAACGCATAAAATATGCCTTTTCATGCATCTTCACAGTGTCGCGCGCCACGTAGGCAGAGTCGAATTCATCTTTTTCGTAGCCGAACAAGTTGCCGAGCAATTCGCGACCGGTCCATACAAGGTCGACCTTCGCTGCATCAACAGTGACCGACTTCTGCTTCAGCAGCAGTTGCCAAGCCTCGTTGAGCGCCTTCATATCGTTGAACGCACGGCTGCGCTTAGCCAACTTCTTGAAATAAGGGAAGCCGTTAGCAGCAGTGCCACGGAATGTGGTGGCGTGGTTGGTGAGCACACGGTTGTAGAGCACATCCCATGCCTTGCGCACATTCTCATCGGGCACGTCGGCATGGCTATCAGCCACAAGATTCACAACATCGGCATCCGAAGCGCCATAGTTCCAAGCCTTGTCGAAGATATACTCAAACGGGAATTGCTGCACATCAAATGCCTCAAGCGTTGAGCCAATGCCCTTCAGATTGCTGCCGCCCTCTTTCAGAGCCGTTTCCAAAAGCTCTCCCGACTGCTTCACATTGCCTTGCACCACCGAGTTGCCACCGAAGTTGCCAAGATAGCACCAGATGTAGGGCTGGCCATAGAACTTGTCGCGAAGGCGCCACACCTCCATACGCTCGCAGAAATAGTCGAGCATCGTCATCTTTCCCTGTGGCAGAGCGGTGAGCATTGATTTTGTCACATCGGCAGTCCATTTATTGCGTTGGTAATATAAAAACCAGCCCATCTGCAGCCATTCAGCCTTCTTGTCGACCGCCTTCAGCGACTCGTATACATGCTTAGATAGCTGGGCAATGTAGTCGCAATCATAACTTGGTGCCTCCATTTCATTGAAAAGGTCGATGCCATAAATGTGATCGGTGCCGAAAAGTCGGGTTTGCTCTTCCAGAAATTTTCGCTGAATCTGAGCATACAGCGGATCTTCCGAATTCAAGAAATAAGTATGGTAGGGTGCGTCGAAATTATCCCACGCATCCAGTTTCTTGATATCAGCTTTTGGGAAAAGCGTGGTAAGCGTCTTGGGTACATGGCCAGCGAATGCAGGAAGCACCGGGCGCATATTCAAGGCGCGCTCACGCGCAAGAATCTTCTGTTGAAGCACCACTTGGCCATCGAGCCATTCCTTAGGCAACGGACCACACCATGCGTCGATATTGGCCATACGGTGCCAGGGCAGATACACGGGTCCAGTGAAATAACTGCGCACTTGCTCATCGGTCATGCCCATGCTGCGCCACACATTATACCACACACTTTCTTGCCCCGTGATGGCCAGCGGCATATTCACGCCATTGAGCGCCATCCAGTCGATAACGCGTTCCCAATCGTTCCAATCGAAAAACGGCATCGTGTAGCCGAATGTGCAATAATTAAGGAAAAAGCGCTGAGGCACGCGAGCATCCACGGTTTCGGAGCCATCTACTGCAGGAAGCAGAGCAGGCAAATCCACCGCAATGTCGGCATACCACGACACGGTGGTGTGGCAATATTTCTTGAGGTAGCGATTCAAGCCCACCGCCATAGAATTGGCATTGTTGGCCGTAATCACTACTTTATCGCCATCGTTTGAGAGCGTGAAATAGTCGGTACCTTTTTTCTTCCCTTGCTTAAACACCACTTTTTGTGCCAAGCGAGGTGACAAACGATTTGCCAATGCCAAGGCTTCATCCACTTGTGTATTGGCAGCCAAGAGAGTGGCAATAGCCAGCATCATAAATGCGACAGATGTTGCGATTCTTTTTCTCATTGCAGTACGGTGTTTTTTAAAAAGTGTGAATCATCCGCCCTTCCTTTTAGTGAAACGGATGTAAAGTGAACTAAAAAAAAGGCTTAACAGGGACCTGGCGGTTCCGATTAAGCCCCATTAATATGGTTACGCCATTCGGCTAATTATGTTATCCAACTTTCACTACGAGGTAGTTCGACAATTCCCAGAAACGAGCAGGGTTGGTGATACGAAGCACCTTCTGACCGCCCACTTCCTCAATCACATAAGAGCCCTGTGGATGCTTCGACATCACTTCAGCCTTCTTGTTGTGGAGGTCGATTTGTGTGAGTGTACGCTTATCAGCCTTTGTGAAATACGACTTGGTGTAGTCGCCTTCCATCACCTTAGTCTTGCGGAGGAAACCAGTTTCGATAATCTTCTGATCTTTCAGTTCCTTTTTAGTACCAATCACATAGAAGCACTCGTTCATAGTGTTGGTAAGGTTGGTGTTGCGTTCCTTTTCTTCAGCCACATTTTGCTTTTCCACATTGAGGTCGGCTTTCACTTGGGTGTTTTCGGTTTCCAAATTCTCAACACGAGTATTCAATTTTCCGATTTCCACATGTGCAGCTTGCAATTCAGAAGTGAGTTTGTTGATAATGTTCTTCTGATTCTCAAGTTGCTTCTTCAAAGTAGTCACCTGCTTCTTCAAATCGTCGGAATAAGCTCCCGATTCGGTCAAGCGCTTTTCAAGTTCGGCAAGGCGGCGTTCGCGCTCTTTCACCATCACCTGAATAGCCACCACTTGGTCGCGGAGCATATTTTTCTTATCAGCAGTTTCTGCACCCAAATTCGATACGCTCATCACATCTTGGATATCGATGATTTGGTTCATGCCATCAGCAATATCGTTCATCAACGCATTGAGCGTGTCTTTTTCAGCAGTTACCGAAGCAAGTTCACTTTTCAATCCCACGTTTTCAATGGAATCGGTATTCACTTTCTTTTCTTCAGCTCCCTTACTACAAGAAACTGAGAGCGAAGATATGGCGAAAAACGCCAACGAGATTAATACAATTTTTCTCATAATTCTGTATCTGTATTTTTATTTATATGCTTTTGTTTGAATTTTGCGTATTTATCCACTTTCACGTTGGCCTCAGGAGCCTTGCCCTCCACCACAAGTACAATTTCGCCACGAGGCGCATTGGCTTTGAAATGGGAGGCGAGTTGGGCGAGTGTACCATTGTGGGTGGTGTTGTGCATCTTCGAGATTTCTCTACTCACCGAAGCCTCACGGTCGGCGCCAAACACCTCCGCCATCTGCTCCAGAGTCTTCACCAATCGCATAGGCGATTCGTAGAAAATCATGGTACGCTGTTCTGTGGCAAGCGATTCCAAGCGAGAAGCACGTCCCTTCTTCTGAGGAAGGAAGCCCTCGAAGGTGAAGCGCTCGCAAGGCAAGCCCGAATTTACCAAGGCAGGAACGAAAGCCGTGGCGCCCGGCAAAGTTTCCACCTCTATCGAATGGCGCCTACACTCACGCACGAGCAGGAATCCGGGGTCGCTGATAGCGGGAGTACCGGCATCGGTCACGAGAGCGATGATGCTGCCGCCTTGCAATTCACCGACCAGCCCAGCAAGCGTTTCGTGCTCGTTGAACTTGTGGTGGCTGCGCATGGGGGTGTTGATACCGAAATGCTTCATCAGCACGCCACTGGTGCGCGTGTCTTCGGCAAGCACGAGGTGCGCCTCCTGAAGCACCGTGATGGCGCGAGGGGTCATATCATCGAGATTGCCCACCGGAGTTGGTACGATATATAGCTTTCCAGCCATTATTGATTATCTATAGTTTCAAATATACTTAAAGGAAATGCTTTCTTACCACTTCCATAAAATCTTTCACTTCCTCGTTCATTGGGTCCCAGCCGAGGTCGTCGTAGAAATATTCTTCCGCTTCTCCGAATGAGTGCATTGATTGCACCATATCCAGCGCGTCGTTGTATTCTGCTTGGCTGTTACCGAAAAGTTCGCGACGGAAGCGAATGCTGTCGTTGAGCGAAAATGCCGAACGCATGTTTTTTGCGATGCCTCTATGCAACTTTTCCTCAATGCTGAGTTCTTCGTCGTCGGTGTAAACTTCATCGTCGACGATTTCTTCCTCTTCTTCCGTTTCCACTTCTTCAAACACCTCTTCCTCTTCAGCAAAAGAGATATCATCGGCAGGAACTTCAACTTCAACTTCAGCTTCAGGTGCAGGCTCTGTGGCTTCGGCATTGTCCACCACGAAGTCGGCGTCTTCGTCGTCGATTGGAGCAGCATCTTCTTCAGGGGCATTCTGCGGATCGCCACCAAGCGGGCAACCGCAATCATTACAGAAGGCGTACCCCATAGGGAGCACCTTACCACACTGAGGACATTTCACGAATTCTGGAGGCTCTTCTTCGTCGCCAACTTCTTCTACCTCGTCATCTGGCTCTTCCACCTGCTCAGGTTCTTGAATCGCATCTTCCACAAACTCGATTTCTTCAGGTTCATCTAAAGGAATCTCGTCCTCTACTGGAGGCAAGACTGCGGTAGCATCTTCGGCAACCTCATCTTCTTCAGGTTGCTCGTCGACCACATTTTCTTCAACAGGTTGCTCTTCGGCAGGATGTTCCAACTCGCCATCTGGCTCATCGAAAGCAGCATCGAGCATCTCTTCCTCTACGGGCTGTTGAGGAAATTCCACATTTTTTGCTTCTTCGGCCACAAAAGCAGCCTTCTGCTTAATGAGTTCAACCACCGAAGCGGGCGTGTCGTCGCCATGCTTTTCGAGCACAAGCAGCAGTCCTTCAAGTTCATAGACTGCCAGAAGAAGTTTACCGTAAGTAGAAGCCATAGTGATAAAAATTTGCTGCTATTGTAATTACAATGCAAACATAGTTAAATTAATTTGTACTACACCAAATATCAAGCGTTTTTTTTCGCTTTAGATGTTTTTTTTATTCGATTTCGGTTTGGCCGAAGAGGCTGATGAGCATCACATCCATCTTGTCGCGCAAGTCGGCACGAGTGCCGTTCCAGTTGTTGGCGAGCAGTGCCCACGCGTATTTCGGGCGCTTTGCAGGGAAATAGCCCACGAAGCATTGCACATTGTTCATACTGCCACTCTTTACCACCATATTTTCGGCAAGAGGGGTTTCGGGAATGAGTTTTCCGATACGAGCGCGCACTGGTGGCATCAACTGGCTCAAACGAACGCCTTCAATCGGGTGCTTCGCCATATAGGAAAGCATTTCCACGAAGAAGCGCCCCGACACCTTGTTGGCACGTGCCAAACCACTGCCGTCGTGCTGGAACACGGCGCGAGTGTCGAGACCTTTGCTGCGCCACAAGCTATCGACCACTGCTGCTCCAGCCGATGCAGTACCCTCATGACCAGTGTAATAGGCAATGGCACGGAGCAAGCCTTCGGTAAACATGTTGTCGCTTCGGTCGAGGAGCGATGTGATAATCTTCGCCATGCTTGGTGAGCGGTGTTCAAGCAATTGAACCTTCTCCGAGTTTTTCATTTTCTCGAATTTCACGGGCTTGATTTTGAGTTTAATACCCTCGGCCACGATAGAGCGAGCGAGGCTGTCGATAAACATCGCGGAAGGCAACTGAGTAGCCACTTTCATATCATAATCTTGATTGGCAGCAGTGCCGTGGAGCACAATGGCAGGGGTGCCTTCTTCCAGACGGAGGTCGATGTTGTCGTAATTCTTAGCCGATGTCAATCGGTTGATAATCTGCACACCAGGCACAGCAGGCTCGAAGCGTGCGTTGAGAATTTCACCATCTTTTGCTGTAAACTTAAAGTTGGTGCGGTTGTCGTAGAAGTTGAACCCATGGATGCCCATGCCGTAGCTCCAAGCCAAGTCGCCCACTTCCCACCATCCATTAGATGCTGGCCAAGGAATCATGGAAGAATTCACAGTGATTTCGCCTTCAATTTTCTCAATGCCTTTTTCTTTTAGTTTACTGATAATTTCAGCCACAATGTTAGGGTTCTCTGGGAAGTACACACTGCCAAGAGTTGGATCGCCAGACCCAACTACGTGTATGTTGCCCTTAAATTTCTTACCCTTCTGTTCGCCAATGAGGTAAACACAGGTTTTGAAAGAGAACTTGGGGCCAAACACACACAGAGCCGTCGACGAGGTCAAGGTCTTCATTGTGGAAGCGGTGATGCACGACATATCGGGATTGAAACCAGCTACCAGGGTGTCGGCATCAATATCATAGACAGCCACTGTAATAGAGCCATGAACCAATGAGGTATCGTTACCGAAAGCATCAACAGCCTTCTGTGCAGTTTCGTGGGTCAAAGCCCAGCTTGCCATAGCCACAAAGGCCAACAGCATTGAAAAAATAATTCTTTTCATCATATATTTATTATTAAACCAATTTGGTGCACACCCTGGAAAACCCCGAGCCATCGAAGAATCCTGTTCGTCCCCAAAAAGATTATGAATCCTAATTTCTATCTTCTAATTTAAAGCATTTCCTCTTCGCCAGTGCCCCACTCCAATAGATTGGCAGCAATGCCATCGGCGAGTTGCACAAGGCCGCAGAGGGCATGCTTATCGCGAGCAGTGTTGATATTGTTTTTTTGTTCAGGACTTTGGAAAGCGAGGTCCCAAGCCGCCATGTGCCAGCGGATGGCAAGCATCTCATCATCGTGAATGTCGAATCCGCTGCGAAGCACCACAATCACGCTCTTCTCGCCATGGCCCATAGGGAAATTGCTGTAATCCACATCAAACCCCTTCACGTCCACCCAGTTGCCATACTGGTCCTTTCTGCGCTTCACCACTTTCTTGTAGACATCAGCCTTGCACACATCGTGGAGCAGGCAAGCCACAATCACACTGTCCTTTGGCAATTCGCGTTCCAGTTCGGGGCGCATCTGAATGATTTGTTCGCGGAGCATTAAACCCGCACGGCAAGTGTTGAGCGAGTGCTGCACATTTCCGCCATCGCATGCCAAGTGAAAGCGTGTGCTCGATGGGGCCTCATAAAAGCCCAAGTCTTCGAGGTCTTCAATCAAATAATCGGTGCCTTCACGGCCCACACTGCGGAGCAAGTCGTTGAACTCCTGTTTGTTTTTTTCAATATCTACGGTCATCTTTCAATGTTTTTTCTTTTTTCTGAAATAGTGGCGCCACGCATATAGGCGGCGGCGATGAAGATAGTCGGCATCGCCCTGATGGGTGTAGGCCTCGCGCTCAAACGAGATGTTGCGATACGCATTGCCACGCATCGGCAAGCGCACAAGCCACTCTATCAGATATAGCACATAAAACATCACAATCCCCAGTTCAAGCATCTGCCGAGTGTGGATTCGCTCATGCCTGATGTCGACCTCATTCACCTTCAACCCTCGGCGCACAAACATCACGCCCAGCAGGTTGATGGCTTTGAATCCACGGAATGGAATAAAGCGATTGTGAATTATCTTCATTTATCAATACATTTAATTTACAAAGATAGCACTATTTTCGAGAATAATCAACACGATTTTCCTATAAGTAGGAATACCAGCGCATTAAATTCATTCTCAGAAAAAAAAGTTGTGGGGTGTGTAGTTTTTTTGTTTACTTTGCGTCAAACAGAAAAAGCAAAGTGGATATTACGCAAAAAAACACCACAATAAAATTACAAAAAATGAAAATAAGATTAGAACAACCCTCCGACTATCGCGAAGTGGAAAATCTCACTCGCGAATCATTTTGGAACATTTACCGCCCAGGTTGCACAGAGCATTATGTGCTCAACCAATTCCGCAGCCACCCCGACTTCATCCCCGAACTCGATTTCGTGATGGAAGAAGAAGGGAAAATCATAGGCCATGTAATGTATTGCAAAGCCACTATCAAAGGCGACGACGGTAACGATATTCAAGCCTGGACTTTCGGCCCCATCAGCATTCACCCAGACTACAAGCGAAAAGGCTACGGCCTGAAACTGCTTCAATACTCGCTGGAGAAAGCAAAGGAAATGGGCATCGGCATCCTGTGCATGGAAGGCAACATCGAATTCTACAAGCATGCCGGTTTTGTGGTGGCAAGCACCATCGGTGTGCACTATCACGGCGAGCCTAAAGATGCAGAAGTGCCCTATTTCTTGGCACAAGAGCTCATCCCCGGCTACCTCAACGGCCGCACCGGCACATACCACACGCCAAAACCCTACTTCGTGGCTGATGAAAATCCAGAAAGTTTTGCTAAATTTGAAGCGACTTTCGCTGAAAAGGAGAAGCATCTGCAAGAAGGGCAACTGCCCCAATTCTGCCAAAGTTGCGGCATGCCACTCACTGCCGACGACATGTGCGGCAAAAATGCTGATGGCAGCATTTGTTTCGACTATTGCAAATATTGCTACAGCGATGGCGAATTTACCCAGCAATGCACAATGGACGAGATGATTGACCATTGCTCGCAGTTTGTTGGGGAGTTCAACAAAAACACGGGGCAATCCATCACCCGCGAGCAATACAAGGAGATGATGCATGGCTTCTTCCCTATGCTCAAACGGTGGAGAAATTTTCAAAATTAGTATAAAATGACACTCATTTCCGACAGAATCATGCTGCGGCTTTGGGTCGACAGCGATGCCGAAGCACTTTATAAATACGCATCCGACCCCGATGTGGGGTCACGCGCTGGATGGCCGCCTCACCAATCGGTGGAGGAAAGCCTCAATATTATTCGCACCGTTTTCCACACCGACACCACTTGGGCTATCGTGCTGCGCGAAACCGGCGAGCCCATCGGGGCAATAGGCTATGGGCCATCATGCGAATGCAATCTCCCCGCTCTACCGGGCGAGCCTATTGTGGGCTATTGGGTAGCGAAACCATTCTGGAACAAAGGTATCTGCACCGAAGCACTGCGCCTGATGCTCGACCATATCCGCACCGACACCAATCTCCGTTCACTAATTTGCGGACACTTCACCGACAACCCTGCATCGGGTCGAGTGATGGAGAAATGCGGCTTTGTGCCCACTGGCGAAGAATGTATCGACGAGAGCCTCTACACTGGTGCAGGCCGCCCAATGCGTGTGCTCCGCCTCAATCTCAACAGATAGTGCACCATCATGACAAATCAATTCAAACTGAGAACCGGCGCCGCCCTCCACTTCATCATCGCCATCGGGCACTTAGTCTGCCTCTTATTCCTCGACCTCGCTTTTGAAGCCTACGGCATCAAGGAGACAATGCAAAAAATGGTGATGGGCAACGAATGGATGCTCTACGCCATCACCGTGGCACTGGCTGTGGCATTTGGCGTGGCAGGATTTTACGGTCTATCGGCTTCACGCGACATCCGCCGACTTCCGTTCACCCGATTGGTGTGCGCAGCTGTGGTGATGCTATACAGTGCCCGTTCCATACTCGGATTCGGCACTTGCATCGCCGATTTCAGATGGCTTCAATTCATTTCATCGCTCATTCCGGCTTTCGTTGCCTATTGCTACTGGCCAGGGATGAAAAACATTCACTCATAATCTCATATGGATATACATTTTAAATTCAATACTATCGGACTTTTCACCACCGACAATGCCGCTATGGTGAATTTTTATTGCAAAGCCTTTGGATTCACCACCACATGGAACGGCATAGAGCCAAACGTGGAGATGAACTTGGGCGCTATGCGCATTATTCTGTTTCCCCGAAAGGATTTTGAGCAAATGACGCACCGAGCCTACACTTATCCAAACGGCACAAACGGGAGCATGGAATTGGCGTTTGATGTGGACTCGTATGCAGAAGTTGACAAAGCGTTTATCCACGCCGTGGAATGTGGCGCTGAAGCAATATTTCCTCCCACCACCGAACCTTGGGGACAGCGCACATGCTATGTTGCAGACCCAGAAGGCAACCTTATAGAAATCAGTTCATTCCACCAATTCGCATGAGAGAGCAGCTCAACACCAAACATTTCGGAATCGGCGATGCGCTGGCGATGTACAGACTCGTGAAGAAAGAAGGGAAATTCTCGGAATTTGCCCACATTCTTCTCGATTCCGAAACGCGCGTTGCTCGAAATGCGGCATGGATTCTCACGCATGCCACCGATGAGGAATTGGCTTTGCTCCACCCAATGCTGACACAGCTTATCGACATAGCGCTCCACACCAATAACGAATCACTACGCCGGCTCACGCTAAACATTATTCTGCGTCTGCCGCTTGCAAGAGAAGATGTGCGGACCGATTTCCTCGACTTCTGCCTTGAGCACATGGTGCGCCTCGACACTCCTCCGGGCACGCAGGCGCTTTGCATGAAAATCGCACACCGCCTTTGCTCGTTCTACCCCGAATTGAACGACGAATTTATGCGCATCATCCAATCGCTCGATTTGTCGTTCTATCAGCCCGCTGTGCGATGCACCGTGCGCAATATCATGAGAGGGAAATGTTAACCCCAGAAAGGTTAGTGCATGGACAAGAGGTTGAGTTAAAAAGCGTTAAAATCTGTCTTATCTCTTGACTCGTCCCTTAGGGCATACCCTAACTTTGCCCCCGTTATCGATAACTACAGAGAAAATGAAACAAAAATTAAAAATCGGAGAGTTCTCAAAATTGATGCAAGTGACAGTGAAAACGCTTCGCCACTACGAACAGAGAGGGCTTCTGCTGCCCAACGAAGTGGACCAAGCAAGTGGCTACCGCTTTTATAGCCTCAGTCAAATGCAGCGATTGAACAGCATTCGCATGCTCAAAGATTTGGGATTTTCGCTTGATGAAATCAAGGAAATCTACGACGATGAGTCGCACAGTCCCGACCGCGAGCAACTAAAGCACAAAATCCGCCAATGCGAAGCCGAAATCCAAAACTTGGAAAAGCGACGTAAGCAACTTATCAATGTGCTGAACTCTCAAAAACACATCGAAACTATGGACAATTTCACTATTCAAAAGTTACCTTCCATTATTGTGGCATCACACCGCGAAATCATCAAAGACTATGCAGCCATTGGCCCAATGTGCGTGGATGTCATCGGCCCAGAAATGCAACGACTCGGCTGCAAATGCCCACCTCCAGGCTACTGTTTTACCATTGAGCACAACAAGGAATACACCCCTACCGACATCGATATCGAGTATTGCGAACAAGTGGAAGAAATGGGCGAAGATGCTGCTATCATCCAATTCAAACAGCTTCCAGAAGTGGCAGAAGCCATCTGCATGAAGCACTACGGCCCTTACGACCGCTTCTACCAATCATACATCACGCTATTTAAATACATCGAAGAGCAGGGCTACACCATCAAAGGCCACCCTCGCTGCGTGTATGTCGACGGCGCATGGAACCAAGAAGACCCCGAAAAGTGGCTCTCCATCATCCAAGTGCCAGTAGAAAAGGGTTAATCCCAGACAGTGCTTTAGAGGGAAATGGGTGTGGCTTGCTTCATCATAGGCTGTGCTGAAAAGGGTTTTTGAGAAAGAGAGCAATCAGATAGAGTGGACAGGGACTGAGATTCCTTAATTGCCTGAAGCTCTCGAAACACCCGAAACACTTGAAACACCTGAAACACCCATTTACATTTCGCTTTTGGACCAAAAACCGCCTGTTTTTTGGTCCATATCGGAAATCGCGACATTTGGATGAAACACTGATTTGAATCTTCAATATGACAAAGAGCTCTGATGCGAAGATAGTGATTTCGCACGGCGGCGGCAATGCCAAAAAGGGAAGTTTTAAAAAAAGTCAACAAGTCAACGGGGCAATGAGGCTGATGGCGGGATGCAGGGATTCCAAGTTGCGCGTACTTTTTGGAATCAGTGCACCAACTAACGCATTTTTTTTGTAATTTTGCAACCATGAATTCGAAACACAACATAGAAAAGGACAAAAAGAAGGTGAAAGAAATCAAGAAACGCAACATGTTGAGTCTCCTGCTTTTCCTTCTGTTGGTACTTGCGTGCACCATTCTGCACTATGTTTTGCCCGCCAAAGCTGAATCAAAGTCAAGCGAGCCAGCAAAACCCGCCACCACTCTCGTCAAGTAAATCAACACACTTCATTTAAGACAGAATTTCTATGAGCTCCCGACTTTTTGTTCTCCTTTCCATACTCATGACCTCGTTCGGTACAGCAGCCTTTGCCGAAAGCGATATTTGGTCGTCACTCCTCAATGAGTATGCTCACAACGACTCCGTGCAACAAATGATTTTCGTGAAATGCACCGAAGGATGCAAAGCTGAGGCCGAATTCTACACAAAAGATGCCCGCCAGCAGTGGGTGCTTGAGCGCGCCGACTCAGCTCAAATCGGCAAGATGGGACTGGGCAAAATGCGTGAGGGCGACAAGAAAACGCCAGAAGGCGACTTCGGAATTCGCCAGGCTTTTGGCATCAAGGCAAATCCAGGCACCGTGATTCCATATCTCGATGTAACAGAAAACCTCTACGCCTGCGACAACGAGGAATACTACAACCAATTTGTGGATTGCGACACAGTGGACCACAAATGCACTGGTGAGCACATGATTAAATATGTGCCAAGTTACCACTACGGTATCGCCATCGACTACAACCACGACAATGTGTTCGGGCTCGGCTCTGCCATCTTCTTCCACTGCTTCGGCAATCGCCCCTACACAGCTGGATGCGTAGCTGTGGCTGAAGATTTCATGGAACTGATTCTGAAGAAATCCGACACCAACCTCAAAATTTGTATTCATCAAAAATAACCGCTCACAATATGCTCAAACGAATCATCGCACTCTCGTTCTGCTTTGCAGCCATTGCTTTTGCAGCCAATGCACAGACCAATTGGGATGAAATACTCAACACATTCGCCACTGATACCGCCACGCATCAAATCGTGCTGGTGAAGTGCACCGAAGGATGCAATGCCGAAGCCGAATTCTATATCAAGGATGCCAACCAGCAGTGGGTGCTCGAACGCGCTGACACTGCCCACATCGGAAAGTACGGATTGGGCAAAAAGCGTCAGGGCGACAAGAAAACACCTGAAGGCAACTTCGGTATTCGCGAGGCTTTTGGCATTAAGGCAAATCCTGGCACCGAGATTCCATATATCGATGTAACTGCCGACATTTGGGCATGTGGCGACAAACATCACTACAATAAAATTGTAAACATCAAGGAGAAGCGTCACAGATGCCGTGGCGAGCATATGATTAATTATGTGCCCAGCTACAACTATGGTATCTCTACCACCTACAACGACGAGAACACGCCTGGCCTCGGGGCTGCCATCTTCTTCCACTGCACCAGCGAGAGTCCATGGACTGCCGGTTGTGTGGCTGTGCCCGAAGATTTTATGGTGGAGATTCTGCTAAAGAGCGACCCGGGCCTCAAAATTTGTATTCACCAAAAATAACCTCCAAGAATCATGAAGAACATTCTATCTATTTTACTCGTCCTTCTCATTTCCATGGTATCGGCCGATGCCGTGGCACAAAGCCGATGCCAAGCCATCACACAGAGAGGCACCCGGTGCCAGCACCATGCCCAGCGCGATGGACTATGCACCCAGCACTGGAATATAAAAAACATGCCTGCGCCTGAGCGATGCAAAGCCACCACACGAAAAGGCAAGCAGTGCAGCAGAAAGAAATTGCCAGGGAGCAGTTATTGTTGGCAACATGGTGGCACCACCAAAAGCGGCAGTACAGCATCCCGCCAAACGCCCTCTGCATCAGGCCAATGCCAAGCCATCACAAGGAGAGGCACCCAGTGCAAGCATCGTGCCGCCAACGGTAGCAAATTCTGCAACCAGCATATGCAATGAGAAGTTAGAAGT
>JAUNNJ010000138.1 GCA_030531495.1 Bacteroidales bacterium
ATAAAATAACAACATTTTTAAGTGAGCAACGAAATCTTAAATGAAAGAGCCGTGGCAAAAAGTAAACTTTTCTTCATAATTTGTGATACCGCAACAAAAATTATTAATAGAAATTTTAATAATACCCAACTAAGGGCAATTGTAGTAGTATATTCTCGCACCATTCTTTGCGTTGCGCTTTCAAAGACAATGCTAAAAACAACCTTTCATTTGCAAAATTATAAAAAAATTATTTCAAAAACAAGCGATTTATTAGAATTTTTGCGCTTTTTCTTACAAAAAGTGCTCGTTTTATTCCACAAAGGGAAGAAAGCATAAGAATCAAAAGGAAGCAACGACACTTACAGAGCGGCAAGTTATATAATATAATGTGTCGGGGCACAAAGAATCAAGAAAAAATGATGCGCACTGAAAACTAAATCATGACCATAAATAGGCGACTATTGTTTGCACACCTCCTTATTTTTGCCTATTTTTGTAAAGATTAATGCCACAAAATTTCACCCCGCAATATGAACAGCATTGAAGCAAAAATAAAGCAACTGCGCGACGAACTTAATCGCCACAACTACAACTACTATGTGCTCAACCAGCCCACTATCGGCGATATGGAATTCGACTTCATGATGCACGAACTCGAAGACCTTGAAAAAGCTCATCCCGAATTTGCCGATCCACTTTCACCAACGCAGCGTGTGGGCAGCGACATCAGCCAAGGTTTCCAGCAAGTGCTCCACGAGCGCCCTATGCAAAGTCTCGGCAACTCCTATTCTATTGAGGAAGTGCAGGATTTCTTGCGTCGTGCAAAGGACGGACTTGGTGGAGAACCCGTTCAGATTGTGGGCGAAATGAAATACGACGGTACAAGTATTTCGTGCACCTACGAAAACGGGCGCCTTGTGCGTGCCGTGACTCGTGGCGATGGCGTACGCGGCGATGATGTCACTGCCAATGTAATCACCATCAAAAGTGTACCACTACAACTTCAACCTGGCGACTGGCCCGAAAAATTTGAGGTGCGTGGCGAAATTCTCCTTCCATGGGCAAGTTTTGAGCGCCTCAACAAAGAGCGTGAATTCAACGAAGAGCCTCTCTTTGCCAACCCTCGCAATGCTGCTGCCGGCACACTGAAGATGCAAAATTCTGCAGAAGTGTCGCGCCGTGGCCTTGATGCCTACTTCTATTTTATGCTTGGCGACAACCTCGACACATCTGGGCCAAGCCTTTTCAGCGAGAATGATTTCAGCACCCACACCGGGCGCATGGAAGCGCTGAAAAAATGGGGATTCAAGGTAGCAGAACACACGGTGCTCGATTCCATTGATGCAGTAAAGGACTTCATCGACCAGTGGGATGTGGAGCGTAAAAATCTACCCATTGCCACTGATGGTCTCGTGTTCAAACTCAATTCACTTCGACAATGGCTTAACCTCGGTAGCACAGCAAAATCTCCCAGATGGGCCATTGCCTACAAATTCGCCCCTGAGCGAGAATGCTCGCCACTGCAGTTTATCAGTTTTGAAGTTGGCCGCACAGGTGTTATCACACCGGTAGCCAACCTTGAGCCAGTGCTGCTCTCCGGCACCATCGTGAAACGCGCATCACTGCACAACGAAGACATTATCCGCCAACTCGACATCCACGAGGGCGACTACCTATATGTGGAAAAGGGTGGCGAAATCATACCGAAAATCGTGGGCGTAGACCTCAAGCGACGCAATGCCGACAGCCGCCCTATTGAATTTGTTCGCACCTGCCCGGTGTGTGGCACAGCACTCACTCGCGTGGAGGGCGAAGCCGCATGGGTATGTCCAAACAAATATGGATGCAAACCGCAAATCACCGGACGCATTGAGCACTTCGTGGCACGCCACGCCATGAACATCGACGGTATCGGCGAGGAGGTGGCTGTACAGCTCCATGAAAACGGACTGGTGGAGAACATCGCCGATATCTATTCACTCAAGGGCAACGACCTCCTCCGCCTCGAGCACTTCCAACGCAAGGCTTCCGACCGCATTCTCAGCGGCATACGCAAGTCGCTTGAAGTGCCTTTCGAACGAGTTCTTTTTGCCATCGGCATTCCATTTGTGGGCGAAACCACTGCGAAAGTGCTCGCGCGCAACGTACACAACATCGACCGCCTGATGGAGATGACTGCCGAAGAATTGGCAACTATCCCCGAAATCGGCCCAAAGATTGCCGAATCCATTGTCGACTTCTTCTCCAACGAGGGCAATCGCGAAATCATTGAGCGCCTCCGCCAAGCAGGCTTGCAACTGAGCCTCAGCGAAGAAGAACTTGCCAGCCGCACCGACAAACTCGCTGGCAAAAAGATAGTGATTAGCGGAGTGTTTGCAAAGCATTCACGCGAGGAATACAAGGCCATGATAGAGCAGAACGGAGGCAAGAATGTGAGCAGCATTTCCTCTGCCACAAGTTATGTTTTCGCAGGCGAGAATATGGGACCCGCAAAACTTGAAAAAGCCCGCAAACTCGGCATCCCTATTATCAACGAAGATGAATTCCTCGCTATGATAGAATGATTCAAGAAAGTGCCCAATACGGCATGGCCGAGAGATTTCAACTTGAGATA
>JAUNNJ010000069.1 GCA_030531495.1 Bacteroidales bacterium
CAATTTATTCCGCCCAGTCGCTTGCGACTGCAAACATAGTAACTTTTGATGTAAACATACCATACAACGCTATCTCACAGACAATTACAAGCCCCGGAATTGACTCATTTTTACACATTCTACGCCCACACTTAGTAAAAAGTAGTCGGAAACGACGGATTGCACCCTACTCCATTGGACCAAGAAAAAGGCATTTTTGGTTCAAAAGCGAACAGAAAAAGGGTGTTTCATGGTGTTCTGTGTGTTTCGTGCTCGAAACATGAACTCCAAATCAAAAATTTCACGCCGTCCACGCAACACACAATAAAACCCTTTCAACACACTTCATCTCCCCAGAACCATGCAGTTCATATTCCCCCGCCTTGATGCAGTTGCTCAGCCCTATTGGGGGCGTTTTGGATAGTATGGGATTTTTTTGTAATTTTGAAGGTTAATATATAACATCGACAAAATATTACTCTACTATAATGAATAAAAATCTTGAAAAAAGCCTTTTTGGCTTGGTTAAAGTGAAGTCGCTGCTCACTTTTGCGGCTTCGATTCTTTTCTTTTTAGTGCTGTCGTGGGTGTATTTCTACCCCAACGATATTAGAGGCGACGTGATGCAGCAGCACGATATGGTGCAAGGTGCTGCCAATGGCCAGGAAGCGGCTGCCTACTACGAGAAGACCGGCGAAATCACCCGTTGGACCGACGCCCTCTTCGGCGGTATGCCTACGTTCCAAATCAGCCCTACCTACGAAAGCAACATGTTGCTCAGCACTGTCGACAAAGTGTACTCGCTACGCTTGTTCGGCATGCCTCCTTATGTAAGTTGGATTTTCATGCTCATGGTGGGCTTCTATATTTTGATGCTTGCGTTCGACATGAAGTGGTATTACGCAGTGCTTGGTGCTATCGGCTACGCATTCTCAAGCTACTTCTTCATTATTATCGGAGCCGGACACATCTGGAAGCTGCTCGTGCTCTGCTACATACCACCAACCATTGCCGGTATAGTGATGTGCTACCGTGGCAAATATCTCGGCGGTGCAGCCATTGCAGCGCTGTTTGCGGCTTTGCAACTGTTTAGCAACCACGTGCAGATGACCTACTATTCTGCTTTTGTGATTTTTGCGCTCGTTATCGCATATCTCTGCCAGGCTATCAAGGAAAAGCAGATGAAGCGCTGGTGCATCGCCACTGGGTCGCTTGCCATCGCCGCACTGCTTGCCCTTGCCAGCAACGCGCCAAACCTGTTCATGACCTATGAATATTCAAAGGAAACAATGCGTGGCGGTCACAGCGAGCTCACCCCGCTGAAGACTGATGGCGAACAACAGCAAACCACCACCAATGGTGGACTTGACAAGGAATACATCACCCAATGGAGTTATGGACAAGGCGAAACCTTCACTCTCCTCGTGCCTAACGTGAACGGTGGTGCCTCACTTAAACCAACTCAAGACGAAAACAACCCAAGCATCATCTCCAATACGATGATGTCGCTTGACAAGACTTCAAAATACGAAAAGCTCGATAATAACGGTGAAATTGACCAACTCAATGCACAAGCATTACGCATGTTCACCCAATACTTTGGTGACCAACCAATGACCAATGGTCCTGTGTATGTGGGTGCACTGATTTTTGTGCTCTTCATATTGGGTTGCATCGTGGTGAAAGGCCCTGTGAAGTGGGCACTTCTCGTGGTCACCATCCTTTCCATCTTGCTTTCTTGGGGACACAACCTTATGTGGTTCAGCGATTTGTTTATCGACCACTTCCCTATGTACAACAAGTTCCGCACAGTATCAAGTATTCTTGTAATTGCCGAATTCACAATGCCATTGATGGCTGTGCTGGCATTGCACAAGATGTTCACCGAAGAAGACTTCTTGAAGAAACATAAGATTGCGTTCTTCGCAAGTTTCGGCGCTTGTGCGGTCCTCTGCATGCTCTTTGCTGTGGCTCCAGGTATGTTCCAAAACTACACAGAGAGCGACCAACAGATTTTCAGCGCAATTAAGCAGCAAATCGGCGATGTGCCTGCAAGCATTTATACCAACGTAGATGCCATTCGCCTCTCACTCGTTTCGAGCGACGCTTGGCGTAGTTTCTTCGTGATTTTGGTGGGCTTCGGCATCATGTTTGCTTACCTCAAAGGCGTTGTAAAGACCCATGTGGCAGTACCTGTGCTGCTCATTGCCGGCGTAGTGCTCGTGGATATGTTTGGCGTAAACAAGCGCTATATCGATAAGAATTCATTCGTATCGAAATACGATGTGGCTTCTGCACAATTTGAGCCTACAGAGTCAGACAAGACCATCCTTAAAGACACCACACAAAACTACCGTGTGCTCGATGTGCAAGGATTCGGTCAACCCAACTCTTCATATTTCCACAAGACAGTGGGTGGCTATCACGCAGCAAAACTCGCGCGTTACAACGATTTGATTGACCGTCAGATTAGCCGCAACAATATGCAGGTGCTCAACATGCTCAACACCAGATGGATTAAGGCCGATGCCAACAACGCGCAACAAAATCCTGATGCACTCGGCAACGCATGGTTTGTGGATTCGCTCACTTATGTGAAAGATGCCGATGCAGAAATGAAGTTCCTTGACAACTTCAACGCTGCAAACAGCGCTGTGGCCGACGAGCAATTCAAAACCGCACTCGGCAACGCAACACCTAAAGCGGCTGGCGACACCATCTATGAAACCACCTACGCTCCAAACCGCCTCACTTACCACAGCCATAGCGCTAAGGGTGGCGTGGCAGTGTTCAGCGAAGTGTATTTCCCTTGGGGATGGAATGTGACTATCGATGGCAAACCGGCAGAATTGGGCCGCGTGAACTACGTGCTTCGTGCGCTCAAGGTTCCTGCTGGCGACCACAAGATAGAAATGAAGTTTGAGCCTCAGCAAGTGGAATCTGCCGACTCTGCCGCTAAGATTGCTATCATCCTCATCTTTGTTGCAGTGATTGCAGCCATCGTGGTTCCGGCAATTCGCAGCCAACGCAAAAAAAGCGATAAAACCGACGAAAAAGTAGAAAAATAATCGATTATTCCGTTGAGAATGGGTCGAATTAGAAGATACCGAACAGCTTGGAGCCGTCACCACCGAAGTGGCGGCTTCGGCATTCATTCTCCATTCGCATTCCATTTCGTACAGCGTGTGCTTGGTGAGCGATTGCCCTACTATGCCTATGCCGACATCGCCAAATGGAGAATGATGGCCAAAGATAGTGCTGGTCATAGTTGGAGAAAGCCTCGCGTGATATCGCTCAAGAATGCGAAGATGCTTTTCCGCATCGCCAACTTCTTCAATCCCGAGCATTTGCTCGTCGTTGGGGCATGCTATGGAGTGTCGGCAGCAAGCGTAAAAGCTGTGTCGAGTCAAAGTGAGCTCCACCTCTATTCACCAATGTTTGCTGATAGCGACATACAGCAGAAAGTACTTCTCCCATTTAGCGAAAAAACGCACAACTACGAGGATTTAAACGCTTGCCTGGAATCGTACCATTCGGCTCTCACTCCCGACAAAAGTCCATTCGTGCTTATCAACGAAATCTGCGATGAAATGGAGTATAATATCCTAAAATCTGCGATTCTTCCG
This sequence comes from Bacteroidales bacterium, assembly GCA_030531495.1. Classification (GTDB taxonomy): domain Bacteria; phylum Bacteroidota; class Bacteroidia; order Bacteroidales; family Muribaculaceae; genus Sodaliphilus. The sequence continues at coordinate 3,606 of JAUNNJ010000069.1, forward strand.
CTTATTCAGCAACACAGCGTGGTGGTAATGCGAAATTTAACCAAGAGCCTTCTTTTAGCCCAACTTTGGCAAGAGCTAAAAGACCACGCAGAATACGGGCAAACCTATACTAACGAGAAAATAGGCATCATCATTGCCAATCCAAAACTCCAGTTGGAGCATTTCTTCCTCTGGTTTTAAAACGAAAACAAACAACATCACCGACATGAATATAGTGAAGATTAGCGGAAGCCCCGCACAGCAAATGTTTCAATATGCATTCTACTATGCATTGCTGCAAACCGATCCTGATGCACGCCTGCATGTGCCATCGGAGAAATGGATTAATTCACGATTCCACTTGCCACGATTCGCAGAAGCTACACCCCACGACCTGAGGCCTTTTGGAAAGGGGTCGTTTGGAGTACGAATGGTATCGTTGTTTAAAAAGCCATTAAGCGAAGTGATGACCGAGCCTGACGACCATCGTTTCGTGGCCGACTTACTCAATAAAAAAGACACCTATTTCGACGGTGAATGGCTCTCTCCCCGCTATTTCGCATCGGTGGAAGAAGACATCAAAAAGGCGTTTTCGGTGCCGGAGAAAGTGCTTCCATCTTCTTCTATAAGCATGGTGAATATGCTCAAGCAAGGGAAAACCGTGGTGACACAAGTGCACGAGCCTAATAGCGCCGACAACACCTGCACTGCCGACTACTACAACTGGGCAGTGGCCAATATTCTCTCCACTTTCCACAATCCACACTTCTATGTGTTCACCACCGATATCGAATGGGTGAAACAGAACATCAACTTCCAGAATGCGAAAGTGGAAATCGTGCAATATCCCGCCGAAACCGAAACTTCGCTGCTCGCTTATTTCATCCGCGCACGCCACATTATCATGGCCAACCGGCTGGTGAGTTGGTGGGCTGCGTGGCTCAATGCAAACGACGATAAAATCGTGATTGCACCGCAAAAATGGGCGAAAAACGCCGATTATCCCGACCTCATGCCCATCCACTGGACATTAATTCCAACAACATGATGCATCGCAAAAATGCATTCCATCTAATATTTGACATTAACCATTAAAATTTAACCGATATGAAATCGATGCGTTTGTTTTTAATTGGAGCATTGGCTTGGCTCTCAATAGCCGCCTTTGCACAATCACAGCCACTACAGCGCAGCACTCCTGCTGCCGAAGGCGTAGAAGCCAAGGCCGTGACGCTGTTTTTCGACTCCTTGATGAGCATCCCACAAACCGAAATGCACCACGTGATGGTGCTTCGCCACGGCAAGGTGATTGGCGAACTCCATCCCAAGCCTTTCCACGCCAACGACCCTCACACGCTCTACAGCGAGAGCAAAACTTTCACTGCCATAGCTGTGGGCTTGTGCGTGGACGATAAACTTTTGAAAGTCACCGACCGAGTGGTGTCGTTCTTCCCTGATAAACTCCCCGAAAAAATCAGCGATAACCTGGCAAAAATGACCCTTCGCGACTTGCTCACGATGGAAACAGGCATTAAGCCCGACTGGAACTTCCGCTCAAACACAAAAGACTGGGTGCGTAAATACCTCTCTTTGCCCGTGAGCGATGCTCCCGGCACCAAATACCAATACGACTCTATGTGCACATTCCTGCTGTCGGCCATTGTGCAACGCGTGACTGGTAAAACGATGATGCAACTGCTCAACCAGCGTGTGTTCGGCCCGATGGGCATTAAAGATGCTGAATGGGAACAGAGTCCGGATGGCATCAACACTGGCGGCTGGGGACTTCGCCTGAGCGCTGAATCACAAGCTAAAGTGGGCCAACTCCTTCTGCAGAAGGGTATGTGGAACGGCAAGCAGCTGGTATCGAAGAAGTGGGTGGAAGAGGCTTCTTCTCGCCAAGTGCAACCATACGAAAAAGGCACTGCGGCCCACACCAAGAGTCCTGGCTACGGCTATCAGATTTGGATGGCAGAACGCCCTGGAAGTTTTCGAGCCGACGGTGCGCTCGGACAGTATGTGGTAGTCATTCCCGACAAAGACATGGTGGTGCTCATCAATGGTGTGAGTTTCCAAACGCCATTCGAGCTCAAATATATCTGGACGGTGCTTCTGCCCGGCGTGAAAAACACTTCAGTGGCTGCTGACGATGCACAGCACAAAAACCTCCAAGAATTTTGCGCCAAAGCAGCGCTCCCTGCTCCACAGGGCAAATCTGTGGACAAGAAATGGTGTGGAAAAACAATAGAAATAGGTGGCAGCAAGAAGATTCTCACCCTCGCATTTGACCAAAACGGCATGCTACAATACCACTACGACGGGCGCAAGGTGAAATCGGCGTCCGGCAAATGGCAATACGAAGCAAGCGTGCAAACCCCACCCTACTCTATCCACCCAGTGGATTGCTTCAAGGGGTTGAAACAAGAGTTCACCACCGCTTCATCGTACGCATGGAAGGGCGAAACGCTCACTATCCAGACTTATTGGACCGACTTCATTTCTGGCGAAACAATTACCGTGAGATTTGTATCGGGGGGCAAGGTTCTGCTTACCGTGCAACGCAACTACGACAAGAAGCCTACCACGCTTGACCTCCTTCTCCTTCACAACTTGAAATAATCGATTTTTTTCAACTTTAAAATACAATCATGAAATTACTACGTAAGGCTATTTTTGCCATTTTTGCGGTGAGCATGCTCGCTGCAAATGCTGAAGTGGGCGATATTCCTCGTAGCACTCCTGCTGCAGAAGGCGTGGAAGCGAAAGCCGTGATCACATTTCTCGATTCGCTGCAGCATGTGAGCGACACTTATATTCATCATGTGATGGTGCTTCGTCATGGCAAGGTGATTACAGAAATGCATCCATCGCCATTCAATGCAGAAGAAAGCCACACCCTGTTTAGCGAGAGTAAAACTTTCACAGCAATGGCCGTTGGCCTTTGCGTGGACGATGGTCTACTGCGCGTGACCGACCGTGTAATAAATTTTTTCCCAGGAAAACTGCCGGAAACAGTGAGCGATAATTTGGCGGAACTCACCATCAAGGATTTGCTCACGATGAAGGCTGGCGTGAAGCCTGTGCTGGAACCGATGAGCCAATTCGACGACTGGGAAAAGCTTTGGCTCAGTTTAACGGTAGATTATGAGCCCGGCACGCGATGGCAATACGACTCGATGGCCACATATATGCTGTCGGCTATTGTGCAGCGCGTAACGGGAAAAACTGTGCTACAACTGCTACAGGAGCGCTTGTTCACACACATGGACATCACCGATGCACAATGGGAACTGAGCCCTACTGGCATTTGTACAGGTGGATGGGGACTTCGGTTGCAAGCCGAATCGCAAGCAAAAATGGGCTTGCTCCTTCTCCAAAAGGGAAAATGGAACGGAAGCCAACTCATTTCCGAAGAATGGATTGATGAAGCATCCTCAAGCCACGCCGTTCCATATAAAACCAACACCACAGCCAATGTAAAGAGCCCTGGCTACGGCTATCAGATTTGGATGAACGAATGTGCGGGCAGTTACCGCGCCGATGGTGCTTTCGGGCAGTTTATCGTGGTGATTCCCGACAAGGACATGGTAGTGGTGATTAATGGCGAGAGCCGACAGACCGGCGGCGAGCTGAAGTGCATCTGGCGCCAGCTTATCCCCGGTGTAAAAGATGCGCCATTGGTAGCCAACGCCGACCAAAAGCAATTGGAGAAATTTGTGGCAAAAGCCGAAATTCCAACAACCAAAGGAAAGGCCACCCCAAATAAATATGTAGGAAAGAAACTCTCGTGCGAGGCCAACGGAAAAAGGTTTGAAATCTCTTTTGTAGATGCCGACAACCTCACATACACATGCGACAATCGCACTGTGGCATCGGCATACAAGACTTGGAAAACAGAAACCTCCGCTCAGCGCCCACCCTATTTCCTACAGTCGCTGAAAAACTCATTCAGCGGTTTGGAGCAGTCGTTCACTGCAGCAAGCAACTTTGCTTGGAACGGCAAAGAACTCACTATCCATAGCCACTGGACCAATTTCGGCCAAGGTGAAATGGTGAAGGTGAAATTCCTTTCAGGCGACAAGGTGCAGCTCACCATTCACAACAACTGGGAATCGAAGCCACGCTTCACCCAAACCGTCAACAGCACTCTCAAATAAGGGGAGGAAAGCAAAAAAAATCCCCCCGGGATGTGTCGCACATGCCGAGGGGTGAGAAACCACTTAATTTGTGGAAACAATTAGTATGATAGTCATGAAAAGTCGAAAAGTTTATGCTTCAAGAGCATCAGGGGTTTCGCCGCGCATGGCTGCGAAAATCTTTTCTTCGAGTTCCTCTGCCAGTTCTGGGTTGTCGGCGATGAGTTGCTTTGCCGAGTCACGGCCCTGGAACTTGGTGCCTTCGTAAGAGAACCAAGCACCGCTTTTCTTGATGATGCCGAATTGGACGCCGAGGTCGATAATTTCACCCACCTTGCTGATACCCTGACCGAAGAGGATTTCAAATTCAGCCTTGCGGAATGGAGGTGCCACCTTGTTCTTCACCACCTTCACGCGAGTGAGGTTACCGTTCACCTGGTCACCATCCTTGATTTGACCAATGCGGCGAATGTCGATACGCACACTTGAGTAGAACTTCAAAGCGTTACCGCCAGTGGTGGTTTCTGGGTTACCGAACATCACACCAAGTTTTTCACGAAGTTGGTTGATGAAAATACAAGTGGTGTTGGTCTTGCTGATGGTGGCAGTGAGCTTGCGGAGGGCTTGCGACATCAGGCGAGCCTGCAGACCCATCTTGCTATCGCCCATTTCGCCTTCAATTTCTGCCTTTGGAGTAAGGGCTGCCACTGAGTCGATAACGATGATGTCGATTGCCGATGAGCGGATGAGCTGGTCAGCGATTTCAAGCGCTTGTTCACCGTTGTCGGGCTGTGAAATCAAGAGGCTGTTCACGTCCACACCGAGCTGTTCGGCATAGAAGCGGTCGAATGCGTGCTCAGCGTCGATAATAGCAGCAATGCCGCCCATTTTTTGCGCTTCAGCAATGGCGTGGATAGCCAAAGTGGTCTTACCTGATGATTCAGGACCATAGATTTCCACGATGCGGCCACGTGGATAGCCACCTACGCCAAGTGCATAGTTGAGGCCAATTGAACCAGTAGGAATCACTTCCACATTCTCAATGTTCTCGTCGCCGAGTTTCATGATTGAACCACGACCGTAGGTCTTGTCAATCTTGTCCATAGCCACTTGAAGGGCTTTGAGCTTTTCTGGAGACACTTGTTTGCGTTCTTCCATTGCTTTGTTTTCTTCTGCCATAATTATATTTTATTTTTATTGTTATTTTCTTGTTTGTTTTATTTTCACGATGCAAAATTACAGTAAGTATAGTGCCAAACTTTTGCCCATCCTTAAAAACTAATGTTAAAAAAGCATTCAAATCAACACCAATTCGGTTTCTTAGAATTGGAAATAGATGAATGGCTGCACATCGCTGGTCTTTACTTGGCAAATGATGTAGATGACTGCCGTGAGCAGCACCACATACACAAGCAAGTTGCACTTCGAGAGATAAGCCACAAAGCGATTAGTCCAACTGTCGGGCACCCAATGGCTCACAAAGCCAAAGGCTATGAGCACAAACACCCAAACATAGCCCGTCACGCACTGCACAAACACCTCTGGGTGGAATTTTGTGAACATCTGCGTGAGCATATCCACCACACCTTGAAGATTTGTGTTTCGGAACACCATGAAAGTGAACAGCACAAACATAAAGGTAAACATCACCGCGAAAAAGCGCTTGATACCTCGACTGTGGTAGTGGCGGTCATGATGGAGAATGTTAAGGCGGAACACGCGGTGCGCCACTTGAGCCAAGCCAAAGAGGGCACCCCAAAGCACGAAGTTCCAACTCGCACCATGCCACAAGCCACCGAGTAGCATAGTGATAAAAATGTTTATACACGCACGGAAATTGCCTTTGCGATTACCTCCAAGCGAAATATAAATGTAGTCGCGAATCCAAGTAGAAAGCGAAATGTGCCAGCGGCGCCAGAAATCGCTCACACTTTCGGCCTTGAACGGCGCATTGAAGTTGACAGGGAAATGGAAACCAAGCAGTAGCGCTATACCAATGGCCATATCGCTATAGCCACTGAAGTCGCAATACAGTTGCATCGCATAGCCTAAAAGACCAAGAAGGTTTTCCACACCTGTATAGCGCAGTGGGTTGTCGAACACACGGTCCACAAAGTTGATGCTGATATAATCGCTAATCACAGCCTTCTTAAACACGCCGATAATGATGAGATACACACCCATAGCAATCATGCGGTTGGTGATGACGAGCGGTTTGCGGATTTGTGGAGCGAAGTCGCGGGCACGAACGATAGGGCCTGCCACCAATTGCGGGAAGAACGACACATAGAATGCATAGTCGAGCAAAGAGTTTAATGGTCGCAAATCGCCTCTATACACATCGATGGTGTAACTCAGGCTTTGGAAAGTGAAGAAACTGATACCCACAGGAAGGAAGATGTCCCATGGCTGGAAGTTATTGCCCATGATGAGGGCGAAATTCGCGCCGAAGAAGTTGGCATACTTGAAATAGCCCAAGAAGCCTAAATCTATCAGCAAACTCAAAACCAGCAGAAAACGACGATAACCTCGGCCCTCGCTTGGGTCGTCGGCGTGGTATTCCTTATTGTTGTGTATTGCACGCGCAATCAGATAGTCGCTCAGCGTGACCACCGCCAGCAGCAAGAAGTAAATGCCACTGCTCTTGTAGTAGAAATAGTAGGAAAAGAGGGTGGCAAACGCTATGCGAGGCGTGAATGTGCGGTGAAGAATATAGTATACAAGTGTGAACCCAACAAACAACACCAAAAACAAGCCACTACTGAAAATGATAGGGCTCTGGGCGTCGTAGGAGAGCAGATTTGTGAGATTATTTATGATGATATCCATATTTGTTGAGTCGATGTATTTTTAGTAGCCTGCGGCTTTTTTGCGTTTGTAATTGTCGAAACCTGCGATAAACGACTTCACGAATTTCTCCGCCACCACCTTGCCGCCTTGGCGTTTGATGTGGGTATAGTCGCGCTCGCCGATGCCCTGTTCGGCCATTTTAACCACGCTGTTACGGCCACCCATCACGTTATAGATGCTCACGAAACCCACCTGCATGTCGGCGGCCATCTTTCGCTGATAGCCCACAAGGGCTTCAACTGCGGGAATGGTTTCCACCTTGCCCGTCGATGGGTTGCGCGCCGCCATATCGGAAGCGCTCACGATAAGCACAGCACTCTGAGGATACAGCTTCTTGATACGCTCCACACACTTTTTTATAGCGTCGGTGTACCACATACAGGTTTTATCGGTCGATGTGCGACTGATGGCATTCAAGCCAAAGTGTATAACCACCATATCATAGGGGCGCTTCTTGGCAAAGTCTACCGAAAGGCCCTCTGCCATGTCTGCAAGATTGAAACCCGAGCTGCCACGCACCCCGAAATTGTCGAGCACGATGCCGTTGTCGTTTTCAAGCGACATACCAAACACCTTGGCATTGCCACTGATGGAGGTGGTGAAAGCGTTCATGCTGGGGGCATCAAACTGAGCAGTCTGCACTGCGTTGGAAGCACTCCAATTCACAGTTTTTCCAGCACCCGACACTGTGGCCGAAGAATTAGTGAAGCCCCACACTGTGGCATGCTTCCAAGTGGTGGCGAAATCGCCGGTGAGCGATGACACCGAGCAGGTGGCATTGCCCATCACCTCGGCATAGCCTTGTGGAAGAATATAGTGAGCCATGCTGAGCGCTTTGCGCTTCATCACATGATGAACTTCGAATCCCGAACTGGAGAGGTTTGCCGCATAGGTGCCTTCGTCGAAGTTCGTTCGGCAGCGGAGCCAGCCCAAACCGCCATTTCCAAAGTGCTTCTGGAGCAGATGACGAAGGTCGACGAGCATGATATCGCCTTCCACAAACGAGTCGCTCAAGTAGGCGATGCGCACAGGGCGGCCGAGTTTTTTGCCTTGTGCCAATGCCGCATAGAAGCGGTCCATACCGCAAGTGGAGTCGGAACCGTAGTCAAGAATTGGCTCTACGCCTTTTGGCCACACATCTTTCCATGGTCCCTTAGGGGCCTCTGGAGCATCGGGCACACTATCGTAATGCGTACCGCCATCTGGGTCGAGATCGGCAAGCACATCCACTTTTCTTAATTGGGTGTCGCCCACCTTCAAGATAGGCAAATGAAACAAAAGCAACAGAGCCATCATAGTCAAGCCCATGATTACAAACACTTTGGCGGTTCCCCTCATTTTCATTTTTTCGAGTCCCTCCCGCAACCAAGCACTGGAGCACACTGTTCTTCACGAGCATGCACCATATATTTTGTTATATTCAGTAAAATCAACGGATTGTCGTTAGAGTAGAAGCCACAATGCAAGAAGCCTTGCGTAACACCGCCTTGAAACGGAGCACACACAGCACCAACGAACAACGACATTCCACCAAAAAGTCGACTCAATACCATACTAATCATCTCTAATTGAATTGCAAATATACCACTTTTATTGATTGAAATTGCAAAATTTGGGGCAAAACTCTTGACCGATTCGCAAAAAGGGGCAATTTTCTGCAATATTAATGTGAAAAAATGCCTAATTTTGCCGATAATAAATTCACCCATTCTTAAATTCACGCCGATGCGACAATCCATCTTTGCCCTCGTGGCACTCATTTCATCATTCGCAATGCATGCTACCATCACTGGGCTGAACGTCAAAAGCGACACCACCGTCTTCGACCGCACACTTGAAGGTGTTGGTTCTTTTAAATTCACCTACATCGCCGGAGGCGACGACTGCAATATCACAATGCGAGTGGTGGATGCAGCTAAAGGCAAGCCTGTGCAAGAAGACATCAACAACATTCCCGACGATATTGAAATGCAGCCTCATGGATGGGCGCTGGTGCGTCTGACCGACTGGACTACCGGAAAAAAAGACATGACAGAAGTTGACGAGAACGGATTCCGCCACTTTCCGGGGGTCGACGCTTCACATAAATTCAGCGTGGCTGTGGCAAGCAGTACTTACGGCTTCATATCTGAAGCCTATTTCTCAATGCCAACTGCCGACTGGAAGGGCACATGCAATGTCGACATCCGTTTCAAGGCTCGGCCAATCGACGACGTGGACGGTAATGGCGAACTCAATGTGAGCGACATCACTGCTATTATCAGCATGATTCTCGGCGATGCCGAGACCGACCTCGTGATGGGCGACTTCAACCTTGATGGCGAGCTCAATGTGAGCGACGTGACCGATGCAATCAACAAAATTCTCAACCATTAATTATCCAACATGCAAAGAAGCGACTTTGAAATAATGGCCCCTGTAGGGTCTTGGGAATCTCTCACCGCCGCTTGGCAAGGCGGTGCCGACGCTATCTACTTTGGCATCGAGGGCTTGAACATGCGCAGCCGCTCAAGCGTGAATTTCTCGCTTGACGACTTGCACACTATCGCCCAATGGTGCCACGAGCACAATATGAAAAGTTATCTCACCGTGAACACCATCGTTTACGAAGAGGATATCGAATATATGCATAAAATCGTGGATGCAGCGAAGGAGGCGAAAGTGTCGGCTATCATTGCCAGCGACATGGCCACCATCGTGTATGCCCGCTCCATTGATGTGGAGGTGCACATTTCCACCCAAGTGAATGTGAGCAACAGCGAAGCCATGCGCTACTACGCCCAATGGGCCGACGTGCAAGTGCTGGCGCGTGAGCTCAACATGACCCAGGTGAAGGCGGTGCATGACGCTATCGTGAAGAATGATGTTCGCGGTCCTCATGGCGAGCAAGTGCGCATCGAAATGTTCTGCCACGGCGCCTTGTGTATGGCTGTGAGTGGCAAATGCTACATGAGTCTGCACGAAACCGGTGCCAGCGCCAATCGCGGCGCCTGCCGCCAAATTTGCCGTCGCAGTTATGTGGTCACCGACCGCGACACTGGCGACGAACTGGCCATCGAGAACAAGTACATCATGAGTCCGAAGGACCTGAAAACCATCCACTTCCTCAACAAGATGATTGATGCCGGCGTGCGCGTGTTCAAAATAGAAGGACGCGCTCGCGGACCAGAATATGTGCGCACCGTGGTGGAATGCTACAACGAAGCCATCAGCGCCATCATCGACGGCACTTACGACGAAGACAAAATTGCAGCTTGGGACGAACGCCTGAAAATGGTGTTCAACCGCGGCTTCTGGGACGGCTATTACCTGGGCCAACGCCTCGGCGAATGGACATCGAAATATGGCTCAAGTGCCACACGCGTAAAAGTGTATGCAGCAAAAGGCATCCGTTATTTCTCAAAACTCGGCGTGGCAGAATTCCAGATGGAGGCGGGCGAACTCCATGTGGGCGACGAAATTGTCATCACCGGCCCCACCACCGGAGCCCTGCCAATGACAGTGGAAGAAATCCGTGTCGACCTCAAGCCAGTGGAAATGACCAAGAAAGGCCAACGCTTCTCCATCAAGACCGACACAAAAATCCGACCAAGCGACAAGCTATTCCTCTGGCGCACAGTCAACCACGACCACCAATAACCAAAAAATGGCTAAAGGGGACGGTTCTTCTATGTTGAAAACCAAATAAATTTGGCAA
>JAUNNJ010000070.1 GCA_030531495.1 Bacteroidales bacterium
GACCCCCCCTAGGGGGTGGCGGGTGTCAGTGAGAACGCCACCCTCCTGCGGGCCGAGGCAAAAAAAGCACGGCAGGGTGCGAACACCGCCGTGCTTGATATTTTTCCAAAATTTCTCTGGGTGATTAACTTTTATGCTTTTGCTGATTAGTGGAGCATTGCCACGATGTAGTTTTGAAGCCAGTAGGTGATGATACCTGCAAAGTAGCCTACTGCCACGAGCCAGCTGATGCGCTTCATGTACCAGCCGAAACTGATGCGTTCGAGGCCCATGACCACAACACCTGCAGCCGAACCGACGATGAGCATACTGCCACCTACACCGGCACAGTAAGCAAGGAGTTGCCAGAAGAGGCCATCCACTGCGTAATCGCCCACGAGGTTGGTGTACATACCCATGCATCCTGCCACCAATGGCACATTGTCGACAATGCTTGAAACTACACCAATGATGCCTGTGACGAGATAGTGGTTGCCGCATGAAACTTCATTGAGCCATACGCCTGCAAGTTCGAGCACCTTGATTTCTTCGAGGCAGCTCACTGCCATGAGGATACCGAGGAAGAAGAGGATTGTACTCATGTCGATGCGACCAAGCACCTTGCTCACGCGTCGTTTCATGCTATCTTGGCGATAACGCTCTTTGCGGTAGAAAATTTCGATGGTGGTCCAAAGCACACCCAACACAAGGAGAATGCCCACAAATGGTGGGAGGTTGGTGAGATTATGGAACACAGGCACGAAGCACAAGCCACCCACACCGAGGCAGAAAATGGTTTTGCGTTCGCGGCTTGTGAATGATTCTTCTTCAGTCACGACTGTCGACGCAGGTGCATCAAGTCGACCCTTGAGCATCCATTGCATAATTAGTGCTGGGATGACAGCCGACACGAGCGATGGCAAGAATATTTCTGTGATGACGCCCGCTGCTGTGAGCAAGCCCTTGTTCCAGAGCATGATGGTGGTGACGTCGCCGATTGGGGAGAACGCTCCACCGGAGTTGGCTGCGATTATCACCAGGGAAGCAAACATCATTCGGTCTTGACGGTTGTCGACGAGTTTACGAAGCACCATCACCATCACGATGCTGGTGGTCATGTTGTCGAGAATGGCGCTGAGGAAGAATGTGATAAACACTATTCGCCACAGCAGTCGGCGCTTGCTGGTGGTGCGCAGGGCATCGCGCACAAAATTGAAACCGCCGTTTTGGTCCACGATTTCCACAATGGTCATTGCGCCCATCAAGAAGAAGAGCGTGGTGGCTGTGCTACCGAGATGCTTCTCGATTACAGCATTAATCAGTTCGTGAGAGAAATTCGGGATGTAGCTTGCAGGATCCATCATGAAGAGGGTCCATGTGGCCACAAACATGAGAAGTGCAATGGCAGCCTTATTGACACGGGTAACGCTTTCAAGGGCGATACATGCGTAGCCCAAGACAAACACCACAACAATGGCAATGGTTAATGTAGTCATGCAAAATGCTTATTTTAAAAATATCATACAAATAATAACACTGATTCGGAACTTTCGATTTCCGAAATCGACGACAAAGGTAGACTTTTTTCCTAACCTGACCAATTATATCGGCCGAAAAATGTAAAAATATGTTTAAATAGCTACTACTTGCGAAATAAACACCAATTTGAGGGAGGGGATTTATAGGATTTTATAGGGCCAATAGAACTAATAGAACTAATAGGGCTTTTAGGATTTAGGGGGAGGGAGAAATGGATGCAGCAGCCGCTCTTGGGAGGGCGACTGCTGCATCGTGTGTGGGATATGCGATTGCGCTAACTCGCGCGATAGCAAATGCTTGATTACTTCACTGCTACTTTTGCTGCTGAGCCATCGGTGTAGCGAACTACAAACACGCCACGACCTTCAGGCACTTGGTTGCCAAGGTATTGGCCAGTGATGCTGTAAACACCAGCCACAGCCTTCACGCCACCGTCGATGTTCACATCCTTCACACCAGTGACGAGGCCTTCTTGTACAATCACATTTGTGAGGCTGTGATAGGTGGGAGCGAGCCCAGATTCCTCGGTGTAAACAGCCTTCACATAGAAGGTGAATGTTTCGAGCTCTCTCTTGTGTTCGCCATCCAAAGGCACTGAAAGCACTTTGGTGTAGCGAGGAAGAGTGGTGGTGACCATTTGCTTGTCTTCAGGTGTTTGAGCTGGGGTTTCCAATTCAAATGCTTCGTAGTGGCCTGTTTCATTCTTTGGGAGAACGTAGGTGGCTGCAGGAGTCATGATTTCGTTGAGTTTGCTATCAGCATTGGCAAACTCTGCATCGCTTGCATCTACCACAGGGTGTTCGATATCCTTGCTATGGTATGCGCAAACTTCGTAGTGGTCGACAAATTGTTCGTTGGCAGTAACGTCGAACATTACAGGGCAAGCCACAAAGTGCTTATCTACAGTTTTGCCATCCACCTTTTCTGTAATCTTATATTGGCAAATGCTTTCCTTGAGCAAAGTGGAGGGCACGCCACCGACATACACTTCGTGGTTATCAATAGCGAGCTGGAGAGTGATGTCTTTAGCTTCATCGGTGGTTTCGATATCGATGAGTTCGTAGATGCCACCACGCTTGTAGTCGTCGTTCCAGTCGTAGAGTTCGTGTCCGCTCTTACCGCTGTTAGGATTCATACCGTCGGCAAGCTGTTCGTCGGTGCAATACACGTATGGGTCGATGTGCAAATGTGTGGTGCTCACTGTGCGACAAGTACCACCGTTGCTCACCCATGGATTGGTAGCGGTAGATGCCACTCCTTGCTCTGCATGGTGGTGGCGTTGGCTATCAGCCCAAGTACCGGTCACTTCATCCTTCAGCGCTGTGATGCTTTCTGGAATAATGTTGCCTGCATCATCGCGGCTATATTTACCTTCCACGAGGCCTGCAATGCGGCAGTCGTGCCAAAGCGTGATGGCAGGGTTGAATTTATTGGCCTCAATCTGTTGGGGTGTTACACCCTCCACATTTTTGATGGCTTCGTAAGCACGATGGTAATGAGCAAAACCTGCAGGGTTTTCGCTACGCTTGATAAGAATTTTGTTGTCACCACCGTAATAACCAGTGATTGGGTGGATTTCAGCCGCTATGCCTTCACCGTAGCCACGATTGAGCTGAGTAAGACCTGTGCCTTCGAGCAATTCATCAAGGTCATCATCTGTTTCGGTACCCAACTTCTGAGTGTAGCAAGGACCGAAACCAGAGAAGTTGTGAATCCAGAACTGCGTGGTTTGTTCGTCTTTTTTCACGAAATCAGCAATCGCACCAAATGAGCGACCTTCGCCATTGTGAGTGTCGTTGATAATGGTGTTGGGATTATAGTGGCGGAACTCAGCGAGATAGAAGTCGTAGTGACTGATTTCGTAGTCATCTTCTTGAGGATTTTGCCAATCCCCTTGCTTAACTGCAAGACGAAGGAAATACCATCTACCAGCATAGAAAGGATTAAGATAGAGGCTTGCATCAAATTTATCATGTCCCCAGGGGGTAGCACCTAACCATTCATAACTATCATCATCGTGAACGCTCGTCCACAATTGAAGAAAGAAGATGAGAGTCGAACGAGAGGTCATATTCCACTTTCTTTCTTGTAGGGACTGTTTCTTGAACATCAGGAGCTTTTTCATAAGGCAAATTAGACATCAAGTGCACACGCACATATTTTGTTGGATCGTTTTTAACAGGAAAAATATCTTCACCTAATTGCGCGGTGCAAACGTAATTATCCTCCCCACCGGCTATGCATAAATCCCAATCAAAAAGACCACCAAAGGCGTCAACAAGCGTAACTACATAACCATCTGTCAGAACTTCTTCTTCCCCTGTGTAAATTGGCTTAATAACAGGTTTCTGGTGTTCATCAAGCTTCTGAACAAAACGTGCTTTACCAAAGCTGTCCTTAATCCACATGTTGTTAGTAGACTTCCAATTGACGTCATGCCCGTAGTCTTGTTGATAAGAGGCTGAATAGTAGAGTGTTTGGCAATAGCCCCCATTTGCAGTGAGCATATCAATTACGTCCTGCGCATTGTGAACAACTACTTGTGCTTTTGCGTTTGGCGCTGCGATAGCGCAAAGTGCGAGTAATAATAGTCCTTTAAATTTCTTCATTAATTGATTTCTGTAATTTATATATTAGTAATTATTTGAATTCCCAAATTTAAAAATCACCCAATTAGCCTTTTTCAAGTATACTACAAAAAGATACAGTATTAGTGAAAATATCAAATTCTGCTATTTGTCAGGGGAGAAGTATATTAGTAATAGTGCCGACTCAATCATCGGCAATACAAAGATACAACCGCAAACGTTGGTTTGCAAACAAATGCACACCCATTTACAGTTTATTAACTAAAAAACTGAAAGTTACGAAAAAGTTTTCTATGTGTTTTTTTTGCGGCGAGGGAAAAGAATAGCCACAAGAATGAGCGCAATCCCTGCGCCAATATACCATTGCCACCACTTGCCCGTGCGCGCCACGCGATAGTCTTCGGCCGTGTAGGTGCCTTCCATCACCCCTTTTACATAGGGCAGCACATTGCGGATGGCATATTCCACGGAATGGCCGTCGTAGATAGGTCCTCGCACCTTGTCGGTGCACAAATTCCGTGCAAATTTTCTGGGGAAACGAGCAGCCAGCTGACCCGATGGCAAAAGAAACACCTCCGGGCGCTTGTTCTCGCCGAGCATCTGTATGGCAATCACCACAGTGGGCTTTTGTGCGGAGTGAATCGTGCGGAAAACATCTTCCGCCACAACGCTGACGTGGCGAGGCATCGACACAGAGTCGACCACGGCCACAGCAATCACATTGCCGGTTGTTTTTTCATAGTTGAGCAGTTCCTGCTGCAGGCGCGCTGCGGAATCGGGGTTGATGGCGTGGATGAGGTCGCTGACACGAGTCGACGAGAGTGCACTATCGGCAGCACGCATCGCTGATGAGCAAAAGCCCACCAGCGACACAATCGTTGCCAATAATATTTTCTGTGCGAAAAATTTCAAAATCATTTAGCTTGAGCCTTGTCTAAGCGCTCGTAGATTTCGTCGAGAGCAGCCTTCACAGCACCGTAATAGTCGCCAGCCTGAAGGCAAGGAGTCATCTTCTTGTTGATAATGTCTTGGCAAATTGGGTAGGGAAGAGTGCGCTGCACGCCCACGCCTGTGGCAATAGCCAACTGACCTTGCGACTTTTCGGTTTTAGGCTTGATGAGAATCACCACGCCATCTTGCTTTTCCTTGTCGCCAACGCCCCACTTTTCGCCCACTTTTTTGGCGAAATCCAATGGCACATCGCCACCAATGCCGTCGACAGTGACCACAGTCACAGGATATTCCTTCGAACGAATGTAGTCTTCGATTTCTCTTGCGCTGTCGGCAAGCACCTGCGCGAAGTCGTTCAGTGCCATGTTGGAAGATTGGGGCACATCGGTCAGACGCATAACTGTGGGAATAGCAGGGTCTTTCACATTTTCTGATGCGCTGCCACTATTCTCAGAACCAGACTTAGTGCACATGGTGAAAGTCATCACCATTGCCACCATCATAAAGATGGAAAATACGATTTTTTTCATTGCAGAATTGGGTTTATGATTTTATTGTTAAATATTTTTTTAGGGGGAAGTTAAGAAGTTATGAAGTTAAAGAAGTTAAGACGATACCTGGAGCTGTTGATATTTCTTTGTGTGTGGGGGTCTCCTTCATCAGCTTTGACATTCGTCTCAATTTCTTAACATCTTCAATCCCTAAACTTCCAAAAGAATCTTCTCCTCCAATTACCAAGAGCCACCGGCACCTCCACCGCCAAAGGAGCCACCACCGAAACCGTCCCAGCTGCTACTCGAACTGCTTGAGAAGCCTGATGAGCCGCTGGAAGTGTAGGAGCCACTACCATCAGACCCGTATATCCACAATCCAATAATCACCACAAATATGATGATCGCGATTATCCAATCGGTGAGGGAGAGGTCGTTGTCATCTTGGTAGGTTTCGAAATTGTATTCGCCACGGCAAACCGGCATAATCACATTCAGGGCAGCCCATGTGGCAGCGGTGTAGTCGTTGTCTTCTTTGAGGCATGGAATCATCTTGTCTTCAACGATGCGATTGCAGAACACATCAGGCAATGCGCCTTCCAGGCCACGGCCTGTGGCAATATATACCTCACCCTTCGAAAAGGTGGTCTTCTCCTTAAAGAGAATCACGATGCCGTTGTCCTCCTTTGCCTGACCCACGCCCCAGCGGTCGCCTATTTCGGTGGCGAATTGGTTGGGGGTGAAGCCGTGCAAATCGTCAACGGTCACAATCACCACCTGGTTGGACGTCTGGTTGGAGAACGCACGCAAACTGTCTTCCAACTCCAGAACGGTCTCGGCACTGAATAAATTAGCAAAGTCGTTGACCAATCTCGGAGGATATGGGCGCTCGGGGATACCGTCGCCGCCCTTTGCAGACGCCGCTACCGACGCCAACAAGAGCGCCATCACGCAGCAAATTCTGAACAGATAGAAATTCTTTTTCATATCACTTGGTAAAATTCTTGAAATCATAAATATGGATTACCATTCGCCACTGGCGCCGCCGCCGCTGAAAGAGCCGCCGCCAAAATCGCCCCAGTCGCTGTCGTAATCGCTGTCGCTATCGCTATCCCAACCGCTACTGGTCCAACTGCCGCCCAAGGTGGAAGACAGTCCCACTTTCTTTAAGAGGCGGCCTCCGTAGAACAGGCTGTCGACAATCGCTAAAATCATTGGCCCCATCACGCACAGCATGCATATCCAAGCCAAAATCATCGTCAGCAAATCCTTTGAATCCATTTCCTGTTCGTAGGATTCAAAATTGTATTCGCCCCGACACACCGGTATGATGACATCCAGGGCTGCCCAAGTGGCTGCGGTGTAATCGTTGCCGTCTTTCAGGCATGGAATCATCTTATCGTCGATGATTCGATGGCAGAACACATCGGGCAATGCGCCTTCCAGACCACGCCCAGGTGCTATCGCCACCTTGCCTTTTGCATAGTCGGTCTTTGGCTTGATGAGAATCACCACACCATTGTCGATTTTTTTCTGACCCACGCCCCATTTGTCACCAAGTTTGGCTGCAAACATCGTGGGGTCTTCATCCTTCAGGTCGGTGACTGTGACCACCACAATCTGGTTGGAGGTGTGTTTAGCCAAAGCGCGCAGCGAATCCTCCATTGCTTGGATATCGCGGTCGGAAAACACGCAAGCGTAGTCGTTGACAAGCGTGTGTGGGGTAGGCAAAGCAAACACATCTCCGGTGAAGGGCTTTCGGTCAGTGCCCACACTCTCGCCCGCTGACAAAGGACTACCTTCTATGCTGTCATCAAGATTTTGAGCCGAAGTTGTGGCAAAAGTTTCATCGTCCACAGCGCTGCCTTGCTCATCTTTCACGCTTTCAGCATACTCGTATTTCCTCAAAGGCTCGCTGCCAGATGATGAAGAGTCATCATCGTCGCCGGCAACAGCAGCAGCTATCACAATAAAAGCCATAAAAATGCCGAATACCCAAAAAAACTCTTTCCGCGCTTTGCGTTTCTCCTCCTGAGAAGCGCTGGTGGCATCGGGTGGAGTGCTTGGTGGCACTTTCCCTGCATTTGCGCTGACAGGCGAAGGAACGTCTTTGCCAGTTGGCGCGGGCATAGGTGGAGGAACAGGAGGTGTGGCCGCGCGTCGTGCCACCCTCTCTGCATCAAAGGGTGGAGGCACAGCTGCCCCACCCTTTTGTGTATGGTTTTGTTTGTTTTTGTTCATTCAATTACCACGAGCCGCTGGCGCCACCGCCGCTGAAAGAGCCGCCGCCAAAGCCGCCCCAGCTACTGCTTGAGCTACTGCTGCTACTCCAACTGCTACTGCTGCTCGAGCTACTATAGCTACTGCTTGAGCTGCTACTGCTCCAAGTGCCGCTACCGCTGCCAGAGTTGAGTCCCCATTTCTTTGAGAAATGGTCTTTCAGGAACACGCCATCGATGATAAAGAAAAGGATTGGGCCCCAAATGAGAAGCAAGCAAGTCCATCCAATCCATCCGAGCACTTCGTCTTCCTCATCCTTTGCTTTTTCGTAGCTTTCGTAGTTGTATTCGCCACGGCACACTGGCATAATCACATCCAGCGCAGCGCGTGTGGCAGCCACATAGTCGTTGCCGTTTTTGAGTTCTGGAATCATCTCGTCTTGGATGATACGGTTGCAGAACGCATCGGGAAGCGCGCCTTCCAATCCACGTCCTGGCGCTATAGCCACCTCACCCTTGGATTTGTCAGTTTTGGGTTTGATGAGGATAATTAAGCCATTGTCTTCCTTTTTCTGACCCACACCCCACTTGTCGCCAATTTTAGCGGCATAGATATTAGGGTCTTCGCCATAGAGGTCGGTCACGGTAACCACCACGATTTGGTTGGAAGTTGCACCCGAGAATGCTTTCAGCTCGTAGTCCATCTTCTTAACCACCGAGTCGGGGAACACGCAAGCAAAGTCGTTGACCAACGCGTCGGGCCTTGGGAGGTCGAGGATGTCGCCTTCGTATGGCTCGCGAGCTGGCTCTTCTGCAGCATCCTTAGCAGCTTTTTTCGTGCCATCTTCTTTTGAAGCCAATGCTGCGCTCGACTCTCCGTCTTCGGCAGATGCCTGATTCGAGCTTTTGGCTTTCACCGTCTGCTCAACCTGCGACTTCACATCTTTGTTTTGAGATGAGGACTTGGGTCGGTTTTTGTCATCCTGTGTGAATTGACCTATCACGCCCAACACCAAAAAGATGCCCACAATCCACACCCAAGTCTTGACTTTTTTCTTTGGGGGCTCGGTCGTGAGCTTAACGCCGGTCGCCGCCTTTTGCTTTTGTTTATTCGCCTTTGGGGCTTCGGTCGACGAGAGTTTCATGCCTTCGCCAGAAGTAGCAGGCACAGTCGATTCGTCACCCTCTTGGAATGGAGGAGGAACTGTTTGCTTTGCCGCCTTTTCTGCATTAAAAGGGGGAGGCACTGCTGCCCCACCCTTTTGTGTATGGTTTTGTTTGTTTTTGTTCATAACAGATAGTTATTACCATTCGCTGCTGGCACCGCCGCCATCGAAAGTGCCACCGCCGAATTTTTCAGCGTTATCGCGTTTGCGACGTTCTTCTTCTTCCATCTTTTCGCGCGCCGACTTGAATACGCCTTTGGCTGCCGCTGCAGCACCAGTAATGGCCCGCTCCGCTTCACGCTTTTTGCGCTCTTCTTCCAGTTCTTTCTTGCGCTTTTCAGCCGCCGCGAGGCGAGCAGCACGCTCTTCAGGAGTTTCGGTGGCCTCGAGAAGTGCTTGTTTTTGCTTTGCACGGTGGTTGCTGTAGGCCACGCCACCAACTATTGCTCCGAAAATACCCACAAACCACATCCAGCCGTTGCCATCGCCACCCGACGATTTTTTCTTCATCGCATCTTCCGCCGAGATTTCGCCCGCGCAGATAGGCATCACGGTTTTCAACACAGCCCAAACAGCGGCGTCATAGTCGCCTTTCTTGAGTTCTGGAATAGCCTTGCCATCGACGATGCGCTTACATGTGACATCGGGCAGAGCGCCACTCAAACCACGGCCAGGACAAATAGCAAACTGCCCTTTAGAATCATTGGTTTTGGGCTTGATAAGGATAATCATACCGTTGTCGAGTTTCTTCTGACCCACACCCCAACGGTCGCCAAGTTCGGCAGCATACATTTTGGGGTCGTAGTCGCCCAAATCCTTCACGGTAATCACCATAATCTGGTTGGTGGTGCGCTTTGAGAAAGCACGGAGCGAATCGTCCATTGCCTTCACCTGGTCGGCTTTGAGCATACCGGCAAAGTCGTGCACGAAAATCGCAGTATCGGGGCGAGCAGGGAAGTCGGCATCGGCAGCAAAACTGGTAGCCGACATCACCACAGCCAAAGCCGCGAGCAATAAGCATTTAATTTTCTTCATTGTCAGTAGTTTTTTGTAGTTGGGAAAGAACGAGGAGTATAGTCAATGCCTATTCGTCGTCATCGTCGGAGAACGAAACTTCATTGCTCAGTTCGTCGACATCGTTGTCCACTGGTGGAAAGTAAGCAGCAAGTGCATCGCCAATTTGCGACACCACTTCGCAAAGCCCATCAGCAGGTTTGCCTTGAGAAAGATATTTTCCCAAAGTTTCCTTTTCATCGTGCCAATAGTCGTCGGGCACCACATCGTTGATGCCTTGATCGCCTAAAATAGCAAACTTTTTGCTCTTGTAGGCCACATAGATGAGCACACCATTGCGGCGCTCGGTTTTGTAGAGACCGAGTTTGTTGAACTTCTTCTCTGCCGCTTCCATCACATCTCCGCGGCACTTGGGCGTAACATGCACGCATATTTCGCCCGAAGTGCGCTTTTCAGCCATAGTTATGGCCTCGGTGATGCGGGTTTGGTCATCTTTTGGAATAAAATCGCTAAGACCCATTTATTGATAATCTAAATAATGTGAATTAGTCGAAGTTAACGGTTGGAGCGTTTTCAGCACCTTCTTTAGCCTTGAAGTGAGGCTTGGTCTTGAAACCGAACATGCCAGCGAAAATGTTGGTTGGGAAGCGACGAACCTTGGTGTTGTATTCTTGAGCACCTTCGTTGAAGTCGGTCACAGCCTTGGTGATGCGGTTTTCAGTACCTTCGAGTTGAGATTGGAGGTCAAGGAAGTTTTGGTTAGCCTTCAATTCTGGATATGCTTCACTCACTGCCATCAACTTGCTAAGAGCGCCGCTCATTTGTTCTTGAGCCTTTTGGAACTTTTCAAGTTGTTCGTCGGTCATGTTTTCAGCGTTGATGTTGATTTGACCAATCTTGGTACGAGCTTCAGTCACTTCAGTGAATACCTTTTCTTCGTGCTTAGCATAGCCCTTAACCACATTCACGAGGTTAGGAACGAGGTTGGCACGACGGTCGTACTGTGCTTCCACATTTGCCCAATATTTTTCTACATCTTCTTCTTGAGCTACGAGTCCGTTGTAAGAGCTGATGCACCACATAACAAAAATACCTACTGCACCGATGATGAGCCATTTCGACATGCCACCGCGAGATGCAGGAGCAGATTGTTGTTGAGGAGCTGGATTAGGGTTTGCGTTGTTGCCCAAAGTGTTCATAATTTCTAAGTTTTAAAAAGTTATTAATTTGATTATTTCTATTCGTTATAATTCTATAATGCAAAGATAATGATTTTGAGGAAATACTTGCAACTTTCGTGCCACAAATCAATATCTGTTACCGTTCTGATAGTCGCGATATTTGTTGCCGCTATAGGTGTTGCGCCCGAAAGCGTTGCTTCCGAATTCGTCTTCCTCCTCGTCGTCGTTCTTCGTCTCTTGTCGCTCAAGTGAGTCTCTGCGACGCTCTGGCTTGTTCTTTCTAATCTTCTCAGGCTTCTGCTGGTTGAGCGGAGTGGAATAGATGTCCCAAGTTTCCTCACGGCCCCAACTCTTGCGCACACGCAGTTTTTCGCCGAACGGATAGTAGTACACTTCCTCTGGCTGACGGTGGTCGGTGTAGTAGCCTGGATCCCAGCGGTCGTTGCCGTTGGTGTCGATAACCAGTCGCGCGTAATAGTCGGCAGGAATCAGGTTGTCAAACTTCACGGTGCCGTCTTTCACACGCTCGTGGCGAAGCACATTCTCGCTACCATCGAGCAATTCCACGAAAGCACTGTCGCCACTGTTGACATGCAGTATCACATAGCCATACTCGTCGAGCGACTTTATCTTGAAGTTGTAGGTGGTGGAGTCGTTGGCCACGCCATAGATGTCGCAAACGGCAGCCGAATCCACAGTGAGGCGATATTGCTCTTCTGGCTTCAGGTTGGCCTGAACCATGTATCGCAGCGGATTCAAATCGTCAACCAATTGCATTTTAGCCTTAATGCGCACCCAAGTGCTGTCCTTCTGCATGTGCTCCAAGCGTATTCCACTTTGGGTGATATTGCCGATTGGCGTATGGAAATCAAATCGGATGGTGTCGGTCACCTCAAGTTGGCCGGTTTTCTTTGGCTCCAGTTTTAGCACTTCACGGCGACTGCGTTCCTCCTGTGCCAGAGCCTTGATATCGAGGTCAATCTCTGTGGTTTCCTTGCCTTCAGCCACCAGTTTTTCGCGACGCTTCATCAACTTCTCGCGCTCCTTGTTCATCTCTTCACGCTCCTTCTTTGCCTCACGTTCAGCCTTGATTTCTGCATTGGTGCGGCGAGTCTGGAACACGATGGTGTCGTTGGCTTGCACGATTTGCTCCAGCGAGTCCATCTTCGCATAGTGCAAATCCACGATGATGCTGTCGGATTTAATGAGTGTGCTGTCGGTAAGCCAATACACGATGGAGTCGTTGCCTTCGCGGCGGTCCATCACATACCAGTCGGCAGCATGCTCGGCAGGAGAAATGATATTAAGTTCGGGAAGCTGGTTGGGCGCAGAGAAAAGCACGAACAGGCGTTCGCGGCCCACACGCTCTGTTTTCTTCAGATAGAGCGGCATGTAGCGCTCGTTGAACATGCTCAGCAAAATGTCGTTGGGCAGATATTCGGTGTGCGTAGCGGTCACCACGGTGTCGACTCGGCGGTCGAAGGTGAAGGTGGTGTCTTGCGAAGTGAACTCACGCACGCTTGGCACGATGATTTCGTCGAGGAATGCATAGTCTTCGCTCCGGCTCATACGGTAGTTGCCATCCATATCGTTCAATGCGAAGATGTGGTATTTGCCTGGCTTCATACCTTGCACAGTGAATTCGCCCTTGTCGTTGGTGCGAGAGATGCGTTCAAACTTCGATGCAGTGAACGCGGTGTCGTCGAGGTTGCTGTGCAGGCCCACCATCACGTGCTGCATCGGCTCAAGGTCGCGGGCACGAAGCACCATGCCCGACACGCTCATCGTGTCGATGGATTCGCCTGTGGAGAACGAGAAGCAGTAGCCGTCGAGGCGGTTGCCCTCGTTGTTGTCTTCAATAGCGTCGCTGAAGTCGATGGTGTAGGTGGTGTTGGGAAGCAAATCGTCGTTGAACAAGACCTCCACAGTGCGACCAAGCGAACGAATCGTGGCAGGTTCTTTCTGCGCTGGCGAAATCACCACCTTTTTCTGCTGGTCTTTCAGCACCACAATTTCGTCGAATTGAAGCGTCACTTTCTTTCCTTTGAAGTTCACCGTGCGTGGCGCAGGGCTTGACTTGAGCAACACAGGGGGGGTGTAGTCGCGAGGGCCGCCTGTAGGCGAGCCGATATTAGCGCACGACCACAGCACCAGTGCTATGCCCAACATAAGAAGATATGTAAGTGACCTTAATTTCATATAAAATGTAATTCAACCGACAAAGATACACATTTTTCTATAAAGGGCACGAATTTATCCCACATTAATACAGGGCAACCGCATCAAAGCTTGCTAAAACACAAAGCCGTCGGCAACGGCTGATGATGCGGAAACACCATGCAAGCGAGTAGAGCGAAGCGATACGAAGCGCTGCTTGGTGACAGAAGTACACGCCCCAATGCCCGAGCCTCGGAGGGTCGCTCGTGCATACCAACATAATATGCTATCGCGGACTTTCAGCCCCCCACCCGACCTCCGGGTTATCGTTCGCTCTCGCTCAGCAATCGGGCCTTCAGCCCTCTGCCAGCCTATTCGTAAGGGTGCGCTTGCAGGGTGTTAGAGGGTTTGAGTTGCAACCAGTAATCTCCAACGAGCTTTGGCAACAAAAAAGTACTGAATGTGCAAAAATCAAGCAGAACAACACACAGCTAACCACCTATATATCAACAAACAAAACAAACTTTACATCAAAAGTTACTATGTTTGCAGTCGCAAGCGACTGGGCGGAATAAATTG
>JAUNNJ010000071.1 GCA_030531495.1 Bacteroidales bacterium
AACTTAGAGATTAGAAATTAGAAGTTAGAAGTTAGATTTCCTCGAATTTCTATAATTTCTATATTTTCTATGCTAATAGACCAGTAGACTCACCGACAATGCTTGAGAAAAACAAACCAATCATCATGGGCAGTATGGCAGCGGGAAGTGTCCGTTGCTATGCCGCTATGCTTCAAGCAGGAAAGGTGATTGTCGACCCCGACGAGCGCCGTCTGCCTCTGCGCCACAGCCACCACCGCTACTTGGTAGAAGGGCCTAATGGTGTGCAACGCCTCACCATCGCACTTGAGGGACGCACCAATGCCATGCCCGTGGCCATGAAGGATGTGCGCATCTCGGAGCACGGCAACTGGCGCCACCTCCACTGGGGCGCGCTCTACTCAGCTTACGGAAAATCGCCTTACTTCGACTACATCGCCGACGATCTCCACACCATCATTGCGGGCAACCAAACATCGCTACTTGAATTCAACACGCAGTTGCAGAATCTAATCATCGACTTCCTCGACCTTCCCATCGAAATCGAAACCCACAGCATCGACGCCGAGACATTGTCCACCGCCACCGACCTACGCGGCAAAATCGGAGGAAAAAAGCCCGACACACTGCCCATAGCCGATGTCCCCTACTATCAAGTATGGGCCACACGCCACGGCTTCCAACCCGGCCTCAGCATCCTCGACCTGCTCATGAACACCGGCCGCGAATCCATCTACACCCTCATCAAAATGATGGAGTAAAAAACAACATTTTTTTCGAAAGCTAAAAGGTCAGTCGTCGGTGTGAGGAGGGGTGCGGTGGTGGTAGAGTTCGAGGCTGTTGATGGCGTTTTGCCAAATGATGTAGCAGCCTGGACCTACAGCCGCCAACGGATTGATATAAGCGCTCGACACCCAGATAGCGAACGCCGTGTTTTTCTGCCCTAACGCCTGTCCGCCCTCCACCGTGCAACCAAAGAAATGGCCGATGTTGCGACCCACAGAAAACTGGATAACGCACAGCACGAAACTCACCACGGCAATGGTGCCAAGCAGCGACAGCGGCGCATTAGAATTCATGATATTGCGGAAGGTGATACCCGTCACGATAGAAAGCGAGCACCCCCAGAGATAAAACGAAAGGTCGGTTTTCGACGCTACCCACTGCTGCACCTTCGGCAAAAAGCATTTCACCAGATAGGCAAGCGCCATAGGCACCACCAGAATCACACACACTTTCCACATAATCATCAGAAACGCCGACACGAAACTCATCTCCACCTGCTGGTCAATGAGCGGGAAAAAGAGCGGAATCATAATGGCAGTGAGCAAATTCGACACAAAAGTGTAGGTGGTCATCGACTCCAGACTGCCGCCCAGCTTCGCCGTCACCACGCTCGACGCCGCGGCACACGGTCCAATCACGCAAGCCAAAATGCATTCCATCAGCACCAAATCGTCGCCCTTCACATGGAAATACAGAATGCACCCCACCAGCACAAGCACCATCACAATCTGCGTGATGCTAATCCACAGGTGCCATTTGGCAAGACGCAGTTTTTTATAGTCAATCTTCAGGAATGTGGTGAACAGAATCACGAAGAGAAACCACGGTAGCACAGCATCGAACACCGGGCTTGCCACAGCCGAGAAACCGTCGAGTGCAGGAATCATCGAAAACAGGTAATACAGCGACGCCCCGACCACAATAGCCGAAGGCAGCGTCCAATTCTTCAAAAATTCCAATATCGCTTTCATTCTGTGGGAGTATTTTGGTCGTTTTGTTTAATATCTTTATCGGCTTGGGTGCCTTCTTGGAGGGAGGAGATGTAGTGGTGGAGGCGGCGGTAGAAGGGATGGCGGGTGAGGGTGGCGGCCTCGCCGAGGATGATAAGCTTCATGCGGGCGCGGGTGATGGCCACGTTCATGCGACGAAGGTCGCGCAGGAAACCTATCTGCCCGTCGTCGTTTGCGCGTACGAGGCTGATGAGTATCACATCACGCTCCTGCCCCTGAAAACCGTCGACGGTGTTGACCGAAATCAAGTGGCGGTAGGGCTTGAAAAACTCGGTGGCGCGAATCATTTTGCGCAAAAACTGCACCTGTGCACGGTAGGGCGATATAATGCCCACATCAAGACGTTCGTCGAGCACATGCTCGCGACCGATTTTAGTGAAATAGTCCTGCAGGGTCTGCAGGGTGAGGATGGCTTCGTCTTTGTTGATACGCCCGAAACTCTCGCCCACGAATTGCTCCTTGAAGTCGCGGTCGCTGGTATCAATCCACACCATCGGGGTGTCGAAATCGAGGATGCTGCGGTACTTTACATCGGGGGCACTCTGCACTTGCCCGTGGTAGAACCACTCACTGGAAAAGCGCATAATCTCATCGTTCATGCGGTATTGCATCTTCAGCAACGTCACCACTTGCGGGTTGCTCTTCACGATGCGCTCCATAAGGGTTTGGTCGAGCCCGCCTTTCAGTGCCTCGATGCTCTTCACTGTGGGTGGAAGTTGGCAGTGGTCGCCGGCAAAAATCACACGATTGGCCTTGCGGATAGCTATCCAGCACGCGGCTTCGAGTGCCTGCGCAGCCTCGTCGATAAAGAGGGTGGCAAACTTCATGCCGCTCAACACCCGACTGGCGCTGCCCGCCAGTGTGCAAGCAATCACACGCGCGCTACCGAAGAGCGAGGCATTGATGCGCACTTCAAGTTCGGTGGCCCGGCTTTTCAGGCGGTCGAGTTTATCGTGATAGCCATGGTCGCCACGTTTTCTGCGGCTCTGCATTTCGCGGATAGCCTTGCGCAGCGCCCAAAGGCTGGGATAGTCGGGGTGCGACTCAAAACGGCGTTCGTAGGTGAACGAAAGCATTTTGTCGTTCACTTTCGTGGGGTTGCCTATGCGCAGCACATCCACACCGCGGTCCACCAGTCGCTCGCTAATCCAGTCGACAGCCATATTGCTCTGCGCACACACCATTACCTGGTTTTCGCGGCGCAACGTTTCGAAGATGGCCTCCACAAGCGTGGTGGTTTTGCCAGTGCCCGGAGGTCCATGCACGATGGCCACATCTTTCGCCAAGAGTACCTCGTTCACGGCATGCTCCTGCGTGGGGTTGAGCCACGGGAAACGCATCGGCGCAAATGAGAATTTCTTTGTGTCGGAAGGATTGTAGAAGATGTCGCGAAGTTCAGCCAGTCGGTTGCCTTTGGCGCGCATCACGCGCTCCAGAGCCTCCATCATCAGGCGATAGGTGGTCTCATCGAACGACAGTTGCACACCCACGTTGTAGGCTGCTTGCAGCTGTGTGACGCATCCCGCATCGGGAATCGCCACCACCATACGCTCCGATTCAGCATAACTCACAGTGGCAGAAAACGAGAAATAATGGATTTCATCTTGGTGGTCGATGTGGAAAAACATCACCTGACGGCCAAACTCAAAGTTGTGCTCCACCTCTATGTCTTCGGTGCGAAACACCTCCACCACCAGTTGATTGAGCGAATTGTAGTAACTTCTGCCTATACGCAGCGGAAGCCAGCAATCGCCCCGCTTCACCTTGCGACGCACACCCACAGTTTCGGTCTGCCGGCGAAAATCCTCTTTCTCGGCATCGTATTCAGCCTGCAGCAAAGCGCGCTGCTTCTGAAGCATCAATATGGGCGAAACTCTCTGGTTCATATTGAATTTTCGAATCATCGAAGATTCTTTTTTTTTGACTTTTTATCTTATTTAAGCAATGCAAGACCGCCTTCGCTGGTTTCCTTGTAGAGCGACGGGAGGTCCTTGCCTGTTTGCTTCATCACAGCCACCACCTTGTCGAAACTCACGCGGTGTTTGCCGTCGCTAATGGTGGCATACAAATTCGAATCGAGCGCACGCGCTGCGGCATAGGCATTTCGCTCAATGCAAGGAATCTGCACCAAACCGCACATCGGGTCGCAAGTGAGGCCCAAATGGTGCTCAAGACCCATTTCTGCGGCGTATTCAATTTGTGCTGGTGTGCCTCCGAAGAGTTGGCAAGCAGCTGCACTCGCCATCGCGCAAGCCACTCCCACTTCGCCTTGGCATCCCACTTCGGCACCCGAAATTGAAGCGTTGGTTTTCACCACATTTCCAAAGAGCGCCGCAGTGGCAAGGGCGCGCAGAATGCGCTGTTCGCTGAAGCCCTTGCTGGTGTGAAGATGGTAGAGCACAGCCGGCAACACGCCACAACTGCCACATGTGGGCGCGGTGACAATTTCTCCGCCGCTCGCATTTTCTTCCGACACGGCAAGCGCATACGAATAGACCAAACCACGGCTTTTCAAACTTCCCGTAAAGCCATTGGCACGCATATAATACATTACGGCCTTCCGACGCACACCAAGTAGACCGGGCAACACACCTTCGGCTTCAAGACCTCGTTTCACAGAAGCCTGCATCGCATCCCACACCACCTTCAAGTGGTCCCAAATGCCTTTACCTTCGCAGTCTTCTACATATTCCCAATACGATTTCCCTGTGCGGTCGCACCAATCGAGAATACTCTTGATGGTGTGCATGCCATACACCTTTTTATTGTATCGGGATTTGCCTTCTTCTGCCAAATTGCCGCCGCCAATGCTATACACGGTCCATTCGCTCATCTGATTGTCGGCAGCGTCAAAAGCCTTGAAAGTGATGCCGTTGGGGTGAAATGGCAGAAACACATCTGGCCGCCACACAATGGTGGTGGGAGCCAAGTGTTCAAGCACTTCCAGCACCGCCACATCCGTTAGGTGTCCTTTGCCTGTTGCGGCAAGCGAGCCATAGAGTGTGACTTCAAAACGCGCAGCATTTTTCACTTTCGCAGCAAAACGCTCGGATGCAAAACGCGGTCCCATCGTGTGGCTGCTTGAAGGCCCCAATCCTATTTTATATATTTCCTTTATCGATTCCATTTGTTCTCTAATCCACCTTTTAATAGTCGCTTATTTTGCAAAAGAGCGCGATGCGAAAGGCAGTGCTTCGCGAAGCGCCAAATGCCAGTATTCCCAGTTGTGCACACCATTTTTGATGCGGAGTTCGCTCTTCACACGCTTGCTGCGCATGGCTTGGTAAATCTTCACGGAAAGGTCCATCAACCCATCGTCGTCGCCACAATCGAAGAACCACTTCACCGACTTCAGTTGCTTCACTTGCTCGTCGGTAGCGTTTTCAACGAATGCCACTGCCGAATTTTCGTGCACACTCACGCAAGTGTGATAAAACTTGGTGTGGGGCATTTTCTCATCAATCGTTGGTTGGTCGAGCCACGCGCTCATCGCATAGCACGAAGAGAAGGCGTCGGGGTGATGCTGCGCATACACAGTGCTGCCACCTCCACCCATCGAGAGGCCCATAATGGCACGGTGCATCTTGTCGCTCACACCACGGTATTTTTGCTCTGCCTGCGGAATGAGTTCCTGAAAAAAGAAGTCTTCATAGTTCCACTCTGGCATATTGAAGTATCCATTCCACACATTGTGGATATCGTGATGGCCGGCATTCGGCATAATCACAATCATCTCCTCGGCTTCGCCGCTACCAATAAGTTCGTCGGTCACCAGTTGCATATTGCCCTGCTTAGCCCAGTCGTTGTAGCCACCATAAAGGCCATGTAGCAGATACACCACAGGATAGAGTTTGTTGGTCCTGTCGAATCCGTTTGGCACATACACATTGTATTTCACTGTGGCACCGAGAATTTTACTTTCAATGCTATCGGTCACAATCTTCCCAGCCCACGCAGTGCTACACATAGCACATAGAAGAGCCACTATCACGAGCTTTGCTTTCATTGAGTTTTATTTTGTATTAGGAGTTTCTTGTTTCAGTTCGCACACTTTGTTGTCGGCAGAATCGGCAGAAATAGAGTCGTCCGAATTTGGAGCGGGCATCTTTCCACGAATTTGTTCAGCCTGATAAGGGACATCCCCCACCATCTGAAAGATTTTGCTTTTCGTGCCGCAACTGGTCAATCCCGACATCAACGATGCCACCAGCCCAACCACAGCCACCTTCTTGCCCATACGCTGGCGGCGGGCAAGTTCTTCTTCAAGATAGCGCACTTCAGCCTCGCACTTGGGGCAAGTGCCAGCGCAGTCGCCCTTGTAGGTGCATTCGCTAATCACCAGCTCAATATCGTTGGCCTTCGCTATTTCGCGACGGATATCCTTCAGAATCTTACAAGTTTTCTTTCCTTTCATCATTGCACTTCAAATATAGTTAATGAGTAAATCAATTATTTTCCCTACAAATATAGAATAATATTTCCATCCCACAAAACCACCGCCATAAAAGCCCCCATAGAAAAAAGACATGGAAGAAGCCGACACGATGTTCCTATTTTTAAGAAACAGTTTGATTTCTGGTTTATCGCTTTGTGTATCTCTGGGTTTTGTTTTTTTATTATCAAAAATTTCACTTAATTTGCAGATTGAATATAAATCCGCGTGAACAAATAAAAAATTTTATGATATGAAAAGGCTTTTAGTTTTTCTTTTCGGGTTGATGGTCGCTGCTGGTGCTGTGGCCAATGATAGCGAATATTTCACCAATGGTAATCAGTTAGTGCCTATTCAAAGCACAAATATTTCTGTAGTGAAGGAAATCCTTACGGTGAACTTGACTAACAATGGGGTGACCAACATCGATGTGTATTACGAATTTCGCAACGATGGCCCTGCCACCGACATTCTGATGGGGTTTGAAGCCATCCCACCCTATTTCGATGACAATACAAAACTCTCTGTGGGTCCGCATCCCAATATCAAAAAGTTTGTGGTGGAGATGAATGGCCAGACTCTCCCTTATGAAAATGCCATCTCTGAAAACGGATTAGACAATGGTATCAAGAATGTGGACAGGAACAAGTGGGAATTTTCCGACGACTGCGGACGCCATCTTCTGAAATCTGACAACGAAACGCCGCTCAAATATGCCTATGTGTATAGTTTCAAGGCGCACTTCAATCCCGGTAAAAACATTGTGCACCACACTTATTCCTATCAGGAGTCGTATGGGGTGGGCCACGCTTTTTGGATCGACTATAAGTTGACTCCTGCCACCCGCTGGGCCAACAAGCAAATCGACGATTTCACCCTTCGTGTCACTTCGGCAGGCATTCCCAAGCACTTTGTTGTGAATTCTAAGCCTTTCCTCGGCACCGATGTGAACATGTGGATTACGAGCGGCAAGGGCAATGCGCGACGCGTGATGTGGAACGACAACGACGACCAGGAAAACCCTCACCGCAATTACTACGAACTCTCCGTTCGCGATGCTGTGGTGGAATGGCATGTGACCAATTTCTGCCCTAAAGCCGAACTCTGGATTTCGTCGGCCGATTGCTTGATAGCAAACTCTGAATTTGTGAAGTATGAAACCTCTGGCGGCGACCCATTCAGCGAAAACATCTACTACGACGGCGGCGTGAATTTCAGCCCTATCACTTGGATTGATTTCGCAAAGAGCGCTTCGATGAAGCGTCGCATCATGCGAAACTTGCCATACGCAATGCGTGGCTACAAGTTTAAGGACAAACGCCTTCAAAAGTATTTCAACAGCCAGTGGTGGTATTTCCCCGACCCGAAATACAATCCTGCAAAGGACAAGACTATCACCAAGCGTGAGAAAGAAATTGCGAACGGCTTGTTCGACGAATTCATACAATAGACAAAACAATGCGAGGCTTTCACGAAACACTATTGAAAGCCTCGCTTTTTTCTTCCCGGCAGAGAAAAAATCCAGCCGAATGGTGTAAAAATTTTGAATTGCCGATGGGTTGCAGTAACTTTGTGTGGTAATGATTAATTTTACTCCATTTGCAAGAAAACGCTTCATCTCGCGGCTATACGACCAGTTGCGATTCAAAGACTATGCCGATGCCGTTCAGCAGGGCGAGTTGGTGAAACTCATAGAGCACGCATCGCTCACCGAGTTTGGTCGCAAGTACAACTTCTCGAAGATGCGCACCTATCGCGAGTTCGCTTCCACTGTGCCGCTCTATCGCTATGAGGACCTTCGTCCGCAAATCATGCGCATGGTCAATGGTGAGGCCAATGTGCTGTGGCGTGGAAAATGCTTCAATTTCGCTCAATCGTCGGGCACTACCGATGGCAAAAGTAAATATATCCCCATCACTCGCGATTCGCTCAAGCTGAACCATTATCAGGGCGCGAGCGATGTGGTGTCGCATTATCTCAACCTCAATCCCGACAGCCGAATCTTTAGTGGAAAAGGCTTTATTTTGGGCGGCAGTTTTGCCAACCAACTCGACCTGAAGCCGGGCACTATGGTGGGCGACCTCAGCGCCACACTTATCCAAAACATCAATCCGCTGGTGAATCTTTTCCGTGTACCCAGCAAGAAGATTGCCCTGATGGAAGACTGGCGCGAAAAGTTACCCGCTCTGGTGGAAGCTTCGCTCGGTGCCGATGTCACCAATCTTTCGGGTGTGCCTTCGTGGTTCCTCACTGTGCTCAAGGAGGTGATGGCACGCAAGGGCGTGAACTGCATCCACGATGTATGGCCAAATCTGGAAGTGTTTTTCCACGGTGGCATCGCATTTGCGCCCTACCGTGAGCAATACGAGAAAATTTGCGATATGAGTAAAATGCACTTCCTCGACACTTACAATGCCAGCGAGGGATTCTTCGCCGTACAGAGTTCGTGGGAGTCAACCGCCATGCTGCTTTTGCTTGATATTGGCGTGTTCTTTGAATTCATCCCTATCGAAGATACCGACAGCCCCACTCCTGAGGTATACCCCGTTTGGGAAGTGGAGGCTGGCAAAACCTACGAGTTGGTGATTACCGCTTGCAATGGCTTGTGGCGTTACCGCATCGGCGACACAGTGACCATCGAGCAGACCAACCCTATAAAAATACGCATTGCAGGTCGCACCAAGCATTTCATTAATGCCTTTGGCGAGGAATTGATGGTACACAATGCCGATGCAGCCATCACCAAGGCTTCGGTGCTCACGGGCGCACAGGTGCTCAACTACACCGCCGCTCCCGTCTATGCCGGCGACCATACGCGAGGCCGACACGAGTGGCTCATTGAGTTTGCCAAGATGCCTAAATCAAAGGAGGAATTTATGCAGGTGCTCGATGAGTGTCTGCGACAGGAAAACAGCGATTACGATGCCAAACGAAGCGGCAACATCTTCCTCGATGCCCCATCGCTGGTGGTGGCAAGCGAAGGCCTCTTCGACCGATGGCTCGCCACAACGGGCAAACTCGGCGGCCAACGAAAAATCCCTCGCCTAAGCAACAACCGCGACACCATCGAAGCAATGCTAAAATTAGAGATTAGAAATTAGAAGTTAGAAATTATAGGTTTTCTAGAATTTCTAGGCTTTATAGGCCTGCAGATTCGTTGACTAAAAAAATTATGATGAGCGAAAAGAAATTTAAATGGGTAGCTTTATTTTCCACAGTGCCGGTACTGATGTGGCCGCTGCTGCTGGCTCATGTCGACAAGATGGACACAGCCATCGAGCGCTTTCTTATGCTTGGCATGCCTGTGTTTGCACTGCTCTGCGGCTACCTCGCCAACTACACCTATAAAGACCGCCCCGAAGTGGCTTGGATACTCATAGGACTCGCATGGCTTTCTTATGCAGGATTCTTGATATTAGGATTATAATCAAACAAACATGAAAAGAATAGCGAATTTTTTTCGCACCAACACAGGTGCTGCACTGCTGAATATGCTCTTGGCGTACGCAGTGTTTATGATTTCGCGCCTGGCTTTCTTTTTTGAAAACTACTCCACTTTTGCACCCGACATGAGCGCCCCTCTCGCTTTGAGTATGCTCCGTGGTGCACTGGTGTTTGACACCTCTGCCCTTCTCTACATCAATAGCCTCTACCTCGTGCTTATGCTTCTGCCATGGGGGCGCAAAGAGGTGGCGGGTTTCCACCGCTTTCTCAAATGGCTCTTCGTGGCCACCAACTCCATAGGCCTCGCTCTCAATCTTGGCGATGCCGTTTATTTCACCTACACCGGCCGCCGCTCCACCGTGACGGTGTTCTCCGAATTTGCAAGCGAAAATAATATCGCTTCCATTTTCCTCACCGAATTCGTCAACCACTGGTATCTCGTGCTCCTGTTTGCGGTGCTCGTGGCGCTCATGTGGCTTTGCTACCGCACTCCCGATAAATGCATTTGGCAAAGGCGTTGGCGCTATTATGTGGCACAGTGCTTGACATTATTGGTGCTGACTCCGCTCGCCATCATCGGCATTCGTGGCAGTGCCACTGCCGGCACACGCCCCATCACCATCAGCAATGCCAATGAATATGTGAATCGCCCCATCGAGGGCACTGTGGTGCTCAACACTCCTTTCTCCATTATTCGCAGCATAGGCAAAAAGGTGTTCGTCACTCCTTCCTATATGTCGATGGAGGAGATGAAGCGCACCTATGAACCTATCATCACGCCCGTACGCGATTCGCTCACCACTTCACAAAAGAAGAATGTGGTGGTGCTTATAGTGGAAAGTATGGGCAAGGAATACATCGGGAGCCTCAACCCCACACTCGAAGGCGGCCACTACAAAGGCTATATGCCATTCGTGGATTCGCTGCTCACCAAGAGTCTCACATTTGAGTACACATTTGCCAACGGCCGCATCTCCATGGATGCCATGCCATCAATTCTGTCGGGCATACCCATGATGGTGGAACCGTTCTTCCTCACTCCCGCCTCGCTCAACGATGTGGGCGGACTGCCAAAGATGCTTCGCCCTCGCGGCTACTACAGTGCCTTTTTCCATGGGGCACACAACATTTCCATGGGCTTCAGCGCATTTGCACATGCCATCGGCTATGAGAAATATTACGGGCTCAACGAGTATTGCAGTTCGCCTAAATATGGAGGTATGGACGACTTCGACGGAAAATGGGCCATTTGGGACGAGCCTTTCTTGCAGTACACGCTCGATGAAATAGGCACTTTCCGCCAGCCGTTCCTCGTGTCGATGTTCACAGCTTCGTCGCATCACCCCTACAACATTCCAGCACAGTATGCTGGCAAATTTACCGATGCTCCTGGCGGCATGCCCATCTACAAGTGCGTACGCTACACCGACATGGCTCTACGCCGATTCTTTGAACGCGCCAGCCACGAACCGTGGTTCCGCAACACTATCTTCGTACTTGTGGCCGACCACACCAACATCAACCAGCACCCTTTCTATAAGACGGAACAAGGCCTCTATAGCATTCCTATCATTTTCTACACCCCCGACGGTAGCCTACGCCCGGGCGTAATGAAGGATGTGATTGCCCAGCAAACCGACATCACTCCCACTCTGATGCATATCCTCGGCTACGACAAGCCGTACGTGGCTTTCGGGTGCGACTTGTTGAGCACGCCTGCCGAACAGACTTGGGCGTTCAACTACAACAACGGCGTATATCAATACTTCAAGGGCGACCTTATGCTCCAATTCGACGGACAAAAGACTATCGGCCTCTATCGTTTCAAGACCGACTCGCTATTAAAGCATAACCTCGTGGGCTCAATACCACAGCAAGCCACCCTCAAACACGAACTCAAGGCCCTCATTCAGCAATACATGCACCGCATGAACACCAACCAACTCATCCTACGTTAACATCTCGTTCATTGTAGGTATTTTGTGGTTTGTGTGGATTTGGTTACTTTTGTAGCGTGATAAACAAACATCACTTTTATGCGAAACAAGATTAATAAAATATTGAACAATAGCCTGTATTCGCCACTGATTACGGTGGTGAGCGGACTATTGTTGGCGTACGCAGTATATTTTCTGTGCCGTCTGGTGTTTTTGGCGGTGAACTATAGCAGTTTCGCCGACAATCTCTCTGCCTCGCACTTGGCTGAAATGCTCCGCGGCGGCTTCTTTTTCGATTCATCAGCCATCATGTACACCAATGTGCTTTGGATAGTGATGGTGCTCTTTCCTTTGCATCTGAAAGAGCGCGCGCTCTACCAAAATATTTGCAAATGGGTGTTTGTGGTGGTGAATTCATTGGCTGTGGTGA
Organism: Bacteroidales bacterium; assembly: GCA_030531495.1. Taxonomy (GTDB): domain Bacteria; phylum Bacteroidota; class Bacteroidia; order Bacteroidales; family Muribaculaceae; genus Sodaliphilus. Next base: position 12,019 of record JAUNNJ010000071.1, read on the forward strand.
TGAATATGTGCGACTGCGTTTATTTCCAATACACTTCGCGACGCACCACCAGCACAGTGTTCAGCGAGTTTAGCCACGAAGGTAACCTTGCAGGCATTTTCGGCACCGAACTCGTTCGCCACTTCTACCTGGTGCTCATTGGCGCTGCACTGATTTATGCGCTTTGGCGATTATATAAACAACATCAACTGGAGCACCACGCACTATGCTGGTGGAAATATAGTCTGGCTATGGCGGCATCGTTGGTGGTGATGGTGCCTTGCGTGTTGGGCGGTATGCGTGGCGGACTGGCCCACAATGTGCGCCCCATCACGGTGAGCAATGCCAACCAATATGTCGACCACCCCACAGAGGCGGCTATTGTGCTCAACACCCCATTCTCGTTGCTGCGCACCATAGGCAAAAATGTGTTTGAAGAGCCTAAATATTTCACCTCCGAAAAGCAAATGCTCGCTCTCTACTCTCCCATCCACCGCCCTGCAGCTGGCGTGAAGATGCAGAAAAAGAATGTGGTAGTGCTGATAGTCGAAAGTCTGGGTAAAGAATATATCGGAAGCCTGAACAAAGACCTCGACGGTGGTAAATACAAAGGCTACACGCCTTTCGTGGATTCGCTGCTCACCAAAAGTCTCACATTTGAATACACTTTTGCCAACGGCCGCAAAAGCATTGACGCCATGCCGTCCACACTGTCGAGCATCCCAATGATGGTGGAACCTTTCTTCCTCACTCCAGCATCGATGAACGACCTCACAGGCCTTGCCGGCATGCTCCACGACAAAGGCTATTACAGTGCCTTCTTCCATGGTGCCGACAATGGCTCAATGGGATTTGAGGCGTTTGCGCGCGCCACAGGCTACGATAAATACTATGGCCGCACCGAATACAATGCCGACCCTAAAGGCAATGGTGATGCCGATTTCGATGGCATGTGGGCCATCTGGGACGAACCCTATATGCAGCACATGGTGCGCATGATGAACGGCTTCAAGCAGCCTTTCCTCGCATCAGTGTTCACAGCATCGTCGCACCACCCATTTAAGGTGCCCGAACAGTATGCCTCAACTTATAAAGAAGAAGGTGGACAACCTATCCACAAGTGCGTTCGTTATACCGATATGGCATTGCGGAAATTCTTCGAAAGTGCAAGTCATCAAGCGTGGTATCGCAACACCGTGTTCGTGCTCGTGGCCGATCATACTAACCAAAATACACACGCTTTCTATAAGTCAGACCAAGGACTATACAGTATTCCAATCGTATTTTTCGCCCCCGACGGGTCGTTGGAAGCTGGCATCAAGAAGGATGTGATTGCCCAGCAAATCGATGTTCTGCCCACTCTCATGGGCATCCTCGGCTACGATAAGCCGTACGTGGCTTTTGGTTGCGACTTGTTGAGCACTCCTGCCGACCAGACTTGGGCGTTCAACTACAACAATGGCGTGTATCAATACTTCAAGGGCGACCTCATGCTCCAGTTCGACGGCCAAAAGACCAAAGCGCTCTACCGCTTCAAGACCGACCCACTGCTGAAGCAAAACCTCGCCGGCACACTACCACAGCAAACAGCCCTCGAAAACGAACTAAAATCCCTCATCCAGCAATACATGCACCGCATGAACACCAACGCCCTCAAATAAACGCCAAAAACCAGCAATTTTCTTTACATCAAAGTACATCAAAGTGATTCTTTTGATGTAAACTAATCCTTATTTACTGATTTACTTTTAATTAGGGCTATTGATTTATACTCTATTTTTGCAATTCTTGC
>JAUNNJ010000072.1 GCA_030531495.1 Bacteroidales bacterium
TATGCACCAAAAAATAGCGGATCGGTAAACACAATGCAAACATAATAACTACAAAACGCCTAATTTCGCATTATGATACAGCCTCTAGCATGAAATGTTTGGATATTTGTTGTTATTTTCCCATACGAGCCTTTTGCTTTTCGCCAGCGCCAGAGCCGCGGTATTTCTTGCTGGTTTCGTTGAGTTTCCATGTCACGCTCACTTGGAAGGTGCGGTGTGCAGGGGTGGTCAAGGCGAGTTCGCGAACCCCGAATATGGTGGCACCAGTCTTGTGCAAGTGGAATGGGTCGTAGCAACGCACGTCGAGGGTGAGTCGTCCGGCAGCGCGCAAGTTGAAGTCCTTTTGCACACCAAGTTGGGTGTCGATTTGTGCACGGTCGAGTCGGAAGTTGGTGTAGTCGCAGCCTTTAGGCACGAATTGGATAGCGGCGTTGAGTCGGAAGTTGTGAGGAAGTTCGAAGTCGTTTTTCCATGCCACCTGTAAGAATGGGTGGTTGAGGGTCATCTTTTCGCCTTTCATATTGAGGCTCTTGTAGTTTTGCAAAATCAGTCCCACGCTCCACATAGGGTGCCAAGCGCCAAACACAGGGCGGTAAGATGGGCTAATCATCATGCGATTGAACTCGTCGCCGTTAGCAGGGTGAATCAAGCTAACCAATGGGTCGGAAGAGCCGGGGAATGGTTCGGTGATCATCGTCACGTTGTCTTTTGTGCGCTGGAAGTTCATATTGAGGTTGAACGCGTTCCAAGCCAAGTTGTAGACCAGAGAGTGGGTGTAGGTTGGGCGCAAGTAAGGGTTACCGCTTTGGTAGGTATACTTGTTGATGTAGATAGTGCTTGATGTGAGGCTCGAGTAGGCAGGTCGGTCGATGTCGCGTCGGTAAGAGAGCGACATTTGTGTTTTGCCCACCGGCATTGCGAGCACCACAGTTGGGAACCAGTCGCCATAGTTGCGGCACACTTCGTCTTGGCGTACGCCAAAGTTGTAGTAATTGTTGCTCAGGTGCTCGTAGCGAATACCAGCTTGTGCATAGAGTTTGCCGAATTGGTGACCGTATTCAACGAATCCGCTTGCCATGTTTTCCTTGATGCGGCTGTCGGTGTTTTGTACGGGCAGACTTTGTTCGCTCACGAAAGAATAAGAGTCGGCGCGGTTGTTGTGCGAGTATTCAGCCCCCATGGTGAGATTGCCTCCCCAGAGCGGGTGTGTGAGCACGAGTTTGGTGGCCCAGAAGTTGTTCTTGCTCACGGTGAGGTTGTTGATGTTGGTCACCGTTTTGTTGCCATCTTTGTCGACGATGGTTTCGCGAGTGGAGTTAGGGTCGTTGGTGTTGTCGAAGAGTCCGTCCACGTTGAAGTCGATGCCCAGATTTCCCACCTTACCATTGTAGTAAGCGTTGAAAATGTGCTTTTTGAACGATTCTCTTTGGTTGATGTCGCTTTCAGAGTGTTCGGAGCGCGCGCCATTCTCGTAACTGTCGCAAGTGAACGTGGCGGTGTAGTCGGATGCTGGATGGCGGTCCCACTTGTAGAACGCACCGATAGAGTGGTTTTCGTTGAATTGATAGTTGAGTTGGATTTGTGGTGAGAAACCTCTCCAAATCTTTTTCTGTTCGCTATAGGATTTGCCTTCGATGAAGTCGGTGCCGTTGTAGTACGAGAGCACATTGTCTTGAGGTGATTGGCTGTTGTATTGTCCTGCCCACACGTTGAGCGTGACGTCGAGGCCACCGGTGCGGTAGTTGATGTCGATATCGTCGAGCACGGTCCATTCGTATTGGCGATAGGAGTCGAAAAAGTTGGCAATGCTGAATCCGTCGCCTTTCTTTTTCTTCAAAGTGATGCGCACCACTGCCTTGGTGCTTGCCGCATAGCGCGCACCAGGGTTTTGCACCACGTCGACACTTTGGATTTGGTCGGATTGCAGGCGGGAGAGTTCGGAAAGGTCTTGAACCTTTCTACCATTGATATACACTTCTGCCGCCCCGCGTCCGAACACCTCCACTGCGCCATCTTTTTCAGCCTTCAGCGCAGGAATCTTATTGAGCGCATCGCTGGCGGTTCCGGCTTTTTCCAGGATGGTTCCAGCCACCGTTGTGCGCATGGCGTCGCCTTTCACGTGTGTTCTTGGCAGTGTGCTTTTCACCACCACTTCACCGAGCATGTGGCTGTCTTCGCTCATGCGAATCGGCTCGGATGCCATGTAACCGTTTTTGATATTGATATATAGTTTGATATCCAATGCTTGAAATTTTCAGGATACCGTTTTTCACAGTGCTGCCAAAGTTGAACTTTCCAGCCTCGTCGGTGGTGGTACCGGTCACGAAAGTGGAGTCGTTGTTGAGGAGTACCACATTCACAAAAGGCATCGCAGTGCCATTTTGTTCTTGAACAGTTCCGATATAGGCAGCGGCCTTATCGTTTTGTTTTGCCAGCGCAGATGTTGCGCACATCATTAATGCAAAGAGAATGCAAATAAATTTTTTCATTGTTTTTTATTTTTCGTATTTTTATTTTTTCATCGTAAGCTCGAAACTCGTCTCGAGAGACGGAATTAGCGTCGATGCATTTTTTAGACGCCGGTCCGACGAGAAAAAGTTTCGTGGCGATTTCGTGCTGCAAAAGTAGAAACCGCCAAAAAACCGCGCAAGAAATACGCGAGACGGGGGTGTGACACATGAAAATGTCACGCATTTGTCACGTTTTTTGCCCAAAAAACCTTTAAAAACGGGCATTGTTGTGGTTTTTTTTTATAATTTTGCGCCGTAGAAACGGACTCTCTTTTTGTGAATTTTTATTACTCCGCATGAAATATTTAGTACACTTCTGTTTTATTCTTTTGCTGATTCCGGTGATGTTTGGCTGCAAAGATGTCGGGCAAGAAGCACAACAAGCTTTCGATGAAGGCACCCAATTTTTGGCACAGCAAAAGTGGAATGAAGCAGGCGAACGCTTTCTCCATTCGTTGGCGTTGCAAGATGAGAAAAACTCATCGCCGCTTCTGGCGCTCACCTACAACAACATCTCAAAAGTGTACTGGAACCAGGACTACAACAGCAAGGCTGTGGCATATGCTCTTAAAGGGCTTCGGTGTGCCAACGAGCTGGGTGTAGATTCGCTGAAATTGAAACTTACCAACCGCGTGGCGTCGAGTTATTATTTGGCAGAAAAACACGATACCGCCATCACTTACTTCAAGGACTTGGTGTCGATGGCTATCAAATGTGGAGATTCGGCAATGGTGGTGAACGCATTCAACAATATCGGTGCAGTGCTCATTTCGCAGCAAAAATTCGAGGATGCGCTCAAGGAATTCGATAAGGCACAAACTTATTCCAGCAATCCCCAAAAAGACGGATACATCTATCACTACAACCGTTCGCGCTGCTTTAGTTTTCTGGGGCGCTGGGAAGAATGTGAAAAGGAGATTCGCTTATGTATGGCCCTGGCCGACAGTGGCGAGGTGGAAGCAATTCAGAAACTTTATGCGCGCTTGTTTCGCTGCAAAATGGCACAAAAGCAATTCGAACAGGCATGTGTGTTTGCCGATTCTTCCGATAAGTTGAGAGATTCTTTGCTGGTGCTGAAGCAGCGTGAAGAATTGAAAAGCATTACCGAGCAGCATCAGCAAGAGAAATTCGACATGGAACAGCGACTGCAACGCATTCACTGGATGCTGGTGGTGCTTTGCATTGTGGTGGTGGCAATAGGCGTCATCGCCTATGTGCTGCACCGAAGCAAACGGCGAGCGCTGAAGTTGCAGCAGCGCCTTGAGTCGCTGAAATTGCAGATTGTACGCGAATCGGAGCGCCGTGAAAATGCTTCGGATAGCGCAGAATCGGTCCCCGACAAGAATTTGGAAAATCTGCAGATGGAGCAATTTAAAGTGGCGCGCGACCTGTATCGTATGCGCCCCGATTTCAGCAAACTTCGTCAGCTGAAATATCGCACCGACAAAAACTATCTTACCGACGAGCAGCGCATGCCGCTCATCGACAGCGTGGTGGAAGTATTCCTCGATTCAATGCAAGGTTTGCGTAATGCTTATCCCGAATTGTCGACCGATGAATGCATCTATGCCGTGCTGGTGTATTTGGGTTGCAGCAATGCCACTATTTCTATCCTCACAAAGACCACAGAGGCCACACTGCGTAAGCGCCGTAGCCGATTCCACCAGAAGACCAACGACCAGATTTTCGCTTACCTCATGAAGGCATAATACATGCCCCTATATTATAATACGAAATTGGGTGTTTTGTAGGGAAGCTCGGTTCGAGCGTCCGTGTGTGGGATGTGTTGTTTGTCAATGTGTTGTGCTTCGGACGCTCGAGCCGAGCGTCCCTACTACAGAGCCTTAATTTTTTGGCACAGCCCCGTATGATTTAGGAGTTGAGGGTGGTGAGGATGCCAGCGAGAAGGTTGGCGGTCTCGAGGGTGTCGGTGGCAGTTTCGATGTTGGTGGAGTCGAAGCGGAGTTGTGCCTTGCTGTAGAACGGCTCTCGTTCGGCGAGTTTTTCCTTCACAAATCCGAGAATTTCCTCGTTGCTCTTGTCGGCGATGAGCGGTCGTTTTGCCTTTTGTTCAGGCAAGCAGAGGCGAGCCGCAATGCGTTCGGGCGCAGTGGTGAGCCAGATGGTGAGTCCCATCTCGTTCATCAATTCCATGTTGCCGGCAAAGCATGGTGTACCGCCACCGCACGCCACGATGCCACCCATGCCCGCTACTTCGCGTAGCGCCTGCTGTTCGAGAGCGCGAAATCCCGCTTCGCCAATCTCCTTGAAGATGGTGGTGATTTTTGCTTCGTTACGCTCTTCGATATAGTCGTCGAGGTCGATGAAAGGCACGTTCATGACTGCCGCCAGAACGGTGCCGAGGGTGGTTTTTCCGCACCCCATATATCCTATCAAAAAAATGGTTGGCATCATTGTATTTTCTTTGTTTACACTGCAAATATAGCAAAAAAATTGTAACTTTGCTTTTTAAACCCATAAAGTGGAACTTTTTGGGTTAAACGTAGTAAGAAACAATAATAGAGATGGAAAGCAAAAAGTGGTATGTGGTGTGGGTAGGCACAGAGCCCGGCATCTGCGAAACTTGGGAAGAATGCTACATCCGCACCAAGGACTATCCTGGTGCGCGCTACAAGGCGTTCAACTCCAGTCGCGAAGCCATTGAGGCCTACCGCAAGGGGCTTGACGCCAAGAGCGACCCTTGCGCCGTGATTCGCGCCATTGCTCAAGCCGAAACTTCTTCGCAAGTGAACTATGCCAACTTCAAGGACATCTATCCCGGCAGTGTGGCAGTGTGTGGCGTGTGCGACCATGCCACCAGCATGATGCAGTATCGCGGAGTGGACGTGTTTACCGGTGCCGAACTTTTTCGCTTCGGTCCTGTGGCAGGCGGCGAAAATGCTGCCGAGTACCTCGCCATTGTTCATGCTTTGGCTATGTTGCAAAAGCAGCGAAAAGACCGCACAGCCATTTATTGCTCCAATGGAATAGCGCAGATGTGGGTGCGCCAGAAAAAATGCACCACCCATATTCCGCCCACACCAGCCTTCGCCAAGATGGCGCAACTGTTGGCTCGCGCCGACCATTGGCTGGATGTGAACACCTTCCATAATTTCATCATCAAGTGGAAAGCGGAAGAGTGGGGGCCTAATCCCGCCACCTTCAGCGAAGAATAGGCACAGAAATTGCTATCTCTATCAACCGACAACCATAAAATTCGACAATGGCTAAAAAGAAACCGAAATGGTATGTGGTATGGGTGGGCGTAGAGCCCGGCATATGCGACACCTGGCTGGAGTGCAAACTCCGCACAAGTGGCTATCCTGGCGCCAAATACAAGAGTTATGACACCCTTGAAGAAGCCAAGGAAGCCTATGCGGCTGGTTATCAAGCGCCAGAGCCAAAAGAGCGTGCCACCACCAAGAGGGTGTCGAATATGCGCCTCACCCCCGAGCAACTGTCGCACTTCCCCATCGAGGTGCGCAGCATTGCTGTGGATGCCGCCTGCAGTGGCAATCCGGGAATGATGGAATACCGATGCGTGTATGTGTTTGGCGACCCTTCGATGCCCGACATTTTCCACTTCGGTCCCATTATGGGCACCAACAACATTGCCGAGTTTCTTGCCATCGTCCACGCTTTGGCTATGCTGAAGCAACAAGGCGACACCGCGACCACTATCTACAGCGACAGCCGCAATGCCATGCTGTGGGTGAAGAATAAAAAATGCAAGACCACTCTTCCCCTTGAGCCTCGATTTGCCAAGGCTCACGAACTGATTGCGCGCGCCGAGAAGTGGCTCTGCGAGAATGCCGTGGTCAACAAGGTGCTGAAGTGGGAAACCAAGCAGTGGGGGCAGATACCTGCCGATTTCGGACGGAAGCAACATTAACGACTATTCACGAAAATGAAATACAGAAGCGAAAACGACAAGTGCTACGGAGCAGCCGGAATGGCAATAGGGCTCAATATTCTTGATGCGGAAGAGGTGTATAGCGGTGTCACTATCGATGCCGACGGGCTCGACTGTGTGCATCTGCTGCCCGAATTCCTCATTGCCGACCAGCTTACTGCTGATGCTTGCGAAGGATGGAAAAAGAGCGTACGCCATTTCCATATAGCCATGGGGCTGGTGATAGCCGACCGGGTGAGCCGAAAAATGGTTCACGACCGTGGCGTGGTCGACCGCAAGATGCACAACCAAATGCTTTCGGCAATGGTGAAGGAAGGAAAATCGCTCTGCAGCCTCGAACACGATGAGGTGGAAGAGGTGTTTGAAAAGTATTTTCAGCACATGGTGAGGGTGTTTTCCAATGCCTCGGTGCGTGATGCCATCGGCCAACTGGCATCGTTGCTCCAAGAGCGCCGTTCGCTCTCCAATACAGAGGTGGAAGAACTTCTAACAAGATTATCTATCATTTAATTCGTCGACACGATGAAAGTTGTACTGATTAATCATAGCGATTCGCAAGGCGGCGCGGCAGTGGTGTCGCTTCGCTTGATGCACGCCCTGGAAGAAGCTGGGGTGCAGGTGCGGATGTTGGTAACTGAGCAGTCGCTCACCAACGACGGCCTTGTGGAACCGCTTGGCGGCCGAAGAGCCAATAAACTGCGCTTCATTGCCGAGCGCCTGCACATTATGCTCCACAACGGAGCCAATCGCGAAACGCTTTTCAAAATCGATACCTGCCGATTTGGCGTCGACGCAGCATCACACCCGTGGGTGAAGGAGGCTGATGTGGTGATGCTCGCCTGGGTGAACCAAGGCACCATGTCGCTCAAGGGCATTGAGCGCATTCACCGTATGGGCAAACCTATCGTGTGGGTGATGCACGACATGTGGAACTGCACAGGCGTGTGCCACCACGCCTTCGATTGCGAAGGCTATATGGGCACTTGCAGCGCGTGCCATCTGCTGGGAAAAACGGGCAACGACCTCTCTACCGCCACCCAGCGCCGAAAAGCAGCGCTCTATCAGCGCGTACCCATTCATTTTGTGGCGGTTAGCCATTGGCTTGAGGCTGTGTGCCGAAACAGCGCCATCATGAAAGGGTGCGACGTGAGGATGATTTTCAACGCATTCCCCGCCGACAGTTATCGCCACGAGCGCCTTGAGGTGGCGTATCCTGGCGTGCCGCTCGACAAGACGGTGATTATAATGGGTGCACGCCGACTCGATGAAGACAACAAAGGTTTCCCCGAAATGCTCGAAACCACGCAATACATAGCCAACGAGCGCCCGGAATTGGCAAAGAAAATCCACTTCTTGCTCTATGGCGACATCAAGGACGCTTCGCTCCTGGAACAAATGGCGGTGCCTTACACCTATGTGGGCGCGGTAGACAGCATTATGCTCAACGAACTTTACCGCCATAGCGATATCGTGCTTTCCACCTCGCTTTACGAGAATTTGCCCGGCACCCTCATCGAAGGGCAGGCGAGCGGTTGCCTGCCTGTGACTTTCGGGAGGGGGGGACAGGTCGATATCGTCGACCATCTCAAGAGCGGCTACATTGCCGACTACAAGAGCGCGAGCAGCGTGGCCGACGGCATAGAGTGGGCAATCGCTCACCCTGCCGACCGCGCATGGCTGCACCAGGAAGTGGTGCGAAAGTTTTCAGCCGATGTGATTGCCCAGCAGTTTATTCAACTGTTTGAAGAGCTCACGGGCAAACGTGTTGAAGAATTTTAAACAAAAACAAAAAAACATATGCAAACAGTATTGTTCCATAGCACCATCTTCGGACCCATCCACAGCCGCCGACTGGGCGTGTCGCTGGGGGTGAATCTGATGCCGAATGATGGTAAAATCTGCTCGTTCGACTGCGTTTATTGCGAAGCTGGCTTCAATGCGCAAGGCCCAGGTAAAGACGGGGTTCCCACCCGCGAATCCGTGAAGAAGGGGCTGAAAAAGAAGTTGGAGGCCATGAAGGCCGAAGGCAGTGCGCTCGATGTAATCACTTTCTCGGGCAACGGCGAGCCCACCATCCATCCCCAATTCAAAGAGATTGTGGCCGATGTGATGCGTCTGCGCGACGCTTACTATCCCGAAGCCAAGGTGAGTGTGCTCAGCAATGCCACCATGGCGGGCAAGCCTTCGGTGATTGAGGCCTTGAAAATGGTGGACAACAATATCCTCAAACTCGATTCTGCACGCCCAGCCACGATGCGCGCCATCAATCAGCCCGTGTCGAGCGGTGTGATTCCCGAAGGCATTATCAGCGACCTGAAGGCTTTTGAAGGGCAGTGTGTGGTGCAGACCATGATGCTCCGCGGTGAGCACGATGGCGTGAAAATCGACAACACCACCGATGAAGAAATCGAGGCTCTGATTGATGCCTACAAGCAAATCAACCCTCGCTCGGTGATGATTTACAGCATCGACCGCAAAACGCCAGAAGAACACCTCGAAAAAGTGGAAAAAGAAGAACTTGAGCGCATCGGGGCTCGCATTAAGGCGGCAGGTATCGATGTGCAAGTGAATGCATGAGATAACCCCATAAAGTTCATTAGGGCGAATGGAAATTTGAAATCTCCCCCATTCCCTAATGAACTTTCTGGGATAAAGAAAAATTCAAGTATATATAATTAATTGTTAACCAGAATGATTAAACCTGCAAATCTTAGGCACACAGATTGTGTAGCCATTATTAGTCCGTCGGGAACCATTGTCCCGGCCCGCTTGCATGGCGCTGTGGAAGCGCTCAGGCAGTGGGGATTTGAGCCCGCTGTGGGCACACACACTCTTAGCGCCCATCGCTCGTGGGGCGCAGTGGTCACGGGCGGAACCGATGAAGAGCGGCTGGCCGACTTGAAATGGGCCATTGCCGAACCTTCAATAAAAGCAATTTTCTGCAGCCGTGGCGGTTACGGAACCGTGCGCTTGCTCGAACATTTGGATGCCGACCTTATTCGCTCTAATCCTAAGTGGCTCGTCGGTTTTAGCGACATCAGCGCCCTGCATGCCGCATGGCATCGTGCAGGCGTGATGAGTATGCATGCTTCCATGGCAAAACAACTCACCGAATTCGGTACCGAAGGCGAAGTGAGCGAAGCTATGCACGCAATTCTCACCACCGATGCGTGGCCATCCTACAAAGTGATGCCTCATCCGTTCAACCGAAAAGGAGAGGCTTCTGGAATGATTGTGGGTGGCAATCTTGCGGTGCTTTCTGCATTGGTGGGCACCGATTACAACATGCTGAAAGGCGATGTGATTCTCTTTATTGAAGATGTGGGCGAGGAAATTTATCGCGTAGAGCGATTGCTCTATCAGTTGCGCCTCGCTGGCGTGTTGCCTTCTTTGAGAGGCTTGATTGTGGGACAGTTTACCCGCTATCACCTGAACGGCGAACAGGTGAGCACAAGCACCGACCACCAGCGCCAGCTCTATAGCATGATAGCCGCTATGGTTGAGCCCTACGATTATCCTGTGGCATTTGATTTTCCGATAGGTCATGTCGACCGCAACCTTCCTCTTGTGGAAGGCGCCCAAGCCCATCTCACCGTAGACGGTGAAGTGCACCTCACTTTCGGCAAATGAAATGTTTAGTGCCCGGAGTGGGGAATAATTGGAATATATGTTGTAACTTTACAATTCGGTAATAATAAGAAATTTGAAAAAACTACAATGGCGATAATGAAAAAGATGATTCTGGCAGCGGCGATGGCCGTAATGAGCATGGCTGCTGTGGCACAAGTGGTGGCGGAAGAAACCGCTGCAAGCAATGCGCAAGTGCTTGAAAAATACCAGGCCGATGGTCCAAGTAAATTTGGTTATGGCGTGTATGTGGGTGGTGGCTATTCGGTGACCACTCCTTCGCTCAACGACAACTTTGGCGGTCAATTCCTGTTTCAGGCTGGTTTGGTGGGCACTTACGACCGCTTCCAACTGAAGACTGATGTGCAATTCGGGCAGCCCGGCTACCGTAACCCCAATATTTTCAATGCTCCGCTCGATGAGCACGGGTATCCTACACAAGTGAACGGAAGCAGTTCTGCTTCGTTCTTTGCTTGGAGCCTGCAGCTGGGTTACAAGGTGTACAGTAGCGGTGCGTTTGCCGTAACGCCCAATGCGGGTATCTATTACACCAAATACAGCTGGAATCTCGACAACTTGAAATGGACGAAGAACGACCAAGGCGAGTATACAGCAGAGGTGACCAGCAACCAGTCGGCAAAGTTGACCAACCTTGGTTTTATCGCATCTCTTGATGTGGACTACACCTTTTCTCGCACCAAGATGGCGAATCCATTCACAGGCGATGGCGACCACCAGTTCAAGCAGTCGCTGCGTTTGTCGCCATTTGTGGCTTATGCCAAATATAACAAATGCGACCCTGCAGTGAAGGGGGCTTTTGTGGGCATCACCATCAATTATTTTGGTCTGCTCAACGCGTTAGGATTCTAAAAAGGCGAATTTGAGGCACGCAACTGTGCGGGTGCAAGCGTTTTTTAAACAAATTAATATTTGTTATGCATCATAATTGAAATGTTTGTTCTACATTTGTGCCGAAATTAAAGAGAACACCGGTTTTATGAAGCGCATATTCACACTCATAGCGGCAGTATTCATCTCGTCCTTGGCCCTGTATGCCCAGGACTTGAATGAAGATATCTCGGAGAAGAATCTTTCCCCGCTGCGAAAGGTGTATGTGGGCTACAGGGTGATTCCCGACCCCTACAATCCGAAGGAGAACGCCATCGAAATAGAGATGCGCGATGTGATTGTGTATCCCAACGAGCGATTCCGCAACAAGGATGAGGAGAAATTCTACTGGCGCACCGTGCGCGATGTGAAGCGCACACTCCCGTATGCCAAACTTATCAACCGCACGCTTCAGGAAACCTACGAATATCTCGAAACTTTCGACACCAAAAAGGAGAAGGACGAGTATCTGAAGCAGTTTGAGAAAGCACTCTATGCGCAATACAAGCCCGTGATGAAGAAACTCACCAAGAGTCAGGGTAAGATGATGATTAAACTCATCAACCGCGAAACCAACCAAACGTCGTACCACATCGTGAAGGCGTTTTTAGGCACGTTCCGCGCTGGTTTCTGGCAGACTTTCGGCCGCTTCTTCGGTGTGAACCTCAATGCGGCTTACCAGCCTCAAAAAGACAAGAACGACGCCATCATCGAGCGTGTGGCCACCCGTGTAGAGCAAGGCATGCTCTAACCAAACAAGCTGAATTTTTCCTAACTCGCTTCTGCTATCAATTCGGTGATAAGAGAAAAATATTCATTTAGAAATAATATGGCTTTGGCCATATGTTGAAAATCACAAATCCCGGCCTGAAGAATTTTTCTTCAGTCGGGATTTCCCAATTTTCAACAAGCACGACCATGTCGGCTTATTATTTCTAAATGAACAAAAATGCGGCCGTAGTCCTTTTGGAAAATAATCAAAATGTGCCAATAGTGGGCCTCAAAAAGCAGTGATTTCGTTGTTTCTAAAATAAAAACGTTCTATTTGTGCTCGCCCGAAAGTTCCGAAATTCACTAAAATCGCTATTGGGAATTTTGTGCTCCGCAAGTAACTAAATGTTTGATAATGCTCCCTTTCTCCTAAATTTGAAATCGCTTTACATTCTATAATCACATTGCCGCGAGGCATTATTACCACAATGTCCATTTTAAGGTAAGTTTCCAGAGGTTCGCCCATGAAGAAAGGATGGACTTGATATTCTTTCTTTGCATCGAATCCCCGCATTGATAGCAATTTGTACAGAGCTTCCTGGTAAACATATTCGGGCAGTCCACAACCGAGCTCATTGTGCACTTCGTGCATGCAAGCGATAATAGGAAAAACGTATTGTTTCAGTTCTTCCCGTGTTTTTGGAGAAAGTTCATTTTTGCTCATAGCGAAAACGTGTATCTGACGACCAAGTTGAAAAGCAAGTGTGGGTCATCACAACTATTATTTTGTTTATTTTAGAGAGGCTAAGCCTCATTTTATTACAGCTTTCGCGGGTGGTGCGGCTTGCCGCATCACCTTGGTTCTCCGCAAGTTTGGAGCATTGAAGTTTCTTCAAATGCTCTTGGCTTGCGTGTGCACCAAGGTGAAGTGGATACTTCACCAATAGCGAAGCGGTGATTTTTCTTCTTTATTGCAAGCAGAGATGTGGAGCAGGTTAGGGGAGGAGGGATTATCTGATTTTGAATTGGATGGAGTCTTCGAGGGGGAAGTCTGCCACCACTTCGCCCATCACCACTTCCACTTCGTCGCTGCCTTCGCTGCCACTTTCGGGGATGGGTGCCGGGTCGGTGTTGCTGCCGTTGGCTTGTTTAGCGCCGGCGGTACATGATTCGGTGGTGTCGGTGTTGGGCACGTCTCCGCGTGTCGCCGTTTTGCTTGTGCAGCCTGCTGCTGAGGTGAGTAGGGCGCCAGCCACGATGCCCGCCACGGCAATTCGCTTGCCGCTCATTCTGCGACGCTCCAGCTCTTCCTCAAGATAGCGCAGTTCGGCTTCGCATTTAGGGCACGTGCCAGCACAGTCGCCCTTGTGGCGACACTCACTGGTGATAAATTCAATGTCGTTGGCTTTAGCAATCTCTTGGCGAATCTGCTTCAAGATTTTGCATTTCTTCTTTCCTTTCCACATAAGGCTGTTTTCAGTTAAAGGTTGGTCGTATCCGTATTTGGTTTTTTGCAAAGTTAAATGGTGGCGTCAACTTTTCCAAAAATTCATTATGTAAAATAATTAGAATTGTGAAAAAAACGGCAAGCCGACTACTTAAAAACGAAAAGAAATTGCGCAAAATTGTTAAATTATCCTAAATTCTTGGAGAAAAAGGCGATAATCACTTGCCGTTATCAAAATCCTCCCTATCTTTGCAATGTGTTTTTCATGGTATTAGATTTAAGGTTAATTAAGATTGGTTGTCGTGAGACAATCAATTTTTTTTGTCCCCACCCCCAAAAAACGGTCCGAACTTTATAAACGGTAGAGATTACTGCTACCCCCCCAACATAGAAGGGACATGCCTTTGGCATGTTATACGCGCCCTTTTCGGGAACTCCGAGTGTATCCTCAAACTTCCCAAATCCAATTTTCACAATCCCTTTTTGGCATTGCCACCGCCTTGTATAATTCCTATTTTCGCGCCAGAGTTCTTTTACGTATTGACATCTCGGTATCGTCTTAACTTCTGAG
>JAUNNJ010000073.1 GCA_030531495.1 Bacteroidales bacterium
CATAAACTTTGGCTGATGTAATACACATGATTTTGCCATTTATCAACAGAGCTATTCGCATTAATTCCATCTCTTTTTTTCCTTTTTTGGCGGGGGCTGATGCCGGTGGAATAAATAAAAATGATTATCTTTGCGTGCGCAAACCTTGGAATGGTGTATGATTTAGGGTTTGTGAAGCCTTGGAATGGTGTATAATCCAGGGTATATTAAACCTTGGAACGGTGTATGTAATTCGTGTAACTAATTGAAAGACAGGAATGAAACGAAAGATTTATAGTCAGTTGTTGGAATGGAAAGAAAAACGCTGTCATAAGGAGGCATTACTTATTGATGGCGCACGCCGTGTGGGAAAGAGTTGGATAGTGAAAGAATTTGCTCGAAATGAGTTTGAAACTTATATTTTTATAGACTTTACTGAAGCAACAAAAGCTATCCTTAATTTGTTTCGGACATATAAAGGGAAATGGGATGAATTTTTCATGCATCTTCAGTTGGAGACTGGAGTTAAGTTGCATTCTGGCAAGTCGCTGATAGTTTTTGATGAAATTCAAAAATTTCCTGAAGCTCGAGAGGCTATAAAATATCTTGTGAAAGATGGCCGCTATTCCTATATTGAGACGGGGTCGCTGATGAGTATTAATGCCAATGTGAAAGGGATTAATATTCCAAGTGAGGAACATCGGATTGATATGCACCCGATGGATTTTGAGGAATTTTTGTGGGCTCTTGGCGATGAGGTGATGATGGATTTTGTGAGAGATTGCTTTAGAAACAAAAAGCCACTTGGGCAATCGCTTCATCGTAAAATGATGGATTACCTAAGGCTGTATATGATTGTGGGTGGTATGCCACAGGCTGTTGCTGAATGGGTGGAAACAAAAGATTTTGATGAGGTGGATCGCATAAAGCGCAACATACTTGCTCTTTATAGAAGCGATATCAGTAAATATGCCCTTAGACAAGAAGCGAGGGTTACAAAAATATATGATACAATACCTTCGCAATTGCAAAAACATGAGAAAAAGTTCACGCTATCTGCTCTTGGAAAAGGTACGCGAAGCAGAAATGTAGAAACCGCTTTTTTCTGGTTGAGTGAATCGAGGGTGGTAAATACATGCTTTTCAGCGTCAGAACCTGTTGTTGGATTGGAAATGAAGTTGAACGATGCGGCGCGAAAATTGTATATGGCCGACACAGGTTTGCTTATTAGTCACGCTTTCACTGAGGCTGCAATCAAGGCAGAAGAGCAATATCGCAAATTGATGCACGACAAATTGGAAGTGAATAAAGGAATGCTGGTGGAAAATTTGGTCGCCCAAATGCTTCATACTGCAGGCCATAAGTTATATTTCTACTCGTCATACAGTAAAACCAATTCAGAAGAACGTATGGAGGTGGATTTCTTGATTCCTAAACCATTGATTAGTAATAGACACAATATTCATCCGATAGAAGTGAAATCGTCAACGCGATACACACTCACCTCTTTGAAAAGATTTATTGGGAAGTTTGAAAATGCAGTGGCAGAACCAATTGTGTTGCATACGGGTGATGTGAAACAAGACGGCAATATTTTATATCTGCCCCTATATATGGCAGGGATGTTGTGATAGGTATCAAACATTGTGTTTTTAGGTTTTTTGGTGGGTGGTGGTGGCGGTGGAATGAATAAAAATGATTATCTTTGCGTGCGCAAAAATGCGAACGGGTGCACGGTTTGCGCAATTATTGTTTAACCCACTAAAATTCTACGACTACGACGAGCATTAATAAATGGCGCGTTGAGGATAGCGCCGAACTTTACAATATCAATGGCTGGGGCCTTAAGTATTTCTCTATTAACGATCAGGGACATATCACCGTCACTCCTAAGCAGAACTGCGTGGGGGTTGACTTGGTGGAAGTGATGGATGAGTTGCAAGCGCGCAATATCATGGCGCCTATCTTGCTCCGATTCCCGGATATTCTCGACAACCGTATCGAGAAAATTTCTTCGTGCTTTAAAAAGGCATCGAAGGAATATGATTACAAGGCCGACAACTTTGTGATTTACCCTATCAAGGTGAATCAGATGCGTCCTGTGGTGGAGGAAATCACCAGCCACGGCAAGAAGTTCCGCATTGGCCTTGAAGCCGGTTCAAAACCAGAACTGCATGCGGTGCTTGCCATCAATATGGCCGACATCGGCGAAAACTCGCTTATCATCTGCAATGGCTACAAGGATGAGGGTTACATCGCCCTTGCTCTGTTGGCTCAGAAGATGGGTAGAAAAATCTTCCTTGTGGTGGAAAAACTCAATGAGCTCCACCTCATTGCTCGCATTGCAGAGCGTATGGGCATCCGTCCAAACATTGGTATTCGCATCAAGCTTTCGTCGTCGGGTAGCGGCAAGTGGGAAGAAAGCGGTGGCGATCGCAGCAAGTTTGGCTTGAACACCAGCGAACTTTTTGAGGCGCTCGATTTCCTGAAGGAAAACAAGATGACCGATTGCCTGAAGTTGATTCACTTCCATATCGGTAGCCAAATCACCAAGATTCGCCGCATCAAGAATGCGCTCCGTGAGGCGTCGCAATTCTATGTGCAACTCACAGCTATGGGCTTCGACCTCGATTTCGTGGACATCGGTGGTGGTCTTGGCGTGGACTACGATGGCTCCCGCAACAGTGTGTCGGGCCACTCGATGAACTATTCTATCCAGGAATACGCCAACGATGCTGTCTACACCTTTGTGGATGTGTGCGACAAGCATGGTATCAAGCATCCAAACATCATCAGCGAATCGGGCCGTTCGCTCTCTGCACACCATTCTGTGCTCATTATGGAGGTGCTCGAAACTGCAGGTTTGCCATCGTGGGACGATGAGAACGATGCGGTGAATGAAGATGACAATGAACTCGTGAAGGACCTTTACGAGATTTATGATAAGATGAATAAGTCGCGTCTGCTGGAAGACTGGCACGATGCCCTTCAAATTCGCGACGAGGCGCTCGACCGTTTCAGCCTTGGCTTGATCGACCTTCGGACTCGTGCTTTGTGTGAAAAGTTGTTCTGGTCGATTGCACGTGAAGTCGACATGATTGCCAACGACATGAAACATGCTCCTGAAGAACTGCGTAGTGTGGCTAAGATGTTGCCAGAAAAATATTTCTGCAATTTCTCGCTCTTCCAGTCGTTGCCCGACAGTTGGGCTATCGACCAGGTGTTCCCCGTGATACCTCTTTCTCGACTGAATGAGCGTCCAACCCGCCGTGCCACACTTCAAGACATCACTTGCGACAGCGACGGTAAAATTGCCAATTTCACTTCGGCTCACGGCATTACTCACGCATTGCCCGTTCACTATCTGCGCAAGGGCGAACGCTACTACCTTGGAGTGTTCCTCGTAGGTGCTTACCAGGAAATTTTGGGCGATATGCACAATCTATTTGGTGATACCAATGCAGTGCATATCGATGTGTATAAAGACCATTATGAAATCGACCAAGTGATTGATGGCGAAACTGTGGCAGAGGTGCTCGACTATGTACAGTTCAGTCCGAAGGAATTGGTGCGCAATGTGGAAGCATGGGTGACTGAATCAATTCGCACCGGCAAAATCACAAGCGAAGAGGGGAATGAGTTTGTGCGTAACTATCGCGCCGGACTTTATGGTTACACCTACCTTGAAAAAGATTGATGCCGATGCGGTATTTCATGCGATTGGCATATAATGGCGCTTCGTTTCATGGTTGGCAAATTCAGCCTCACGATGTATCGGTGCAGGAAACGCTTGAAAAGGCGCTTTCCACTGTGCTTCGCAGCCCAATTGCCGTGACAGGCGCAGGTCGTACCGACACTGGCGTGAATGCCAGCACAATGATTGCGCATTTCGATGCTCCAACCCCAATTGCTGACGTGCAAAAACTGGTGCGTCAGCTTAATGCCATCGTAGGGCGCGACATTGCAGTATACGCTATTTTCCCTGTGCACGATGATGCCCATGCTCGCTTCGATGCCACCAGCCGCACCTACAAGTATTATTTGCACACGCAGAAAAATCCGTTTCAGGAGCGTTTCAGCTGGGCATGCCACTATTCGCTCGATTTTGATTTGATGAATGAAGCGGCACAACGAATGCTGGAGTTCACCGATTTCACATCGTTTAGCAAACTCCATACCGATGTGAAAACCAACAACTGCAAGGTCACTTTTGCGCGTTGGGAGAGAGCGGGAGAGCAGTGGGTGTTTACCGTTACAGCCGACCGCTTCCTCCGCAATATGGTTAGGGCTATTGTGGGCACCCTGGTGGAGGTGGGCAGAAAGCGCATCACTGTGGAGCAGTTCTGCGAAATCATTGAACGCAAAGACCGTTGCTCGGCTGGTCAGTCGATGCCGGGTCACGCTCTGTTTTTGCATCAAATCACCTATCCTTATCCTATCCTTTGATAGAAGAATAAAAACGCACTCCAATCTCTGGAGTTAAAAACATATATAATATGAACGCAAAAAGTATTATCTATTCTGTAGCCGCAGCTGCCGTCGCTATGATGGGCGTCGACGCAATGGCTTGTACCAATCTTTTGGCAGGAAAGAATGCCACTATCGACGGTAGCACATTCATCTCTTATGCAGCCGATTCACACACCCTTTACGGTGATTTGCAATACCTCCCCGCTGCCGATCACAAGGCTGGTGAAATGCGCGAAATTCGCGACTGGGACACTGGTAAGCACCTCGGCTACATTCCTGAAGTGGCTCACACCTATGCAGTGGTGGGCAACATCAATGAACATCAGGTGACCGTGGCAGAAAGCACATTCGGTGGCCGTCATGAGTTGGCCGACACTACTAAAAATGCCATTATTGACTATGGTAGCCTGATGTATTTGGCGCTCCAACGCTCTCGCACAGCACGCGAAGCCATCAAGGTGATGACTGATTTGGTGGCTCAATACGGCTATTGCAGTGAAGGCGAATCGTTTTCTATCGGCGACCCTAACGAAGTGTGGGTGATGGAAATGGTGGGCAAAGCCGGGAAGGAAAAAGGTGCTGTCTGGGTGGCTATTCGCATTCCTGATGATTGCATCAGTGCTCACGCCAATCAAAGCCGCATCTATCGCATTCCTATGAAAGACAAGGAAAACTGCATGTATAGCAAAGATGTGATTTCTTTTGCTCGCAAGATGGGCTATTTCAATGGCAAGGATGCTGATTTTGAATTTTCAAGAGCGTATTCTCCTGCCGACTTCGGTACGCTTCGTGGATGCGATGCTCGCGCATGGAGTTATTTCAACCGTTTCAAGAGCGGTATGGATGCCTATCTGCCTTTCATCAACGGTAAGAAGGGCGCAGAAGTGATGCCACTGTATGTAAAGCCCGACCGTAAGGTGAGTTGCTGCGACATCCAAAACATGATGCGCGACCACTTTGAAGGCACTCCATTTGATATGACCAAGGACCCCGGTGCAAAAGACCACTTTGATGTGCCTTATCGATATCGTCCTATGGGATTCACGGTGAATGGCGTGAAATATAGTCATGAACGCGCTATCGCTACCCAGCAAACAGGCTTCGTTTTTGTTTCGCAGATGCGTAATTATCTGCCGAATCCTGTAGGCGGCTGCATTTGGTTTGGAGTCGACGATGCCAACACTGCAGTGTTCCTGCCTATGTATTGTAGTATCACCGAGGTGCCAGAGAGCTATCGTCAAGGTAAAGGTGACCTCTATACTTTCGACTTCGACGCTGCATTCTGGGTCAATAACTTGGTGGCTAACCAAGCCTACAACCGCTATTCTTTGATGATTCCCGACATTCGCAAAGTGCAAGGTGCCATTGAAGACAAGTGCGCAAGCGATCAGCCAGCCATTGAAAGCCATGCTGTGGAATTGCTGAAGTCGAATCCAAAGGAAGCTATTCAATATCTCACCAACTATAGCGTGAATACTGCTCAAAACGCCACTGCACGCTATCAAGATTTGGCTAAATACTTGTTCGTGAAGTATCTCGATGGTAACCGTAAAAAGGAAAAAGACGGCAAGTTCCTCCGCAATGAGGCTGGCACACCAGAAATGCCAGACTTCCCAGGCTATAGCCAAGATTACTACAACGACTTTGCTGATCCAAGTTGTGATCACTTGAAAGAGGTAGAACCTGAAAAATAAGGCGTTTCTTTTAAACCAAATGGCAAATTCATGGTCTATTTATCAAAAAATTGACCATTATGAAGACATTTAATTGGATAAAATATGCAATGCTCAGCATGGTGGGAACTGTCATGCTGAGCATTTCTGTTGCTCAACCAGTAGCAGCACGCACCTATACCACCGAAACGCTGAACTATGAAATCGTGTATCATTGGGGGCTGATTTGGAAGCATGCAGCCAATGCAAAACTCACTATCAAGCGCACCAGCAATGGTGGGTATTATTCAGAGTTGGTGGGTAAGACTCGCTCTTGGGCCGACAAGGTGTATCCCGTTCGCGACACGCTGAAATGCTGGATGAACAGTAATTTCACGCCTACGAAATATATGAAGCTCACCCATGAGAAGAGTTACTATGCAAAGGATGTGGTCAACTTCTCCTATGCCAATGGCACCACTTATGGCAACTGTATTCGCTATCGCACCGACCGCACAGAAAAAGCTTCGTTGGCATCGCGTGGCACAGCCTACGACATGGTGAGTGTGTTCTACATGCTGCGAAATCTTGATTTCGCCTCTCTGCAGAAGAATAAAAGTTACACCACAGTGGTGTTTTCTGGAAAGAGAAAAGAATCGCTCACAATTAAATATAAAGGCGCTGAGACCATAGAGTTGCGCAACGGCAGCAAGCACTCGGCATACCATATCACTTTCACTTTCACGCAGGAGGGCAACAAGAAATCGAGCGACGACATCGATGCGTACCTCTCCACCGGACCATCGCGCATCCCGCTTATGCTTGTGGGGCAGCTCCCCGTAGGCGAAGTAAAATGCTACTACGGCGGCGCCATCGACAAATAAGAAGTTAAAAGACAATAGATATTAGAAATTAGAAGAAATTAGAAGATAGAAGTTAGAGTAATCACTTGTGGCACTTGGAGTTCTCAGGGTGCAGTGAAGAATCTAACTTCTATCTTCTAATGTCTAATATCTAATATCTGCAATTTATTCGCCGATGGGGATGCTGTAGCCGATGAGGCGGTAGGCGATTTTGTAAGGGGTGGCCGCTTTGCGTGGTTTTGCACCTGCATAGTAGTAGAATTGGCGCTGAATGTCCCACGACTTGATTGATGTGAGTTGGGTTTCGCCTGGTTTTAGCGTCACGTTCACTGTGGCCACGCGTTCGTGGAGCAATTCTCCACCAACTGTAGTGTAGCGAAGGCGGAGCTTGATTTGCGAAATGCGATGTTTGGTCTTGTTGGTCACGAAGAAAGCCTCCTTGCTGTCGCTTGCCTTTTTTGTGTAGCCCTTAATGGAAATCGCCTTAGGGTCGACACCTTCTGGCAATTCCTCGATTTCGCCCTCCATGGCCTCAATTTCGGCGTGAGCGTTGTCGAGTTTGTGCGTGGAGGTCTTGGTGCGAGAGAATGCGTTGAAAGTGGCGATAGCACAGACTAATATGATGAGATACTGTTTCATAGATAGCGAATTTCGTTGAATTTTTCACCATTGCCGTTGGCGGGATACACTTTTCGGAAACCGACGGGGAGTTTTTCTTCCACTTTTTCAGGAATCACACTCACGCCACGGAAAATCTTTGTAAAGAATCGCACAAGATTGAGGCGCACTTTCACTTTGTAGTGGGGTGGGTCGAATGTGAGCGATGTGCCTTCGGCAGAAAGTGTAGCCACACACTCCATGGGTGATTTTAGCCCCACTTTAGAGCGCTCTGTGTACATCCACAATTGGAATTTCTTTGGGTCGGCACTTGGGGCAATATAGCCCACAACAGTGCCTGGAAGGAGTTCGAGGTCGTTGCTTGCAAGCAAGATGATGCGGTAGGCTATGTTTTTCTCGCCTTGGTATCGCTCAATCGCCAGTTTCATCTGCTCGTTAGGGTATTCCCAGATGCCCTCCATGTGTTGCAAGTCCATTTCTGCAAATTTCGCCTTCATTGTGGCCTCGTCAATGCCCGGCAATATCTCGGTGTCTTTAGGCACACCGGCAATTGCAGCAAATGCGATGACGCTTGCGAGAAGTAATATGGAAAATGCTTTGATTCGCATCAGTTGGAGTGAGATGATTAATTAGTGGTTGCGAAACGATAGGTGAGACCGAAACTGAGGATTTCTTTCAACTGCCAATATTTCCAGGTGTCGTTGTAGGGGCGCGACTTGTCGTATCGTACATGCACGAAAATTTTAGTGGAGAGGTGGCGAGTGATTGAGAAATCGACAGTGTTTTCCCAGTCGCCTTGCACATATTCATAGTTGGAATACACATAAAAGCGAGAAGCCCATGATATATTCGCACTGATTTTCCAGTTGAGTTTTGCTTCAAGTTTACTACCGAAGCTGTGAGCGAAGTGCTCGCCAGCCTTAATGCCGAACGAGGTGGGGTCGAGGTCGTCGATGTTGCGGCAATATTTCATGTTGTAAGAAAATGGCGCGATAGAGAGCGAGAAAGTCTTGATGCTTTCTTTGTCCTTATAGTTGTAGGTCATACCAAGACCGATGTTCAATTCGGCAGGCGAAAGCAGGCTCGACTTCATCGTGTGCGTGTTAGCCTTGTAGGTAGTGAACATCTGGGTCTTGAATTGCAATGAGGTAGAATAGTACCAATTCTTGATAGCCTTGTAACCAAACGTGCTGTTGTATTGGAAAATATCTTCGTTGATGGCGTATTTGCGCAAAGAGTCGCTTTGTGCCGACATCACGCCCACCTTGTAGCGCAAAGTATTGTCGAAGAGAAACTTCGGGTGCAGCTTTTGGTTGAGGCTCACATTCCATTGGAAGTCGCCAAGCACATTTATATTGTTCTCACCACCTTGATACCAGTTGTCGCTGATAAATGCTTGTGTGAAGTGGAGGCTGGTTTGGAAGGTGTGTAGCCAATTGCGAAGTTTCACGGGGCGGCGGTCCACAAATTCAGGCATTTCAAGCGCTTCATCGGCAGCCTTTTGTGTCTCGATATCGAGCAGACTGGTTGATGGGTCGGCTTTCACCACATATTCCTTTGGTGCTTCACGCATATTGTTGGCGTTGTAAGGCACATCTTGTGGTGACTGAAGCATAGTGCGATAGCGCACATTCTCAATGCGGTTGCGGTCGTTCAGCTCGTTGTCGAGCCACGAGCGGTCGTAGTTGAGTTCGGGCGCTTGATTTCTCTCCGGTTCGATAGATGGAGTGTTTAGCGAGTCGGTCACCACCTTTTGCTTGTCGAACACGAGCGGAAGCAAAAGTTTTCCCGGTTTCACCTGCGCATTATTGCTTTGTGCTGCTGCGCCACTGGCAGAAATCAGCAATAAAAGTATGTATGTGAGTATTCTTTTCATATTCATAATTACAAAGATAGGCATTTTTTCTCTATTAAATTCAGAAACAATGTGAATTCAATAAAAATGTTTTGAAAAATAACTGAAATATTGTCGCTACTATGCTTGTAGTCAACGTGTTAAACTGAATATTAGTCAGAAAACTTGTCTTTTTGGCACCAAATGTTTTGACTGATGTGATGGTTGGAAATTAGGCACGCTGTTTGCTTATTCTATGGGCAAAAGAAATCAACATTATAAATTAACTTTAATAATAAACACGATTATGATGACAACACGCAGAAATCAGTATTGGCTGCCAGAAGTGTTCAACGACTTCTTCAATGGCGAGTTTTTACCAAAGGCAAACACAACCTCTCCAGCAATCAATGTAGTAGAAAAAGATAATGAATACGACGTGGAATACGCAGCTCCAGGTATGACAAAAGACGACTTCAAGGTAAGTCTTGACGAAGAGCAAAACCTTGTGGTGGAGATGGAAAAGAAGGAACAAAGCACTGAAGAAAACGCAGGTGTGTATCTTCGTCGCGAGTTTAGCTTCTCTAACTTCCAGCAGAAGTTGATTCTCCCTGAAGATGTGGATCACGACAAGATTGGAGCTTCTGTAGCCAATGGCGTACTCACAGTGGTTCTTCCTAAAAAGAAAGCTGAAGAGCTGAAGAAAGAAGTGAAAATGATTGAAATCATGTAACTCGTTTCATATTCATATAAAACAGCCGCTCAGTGCGCGATTCACATCGGTGCTGGGCGGCTTTGTTTTGTTTGTTTACTACTGGTTTTTTACAATCCCAAAAAGTTTAATAGGGCCAAATGACATACAAAATCTTATCTATGGCTTACTTCACTCTTGGGATAATAACTAATTCACTTTCTGTACTAAATGTACTATTATTAATGACACTGCAAAGTTACCACCTGCGAGTGTGGCTTGCAATCGCAGAAAATTGGTATTTTTGAGGCATCCGTGTAACCACAATTAATGATTTTAATTATATTTGCACATCATTATTTAAAATCTACACAGAAATGAAAAGAATTTTATTTGCGATAGCCTTGTTTTGTGCCCTTAGCAGTCAGGCACAACTTTTGTGGAAAGTGAGTGGCGGTGGCCTTGAAAAGCCCAGCTATTTGTTTGGCACATATCATTTGATGCCCAGTTCGTTTGTTGATAGTGTGCCCGGGCTTCCGGATGCCATTAAAAGTGTGGATGCAGTGTGGGTGGAGATTGAGAAAGAGAAAATGACATCTCCCGCCACCATCCAGCGAATGACGCAAATGATGGTTGCCCCAGCGGATAGCAGTATTGATAAGTTGATGGCTGCTGATGGTTATCAAATCGTTGATGGCGTGGTGAAGCGCTATTTAGGTGCTTTTGGAGTTTCGCTCGACCAGTTGAAGACTCTGCGTCCTGCAGCCTTAGAAACCCAATTTGCGCAACTTATGGCAGTGAAAAGGCTACCTAATATGGACCCAGCAAAACTTCTTGATGGTGAGGTGGAACGGCGCGTTGAAGAGTTGGGGAAACCTTCATATAGTCTGGAAACCGTCGACTTTCAAATGCAACTTTTATTTGGAGACCCTCTCTCTCTACAAGCTGCCAGCTTGCTCGAAATGTGCAAGAATATAGAAGAAGTGGAGAGTAATTTTGATGATATGCACAACGCTTATGGAGCACAGGATTTTGATAAACTCATCAGTGTGGCCTTCGACCCTACATTAATGAGCAAGGGCGATGCCCAGAAAATGTGTTACGACAGAAATGTGAAATGGGTGCTTGTGATTGTGGATGCAGCTCAAAAGGGTAGCATACTCGTGGCTGTAGGTGCTGCTCATCTTGGCATGGAAAAGGGCCTTATAGAATTGCTTCGCCAACAGGGCTTCACAGTAGAACCTGTGAAATAAAGGAATTTAGTTAGCTGAATTCTACTTGTTGACTATCTGTTAGGCAGATATCTTTTGGGGCAAGTAAAGGTGAGGATGAAATCGTCGGTTAGGCGTGTTTGCAGATAGAAATCCTCGCTTTTGAAACACCCTGAATGAGTGATGGTTTCTCCGATGTGGGGCGATGGATAGGGAAGAAGCATAATCTCGTTGCGATAACTTTTCACAAGATGGCGTTGCCCGATATTTTTGAAGATGGCCTCTTTGGCAGTCCAGGCAATCATATGGGCAAGTTCGTCGTCGGCCTTCAACCATTGCTGTTCAGCCTCGTTGAGGAACGCTTCGCGCACGCCCAACACCCTTCGGCGGTATTGCTCCACATCTATCCCCATGCTGTGGTGGTGGTTCAATGCTATGCCCAGATAGCCCTTTGTGTGCGCAATAGAAATGTGGATGTTGCTGTTGTCTATGTAGGGCTGGCGGTCGGTGTTGTGGAGAATGGGTGTGGCGATACCAAATATGGTTTTCATCAGCAGTCGTTCACCCAAAATTTCTTTTTTGCGACTTTCTGCCTTGGCTTCGCAAGAAGCATCGAGACCTTCCATGACACACATGCTGGCAAGTTGCTCCGAAGTTTCAGAGAGCAACCATTGGTGCAGAATAGTTCCGTCGGTGAATGATATCGTGCCTGCGTAAGCCATTACTCTTTCTTATTATCCTCTTCGACAGGCTCGACAAAGACACGTACTTTAGCGATGCGATATTTTTTCACCTTCAATACGGTGAATTTGCATCGTCCGCAGTTGATTTCTTCTTTTTCCTGCAGGAAATCGCCCTTTATGCTCAGCAGCAAACCGGCAATGGTTTCCACTTCGTCGGAATGGTTTTCAAATTCGCTTTCTTCGGTGCTTGTGGCTTCGTAGAAATCGTCGAGAGGAGTTTTTGCGTCGAAGATATAGGTGTTTTCCGATTCCTTGGTGTAGTATTTTTCTTCGGTGTCGTATTCGTCGTCGATATCGCCCACAATTTCTTCAAGCACATCTTCGAGTGTGGCGATACCTTGCACGCAACCAAATTCGTCGACCACGATAGCCATATGCACTTTCTTTTTGCGGAAATCTTCCAATAAGTCGTCGATCATGCGTGTTTCGGGCACGAAATAAACTGGTCGCATCAAGGCTTGCCATTTAAAGTCGTTATCGCGTTTGCCAATATAGGGGAGAAGGTCTTTTGCATAGAGCATACCTTTCACATTGTCGGGATTCTCTTCATACACAGGCATTCGTGAATAACCGTTTTCCACCACAGTTTTTACCACTTCGTCAAAATTGCTCTCAATATCAATGTCGACGATGTCGATGCGAGGACGCATGATTTCACACACCGTCTTGTTGCCAAAAGTGAGGATGCCTTTGAGTATTTCTTTTTCATCCTTGCTCTTCACATCACTGGCTTCGAGAGCGCGCGAAAGGTCTTCCATTGAGATGTCGTCGGCATGAACCGAAACCGCTTTGCGAACGATGAAAGTGCTCTTTACCATCAATTTTGATATTGGACTGAACAACGACATCATCATTCCGATAGTGCCGGAGGCAAAAGAGGCAAACTTCATATTGTTGTTGCTCGCGTAGAGTTTTGGAATCACCTCACCGAAAAGGAGGATGAGGAATGTGAGAATCACGGTCTGTACGATGAAGTTGGCTATGCCGCTATTGAATATGAACATCTTGTTCATCGCATAGTTGAGCACAATGACGATGAGCACATTCACAATATTATTGCCGATAAGAATGGTGGCAAGAAGTTTTTCCGGTTTCGAGAGTAGATTTTTGATTCTATTTCTGGCGTTTTCGCTTTCAATATCTTCAATTTCTTCATTGGTGAGCGAAAAAAAAGCGATTTCTGAGCCAGAATTGAATGCAGAAAATAGAAGCGCAATCAATGCTACAGCGAGTGCGATGATGACACCGATAGTGGGTGGGATGAATTTGATTGCAACGGATGCGGCATTACTGGTGTCGCAAAGTAGAGAAAAAGTTGACGAAAGAGGGTCCGGGTCCAAAATGTGTGAGTTTTAGTTGAACAATCAAGTGCCATCGGTGCTATATGCAGAAGCCGAATAGGACACAAGTAAGTCACTGTGTTGTGAACTTCAATGCAAATTTACAAAAACTTTGCATTATATTAAAAGTGTTTAGTGAGAAAATAGAGAAAAGAGATTGGAAATTAGATGTTAGAAGTTAGA
>JAUNNJ010000074.1 GCA_030531495.1 Bacteroidales bacterium
CAATTTATTCCGCCCAGTCGCTTGCGACTGCAAACATAGTAACTTTTGATGTAAAAGTATTGTATCACCTTGTTGTACAATTAGTTGGCAAGGTTAAAATATTGCCATTTTTTCATTATTAGCGCCTCTGCATGGGAACCGTACACGAATACTGGAAACTAAAACACCGACCCTTCAACTTTGTCAAAAACATGTTTGAGTCGTTTTGAGTCAGATAAAAGCGATGCACCTTGTATCCATTAATCGTTGACCCATTTACCCGTGGACTGCGGTATAAGTCCATAGCTCAGAAAGGGCTGAAGGCCCGACATGTGAGCGTAAGCGAACGATAACCCCGGTTGCAGGCCGGGGAAAAGGAATCGCCAACATAAAGCGGGCTGAAAGTCCGCGATCCCACCAGCATCCACCCCGCACAAGAAGCACCACTCCCACGCACCCTCATTGCTCCGTCGACTCGTTAGCTTTTTTAAAAAACATCCCTTTTTGCTATTGCCACCGCCTTCAGAAACCGCTATCTTCGCACCGAGTTCATTTACATATTGGCATCTCGGTATCGTCTTAACTTCACAGCTCCGCAGGAGCGATAACTGTCTTCACTCCTTAACTCCCGTTCAGCTGTTTCACTTGAAATAGGAAAACTGTTCCGACTTCCGATTTGGACCAAGAAAAGGCGGATTTTGGTCCAAAAGCGAACAGAAAAAAGGGTGTATCAGGTGTTTCGGGTGTTTCAGGTGATTCATGTGATTCGTACCAGAAACATAAAACAGCAAACCATGATAAACAAAAATTTCTCTCCATCCACGCATCACACGCAAAACCCCCTTTTGGCTACATTTGGCGGTAGTGGTCGGAAGTTGGGGAAAAGTGGTCGATATGTGGGGGAGGTGTTGGGTGGTTCGTGAAAAATGTGTAATTTTGCGGAAAATAATAAGTTGCCGAGGTTATGGCAACTTCCAAATTTGCAATATTATGGCAAAGAAAGATAAATTGAAATCCTACAAAATGGAGCGTAGGGAGCTCCATGATAAGGTGATTAACTTTTTTAATACCGAAGACAACATCCCTTACAATTACAAACAAGTGTCGGCACAGGTGGGTGCAAACACCCCTCGCCAACGCGCTCTGGTGGTGGAACTGCTTGAGGAACTGCATATCGACGGTTTCCTGAATGAAGTGACTCCGGGCCGCTTTAAAGCGATGATGCGCTCGGCTGTGGAGGAGGGCATTTTCATCCGCCGCAGCAATGGCAAGAACAGTGTTGACACAGCTAATGACGACGGTAAACCAATTTTCGTGGCTGAGCGCAACTCTATGCATGCGCTCAACGGCGACCGTGTGCTGGTGCACATTAGCGCTGCCCGCGAAGGTATGGAACCAGAAGCCGAAGTTATTAAGATTCTTGAACGCAAGGAACAGGTGTTCACTGGCACGCTGCAAGTGAAGAAATACTTCTCGATGCTTGCCACCGACAGCAAGTTCCTGGCTACAGATATCTTTATTCCTTCCGACAAGACGATGGGCGGCAAGACTGGCGACAAGGTGGTGGTGAAAATCATCGAGTGGCCAGAGGATGCCAACAGTCCTATTGGTGAGGTGATTGACGTGCTTGGCGAAGCTGGCAGCAACAATGCCGAAATCAATGCGATTATGGCAGAGTTTGGCTTGCCATACAAATATCCACAGAATGTGGAGAAGGCTGCCAACAAGATAAGCGCAGAAATCAGCGAAGAGGAGATTGCGCGCCGCCGCGATATGCGTGGCGTGACCACTTTCACCATCGACCCTGCCGACGCGAAGGACTTCGACGATGCGCTCTCTATCCAGCGCCTTGAAAACGGGCACTGGGAAGTGGGTGTGCATATTGCCGATGTCACCCACTATGTGACCCCAGGCAGCGTGATTGAAAAAGAGGCAGAGAGCCGCGCCACATCAGTGTATCTGGTCGACCGCACCGTGCCTATGCTTCCAGAGCGTCTCTGCAATTTTATTTGCTCACTGCGCCCCGATGAGGAAAAACTCACTCATTCGGTGATTTTCGAACTCGACGACGATGCAAAAATCCATGGTTACGAAATTTGCCACACTGTGATTAAGAGCGACCGCCGATTCTCTTACGAAGAGGCGCAAGAGGTGATAGAAACTGGCGAAGGCGACCTGAAAGAGGAAATTCTCACTTTGCATCACCTTGCCCAAAAATTGCGTGCACAGCGATTCGAAAATGGCGCTGTGGCGTTCAACCGAGAAGAGATGAAGTTTGAAATCGATGAAAACGGTAAGCCTATTGGCGTGCACATGCATGTATCGAAAGAGGCCAACAAGCTCATTGAGGAATTTATGCTGCTTGCCAATGTGAAGGTGGCAGAGCATATCGGAAAGGCGAAGAAGGGCAGAAACGCAAAGGCGTTTGTGTACCGCATCCACGATGTGCCCAACACCGATAAATTGTCAAACTTCGCCGACATCGCATCGCATTTCGGCTACAAGGTGAAGACCAACGGCACCACAAAAGAGGTGAACCGCAGCATCAATGCACTGCTTGATGAAGTGAAAGGACGCCCAGAAGAGGAAATGCTCTCAATTTTGGCCATCCGCTCAATGGCGAAAGCCACCTATTCGGCTACCAATGTGGGTCACTACGGCTTGGCATTCGACTACTATACACACTTCACATCACCAATCCGCCGCTATCCCGATATGATGGTGCACCGCCTCCTCGACCGCTATGCCGATGGTGGCCGTAGCGTGAGTCTGCCAGCGCTGGAGGATGAATGTAAGCACGTGAGCGCACAGGAGCAACTCGCTGCCGATGCAGAGCGTGCAAGCATCAAGTACAAGGCTGTGGAATTTATGGGCGAGCGCTTGGGTGAAGTGTTCGACGGGCACATCTCTGGTGTGACAGAATGGGGATTGTATGTGGAGCTGAACGAAACCCACTGTGAGGGTATGATTCCAGTTCGCGACCTTGATGACGACTTCTACGAATTCGATGAGAAGAACTATTGCCTGATTGGCCGTCGCACTCACCGTAAATATCAGTTGGGCGACAATATCACCATTCAGGTGGCTCGAGCCGACCTGATTAAGAAGCAACTCGACTTCGTGCTGGTCGACGAGCATAATCCTGCTGGCAGTCACCGCATCGACAAGGCGCCTATCACGCAGGCATCGCGAATGCAGTTTGCGGAGAGCAAGAAAGACCGCGCCCGCGATGAATATGAGGGCGGCAAGGCTTCACGCCGTCAGCAGCGTGGCAAGCGAGGCAATTCCACTCGTCGCTCTGTCGAACGCAAGCGTGGTGGCAAGCATCGCAGATAAGCCGACACAAACGTCTAAAATATAAGCGGAGGGCTGTGGCAAAATACAAAGTTGCTTTGTAGGGACGCTCGGCTCGAGCGTCCGGTAGTCAATATGTTGATTAATAACGAATTCGCTGCGCCGGACGCTCGAGCCGAGCGTCCCTACAGAACCTTGATTTTGAGTCAACTTTTGCCAGGGATAACGTCCGCTGACAGTCAACCGAAATCAGGAAAATACAAAGCTCCGCTATTTGATGGTGTCTTTTCAGAAACTTCGTTACTACCCCGGCATCTCCGTTTAGGAGATTATTTGATGCCGTATTTGGCAAGGATGGCCACGATTTCTGGAGCAATGGATTTTGCCCAAAGGGTGTAGCCATAGTTGGTGGGGTGCACACCGTCGACCGAAGCTTCATGGTCGCCGGCTGTGGCATTAGGATGGATGAAATACACATCTTTGTATTTTTTTACGGCTTCTGCCATCATTTGCTCTGCCATTGCAATCTTTTCGGCTTCACCACGGTCGCGGGCAGTGTTGAAGGTGCGATATTCGCGGTCGATGGTTTGCTGGAAGATGAGAGGTTTGCCGGGATGTGCCTTTTGGATGCGCTCAATGAAAGGGAAGAGGCGCTCCTTGATTTCTTTTGCGTTTGGGTTAGAGAAACTGTCGAAGATGAAGGCATCGGCTTCCACATCGGCAAGTGCTTCAGCAAAATAAGGCTGAAGTTTGCTGTGGCCGCTGCACCCGAGGCCGAGAAGCTGCAATCCGGTGAGGCGCGCCAACTGTGCTGGGTAGGTGAGGCCTGGGCGGCTGGTGCTGGTGCCGTGTGTGTAACTTGAACCGAAAATGGCAATGCGGTGGCGGAATGGAATAGGGCTCGCCTCAATGCTCGCATTTTCGTCAATACCAATTTCAAGGGCATTGATTTCGGCAAACAGTGGCAGATAGAGCAAGCATTCGTGCTCTGAGCCATCCATATCGGTGACAAGGTTTTGAGCCTTGTCGAGTGTCTCTTGTGAGCGTGCGCCAGAGCCAGCCCAACGCCATGCACCGTCTTTCTTGATATAGAGGTCGAAACCATGTGCGGCAATGCCTGTGCTATTCTGTGGCCATTCCACTTCGCCATATTGGCATTTCACGGCTATGGTGCGGCTTGTGGTTTTGAAAGCAATCGACATGCCTGCCGATTCTCGTACCTGCAGGAGTTCTTTTTTATCAAATCCTTTGTATTTCACCGTGTCGATGCGGTGGTAGGGATTGGGTGTGCCAGGCATGAGTTTGCCCACAAGGGTGAACTGCTTGGCATCGTGGAATTTCAACTTCGGTGCAGCTGCCTGCGAAATTGTGGCAAGCATGAGCACCGTGAGCATAATAGTGCAAAATCGTTTCATCTGTTATCTCTATTAATTAGTATTGTCGGTTAGATTCCGCAAAATTACAAAAAAATCTCAAAATAGGAGATGGAACTGAAAGAAGTTGGAGGTTACGATGATGGAAGGGGATTGCGTTGAAGGCGATAAAAAGGAAAGCCCCGCATGATTTTGCGAGGCTTCCAAGATATAGAGAGTGATAGAAATATCGGAATTACTTGTTGAAGTTTGCTTTACGCATATCGCCTTCTTCAACGAGAGCGCGGTGGAATTCAAGTGCCGACTTCTGGCTTTGGTAGATGTGGCCACCACCGTTTTCTTTAGCTTTGGCAAGATATTCGCGAAGCAATGGACGATAGGTTGGGTGAGCAGCCTTTTCGATGATTTCTTCAGCAGCTTGCAATGGGTCCTTGAAACGGAGGTCGGCAACACCCTGGTCGGTTACGATAATGTCGACAGAGTGGATAGTGTGGTCCACGTGAGTTACCATAGGCACGATAGTGCTGATGCAGTCGTCCTTCTTGATAGATGGGCACATGAAGATACTGGTGTAAGCGTTGCGAGTGAAGTCGCCACTGCCACCGATACCATTCATCAAGCGAGTACCGTTCACGTGTGAAGAGTTTACATTACCGAAGATGTCAACTTCAATTGCAGTGTTCATCGACACTACACCGATACGGCGGATAACTTCTGGGTGGTTGCTGATTTCTGCAGGGCGGAGCACAATCTTGTCGTGAAGTGTGTCGATGTTTTCAAACAAGTCGGCCATCGCTGTAGCAGAAAGGGTGAGAGAGCAAGTACTTGCAAACTTGCAACGACCACTCTTGAGCAAACCGAGCACGCTGTCTTGCATCACTTCGGTGTACATTTCGAATGGTGGGATTTCGGTGCTTTCTTCAAGTGCGTTGAGCACGGCGTTTGCAATGTTACCAACACCTGATTGGATTGGGAGGAATGTTTTTGGCATACGGCCATTCTTCATTTCGTCAACCAAGAATGCGCACACATTCTTACCAATCATAGCGGTTTGCTCGTCCACTGGAGTGAACTTGCCTGGCATACCGAGAGGCATGCTGGTTTTTACTACGCCAAGCACCTTCTTAGGGTCGACGTGTGCAGTAGGCTTGCCAGCACGGTCGTGAGCAGTATAGATAGGAATTTCACGACGGCAAGGAGGATCGAGTGGAACGTAGCAGTCGTGCAGACCTTGGATGCATTCTGGAATTTGGTCGTTGAGCTCGATAATCACCTTGTCGGCAATTTGGAGCCAAGTTGGAGAGTTGCCAACAGCTGTACCGAGCACGATTTCGCCATCGTCGGTGATGCTTTGTGCTTCAATGAGCGCAACATCCATCTTGCCGTAGTAGCCATAGCGGAATTCTTGTGCGAGTTCGCTCAAGTGGCGGTCGTTGTAGTGCACTTCGCCAGCATTGATACGGTTGCGAACTTCAGGGAGTGATTGATAAGGAGTGCGATAGTTGAGAGCGTGAGCGCGAGAAAGTTCACCATCGGTGTAATCGTTGGTCGATGCACCGCTATAGATGTTGATTTTGAATTCGCGGCCAGCTTCGTGTTCGCGGATAGCTTTTTTTGCAATTGCAGGTGGAATCACCTTCACATTGCCAGGGATTGTAAAACCAGATACACCGACATTCATGCCATTTTGGATGTATTCGGCAGCTTCTTCTGGGGTTAAAATTGGATAAATCATTTTGTAGTTTTGATTTAGTTATAGAGTTCTTGTAGTTAAAATCTATTTTATCATTCAAAATTACTCAATTTATGTGAATGGGCAAAATTATACGGCTCCCAATTTTCGCCGATGCCCTTTTTACCCATACTTTATCTGATTTCGATCGAAATACACTCTCTGCATTAATTGGCTTCAACGGTTGGGTGTCGGTTAGTTTTTGGGATTTGGGCCGTATTCGTTTGTGCCGGGTTGGGAGTCACCTAAAGTGAAAATGAGAGTCACAACAGCGAAAACAACTACGGCCATTGCTGTGGGTGATATGATGCTTTGAGGAATGGTGATGACCATTCTTAATTCAGTGAGCACTATTAGCAGGATGTTCGCTGCCCAGTAGGCTCCTGCCCACCATCCGCTACGTCCTGTGTCGTGCATGCGGCGGAAGGTGACAGCAATCATGGGAATCAGAAGCACCAAGCTGCCCAAGCAGCAGGTGAAGAAGGAAATGACGTAGTACCACATCGCAAACCACCAATACTCCGAGCGGCGGGCGCGACCTTCAAAAACTGCATATTTGGAGAAGCAGATTTTGAGCGCATCTATGCATCCCACATTTTTGCTGGTTGCGGGCGTTGCTGCGTTATCCACAGGCTCGAAACCTGAGGGCGCTATTTGCTTCTGCGGCAATAGTGCTGCCACTTCAGGTACTTGCATGGCTGGTGCCCAGTCGGGCATCGACTCCGTCCAAACGAAAGAATTCTCGTTTAGCCCATTTTCTATCAGTTCGTCGAGCTCGAATGGTCCACTTTGTTGCTCATTGTTGACAAGGAAGTAATTCATGTGAAGTTCTGATTCAGTTGTTTTCTCAATTGCAAATATACCACTTTTCCTCCATAAATTATCATCTCTTTACAAAAAAACTC
This sequence comes from Bacteroidales bacterium, assembly GCA_030531495.1. Taxonomy (GTDB): domain Bacteria; phylum Bacteroidota; class Bacteroidia; order Bacteroidales; family Muribaculaceae; genus Sodaliphilus. The sequence continues at coordinate 7,284 of JAUNNJ010000074.1, forward strand.
CACAGCCAAAAGAACTGTGGAGCTGAATATAATGATTGAAAATTCTTTATCAATATTTAGGATTTGGACCGTATTCGTTTTGGTTGGGAGCGCTATCTTCTACCCACCAGATGATGAGTATGATGATTCCCACAATGGGGATGAACTGTAGCAATTGCCACCATCCGCTTCGTCCTGTGTCGTGAAGGCGGCGTGCTCCAGAGGATAGCACGGGAATTAGAAAAACAATTCCTGCGAAACCACAAGTGAAAGAGCTCACGAGGTAGCAAAGCAGTTGGAACCACCAAAATTCGGAGCGGCGTGCACGACCATTGAAATCTGCGAATTTGTTGAAGCAAACCTTAATAGCTTCGCCGAAATCCATGGAGCGAGGTTGCTGCTGATATGGCTGTTGATAACCAGGTTGTGGTTGGCCGTATGCAGGTTGTTGATACGGCTGCTGTGGTTGGCCGTATGCTTGTTGTTGGTATGGTTGACCATATGCTGGTGGGGGTGTTTGGGGTTGTTGCAAGAGTGCTGCCACTTCTGGTACTTGCATGGCGGGCTGCCAGTTGGGCATGGTTTCGTTCCACACGTATGATTGTGCGTTGAGTCCGTTGAGCAACAGTTCGTGTAGCTCGAATGGTCCGCTTTGTTGTCCGTTGTTGGTAATGTAATACTTCATGATTGTTATGTTTAGTGGTTGAATTCTATCAATATTTTGGGTTAGGGCCGTATTTGTTGTCGCCAGGTTGAGAGTCCATCACACTGAATACAAACATGGTAATGGCCCAAATAAACAGGAGAATGTAGAAAACACCGGCAACAATACCGACTGCAGCAAGGGCGCTATCTACTCCTCCATAGCCATAACTGTATCTGCTGGCTCCGTTAAAAATTGCGACTAATAATATAATATAAAAAATGCCAGCACCTATCATGCCGCCGCCGTACCACCAACCGCTTCGGCCAGTGTCGTGCAGTCTGCGGAATGTTACAGCAATAGAAGGGATGAAAAAGACGATATTAGCGATGCCGCAGGTGACTAAGGAGAAAATTGTGTTCCACAGAACGAAATACCAGAATTCAGAGCGGCGTGCGCGTCCTGTGAAATCAACATATTTTGAGAAGCAAATTTTCAGCGCATCCACGAATCCCACTTCTTTTGGGTCGCGCATTGGCTGCTGATATGGTTGTTGGTAGGGTTGCTGGTATGGTTGTTGATAACCAGGTTGTGGCTGACCGTATGCTGGTTGTTGATAAGGCTGCTGTGGTTGGCCGTATGCTTGTTGTTGGTATGGTTGACCGTAAGGGGGTGGGGGTGTTTGGGGTTGTTGCAAGAGTGCTGCCACTTCTGGCACTTGCATTGCTGGTGCCCAGTTGGTCATTGTTTCATTCCATACGTAAGATTGTGCATTGAGTCCGTTGAGCAATAATTCGTGCAGCTCAAATGGTCCACTTTGCTGGCCATTGTTGGTGAGGTAGTACTTCATAGTTGTGTGGATTTGTATGATTTTTTTCTTCAATATGCAAATATAGTGAATTTTCTTTTAGTACAGAGAAAATGATGGAAAAAACTGAGTAAGAATGAAAAAGGAAATCGGCTGGAGCCAAAAAAGCTCCAGCCGATTATTATATTAATGTGTAGCCTTGGGCGTGATGCCGAAGGCTCGCATTAGCAATGTGGATTAGTCGCTCACCTTAGCGCAGAGGAATTCGCGGTTGAGGCGGCTGATGTTGCTGAGCTTGATGTTCTTAGGACATTCAGCAGCGCAAGCACCAGTGTTGGTACAGTTACCGAAACCGAGTTCATCCATCTTGGCCACCATAGCTTTCACGCGGCGCTTAGCCTCGGTCTTGCCTTGTGGGAGGAGTGCGAATTGGCTCACCTTAGCAGAAACGAAGAGCATAGCAGAGCCGTTCTTACAAGCTGCAACGCAAGCGCCACAACCTACGCAAGTAGCAGAGTCCATAGCTTCGTCGGCCACTTCCTTAGAGATTGGAAGAGCGTTAGCGTCTTGAGCACCACCGCAGTTGAAACTTACGTAACCACCTGCTTGTTGAATCTTGTCGAAAGCGTTGCGGTCAACCATAAGGTCCTTGATTACAGGGAATGCTGCAGAACGCCAAGGTTCTACTGTGATTGTTTCGCCATCCTGGAAGCGGCGCATGTAGAGCTGGCAAGTGGTAGCGCCAGTTGCAGGGCCGTGTGGGTGACCATTGATATAGAGTGAGCACATACCGCAGATACCTTCGCGGCAGTCGTGATCGAATACTACAGGCTCTTCACCTTGTTCAACGAGGGTTTCGTTGAGGATATCGAGAGTTTCGAGGAATGAGGTGTCGCTGTCGGTTTCAACATTCTCATAAGTTACGAAACCACCTTGAGCCTTAGGATCTGCTTGACGCCAGATCTTGAGATTTACTTTCATATTTGCCATTGTAAATTTCCTTTCTTAGTTAAATGTTGGATTATGACTTGTAGTTACGAGTTTGAACCTTGATTGCTTCGTAGTGGAGAGGTTCCTTGATGAGCTTAGGAGCGTTGTCGTCGCTGCCTTGGTAGTCCCAGCAAGAAACATAGAAGAAGTTTTCGTCGTCGCGCTTAGCTTCGCCTTCTTCAGTTTGGAATTCTTCACGGAAGTGTCCACCACAAGATTCGTTGCGGTTGAGTGCATCGTAAGCGATAAGTTCACCCATAGTGATGAAGTCTTGCAGACGGAATGCCTTGTCGAGCTCGATGTTCATACCTTCACCCACTGTTCCAGGGATGTAGAGGTTAGAGTTGAATTCCTTGCGGAGTTCTTTGAGCTTAGTGAGAGCGGTTTCAAGACCTTCCTTAGTACGACCCATACCAACATGTTCCCAAAGGATGTTGCCCAATTCCTTGTGGATTGAGTCTACAGAGCGCTTGCCGCCGATAGCCATCAAGCGTTCTTCTTCAGCGATACAAGCCTTTTCTGCAGCCACGAATTCAGGAGCGTCGGTGCTAAAGCGAGGAACTTGGATTTGGTCGCTGAGGTAGTTTTGGATAGTGTAAGGCAATACGAAGTAACCGTCGGCCAAACCTTGCATCAATGCAGAAGCACCGAGGCGGTTAGCACCGTGATCAGAGAAGTTACATTCACCGATTGCGAACAGACCCTTAACACTGGTTTGGAGTTCATAGTCAACCCAGATACCACCCATAGTGTAGTGGATAGCAGGATAAATCATCATTGGGTTGTAGTAGTTTACACCGTCGATAGTGTTAGCGAGTTCACCAGGGTTAACGTCGGTGATTTCTTCGTACATATCGAAGAGGTTGCCATAGCGTTGACGAACTACGTCGATGCCGAGGCGGTTGATAGCTTCAGAGAAGTCGAGGAACACAGCTTGGCCAGTGTTGTTCACACCGTAGCCCTTGTCGCAACGTTCCTTAGCAGCACGAGAAGCCACGTCGCGAGGCACGAGGTTACCGAATGCTGGGTAACGGCGTTCCAAGTAGTAGTCGCGTTCTTCTTCTGGGATATCGCTACCCTTCTTAGTACCAGCTTGAATAGCCTTGGCGTCTTCAAGGTTCTTTGGAACCCAGATGCGACCATCGTTACGGAGAGATTCCGACATCAAAGTGAGCTTTGATTGCTTGTCGCCGTGGCGTGGGATACAAGTTGGGTGGATTTGAACGTATGCTGGGTTTGCGAAGTAAGCACCCTTGCGGTAGCAAGCGATAGCTGCAGAGCAGTTACATGCCATAGCGTTGGTAGAAAGGAAGTAAGCGTTGCCATAACCACCAGTAGCGATAACCACTGCGTGAGCAGCAAAGCGTTCAAACTTACCAGTTACCAAGTTCTTAGCGATGATACCACGAGCGCGGTCGCCAATCATTACTACATCGTGCATTTCGTAGCGGTTGAAGCTCTTTACCTTACCCATTTGGATTTGGCGGTTGAGTGAGCTGTAAGCGCCGAGTAGAAGTTGTTGACCGGTTTGACCCTTAGCGTAGAAAGTACGGCTAACTTGCGCACCACCGAATGAGCGGTTTGCAAGAGTGCCACCATATTCGCGAGCGAAAGGCACGCCTTGTTCAACGCATTGGTCGATAATGTTGTTAGACACTTCAGCGAGGCGATAAACGTTAGCTTCGCGAGCGCGGTAGTCGCCACCCTTTACTGTGTCGTAGAAAAGGCGATAGATAGAGTCGCCGTCGTTTTGATAGTTCTTAGCAGCATTGATACCACCTTGAGCAGCGATAGAGTGAGCGCGGCGAGGAGAGTCTTGGATGCAGAAGTTGAGCACGTTGAAGCCCATTTCTGCGAGTGTAGAAGCTGCTGATGCACCTGCCAAACCAGTACCTACAACGATGATGTCGAGTTTACGCTTGTTGGCAGGGTTCACCAATTTCTGGTGAGCTTTATAGTTTGTCCATTTCTCAGCTACAGGACCTTCAGGAATCTTTGAATCGATAACTGGCTGAGCGAGTTTAGTATTTTCTTCCATTGTTTGAATTCTTTTTGAAGTTAAAAAAATTTCTCAGCTAAAAATTAGCAAGCGAAGAACCAAGTGAAGTAGCAAGCTTCAACAGCGAAGAGCACGAACACTACAGTTGCCCATGCGCATGCGATAGTTCTCCAGCGGCAAATCCACTTGTCGTTAGCCACACCGAGGGTTTGGAATGCGCTCCAGAAACCGTGGGTGATGTGCATCCAGATTGCAGCAAAGCCAACGAGGTAAACAGGAAGAACCCATACTTGGCTGAATACAGCTTGGAGGTAGAACTTACCGTTCATTACGTGTTCACCGAGGAGTTCTGGAACCTGCATTTTTGCCCAGAATTGAACCAAGTGAAGCACCATGAAGCAGAACACGATGAGACCGAGAACGAGCATGTTTTGAGATGCCCATGTCACGCTCTTCCAGTTTTTAGAAATAGCGTAACGGTCGCCACCGCGTGCTTTGCGGTTTTGGTAAGTGAGCCAGAAAGCGTAGATGATGTGAACCATCATACCGCCAGCGATCACTGCAGTACCAAGTACAGCGTACCAATTAGCACCGAGGAATTCGCAAATCTTGTCATACGCAGAGAACGACAAGATAGCCACAGCATTCATCAGCGCGTGAAAGGTCACGAAAAGGACTAAGAAAAGGCCGGTGACACTCATCACCACCTTACGTCCCACAGAAGAATTAGTTAACCACATAGTAGTTTAGAAAAATTAAGTTATTAATAATTATTTAGTTATAAATTGTTTGCTTGCCACTTTTGCCATGCTTCAGGGAATAGCGCAGCATCCCTATTTACGCACGTGCGCACAATAGTTTACAAAATTACCTATTTAATGTGGCACTTGCAAGAGAAATAGCGAAAAAATTCTCTATTTGCCTCAGAAAGTTCATCAGGAACAAATGGCAATATTTTGTTTCCTATAAGCATGATTTGTGCTATCTTTCGTTCACATCGGAACCCCTATGCTCGCTCAAGATAGCGCAAATCCCGACACTAAGATAAACTAAAATCTTATCTATATGCTCTGATAAACTATCTGGGTTTAAAGGCTGTTTCGTGTTTTTTGAGAGTAGGCTTCATGCCATCGTTGGGGAGTGAGGGAGGTGTCCTAATTTAGGTTGACCGGATTTGCCTTTACCTCTATAATGAGGCTGTGTCATAATTGATAATCATGGTCCTGTAGGTGGGGCTCGACTTGTGTATCCGTGCAACTAATATCTTGCATATCAATGTGGTAAGGCGGACGCTCGAGCCGAACATCCCTACAAAAACAACTCAATTTCGTGTTATGACACAGTCCCCCTTATCTCTATAATAAGTTGACTCTGGTTTTACGTTATAACTGTTATTGGTTTACTTCAGTGTTTCGTTGGCAAAATCACCGTCGCCTATTTTTTTGTAATTGCCGAACACAACCGCTGAATGTGCCCAAAAGGGGTTTTTGCGTATGATGTGTGGATAGAGAGAAATTTTTGTTTAGCATGGTTTGCTGTCTTATGTTCAAAGCACAAATCACTGGAACCACCCGAAACACTTGAAACACCTGAAACACCTTCTTTTAGTTCGCTTTTGGACCAAAAACCACCGCTTTCTTGGTCCATATCGAAAACCGAAACACTTTTCATGTTTCAAGTGACCCCCCCCCGCATAAAAAATTCAATATGCCAAAGAACTCTACTGCGAAGATAGAAATGCAGCAAGGCGGCGACAATGTCAAAAAGGGATATTGTTTTCAAAAAGTCAACGAGTCCACAGGGCAGCAAGTCAACGAGTGTTGGGGCAATTGACACCGATTATATCCGATT
>JAUNNJ010000075.1 GCA_030531495.1 Bacteroidales bacterium
GCCCACAGGCAGCAGGATGTTGGGCAACGGCACATTCATATCCACGCCCAGCAGTTGCATCACCCAGTTCACGGTTTCCACACCAAAATTGGCGTATTTGAAATAGGCAATGAGCGCCAAATTCAGCACCACGCCTGCACTGACGAGCCATTTGCGCTGAGTGCGGCTTTCAGTGCCCTCCATACGCAAACCCACGCCATAGGAAATCAGCGTGCTCGTGAGCAGCAGCAATCCGTAGCTGGCATTCCAGCACATATAGAAATAGTAACTCGCCGCAAGCAAGAACACATTGCGGAAGCGCTGCCCCTTGATGCACCAATAAAGCAGGCACACCACCGGGAAAAACATCACAAACGACCACGAGTTAAATTCCATATCAATGCTTAAGCAGTTTTTTTCCGCCCACTGCAAAGTTAGTGATTATTACCGAAACACAACCACCTCACCAATAACTTTTCTGGGCTCACACAAAAAAGTCGCTCCCTTCAGCAGAGCTGAGGAAGCGACTATCAGTTAAATGTATTTCTTATTGCCCGACAAGATTATGCGAATCGGCCGTGGCATTTTTTATACTTCTTACCACTACCGCATGGACATGGGTCGTTAGGCATTACCTTAGGACCAGCAACCATTGGAGTGTTTGGTTGGCGACCTGCTTGTGGTGAAGCCGATTGCGATGCCTGTGCATTAGCCTTTGCTGCAGCTGCAAGCGCATCATCACCACGGTTTTCGCTCAGTTTCTGCTGTGGCTTGGTGCGTTCTGGTGCACGTTCGCCTTCTCGGCGTACACTATCAGGGTCGCTTGCCTCAACAGGAATCTGGCCACGGAGCAATGTAGCCACCACCTTGCCGTTGAGCACGCCAAGCATCGATTCGAAGAGCTTGAATGATTCCACCTTGTAGATTACGAGTGGATCCTTCTGCTCGTAACTTGCATTCTGAACTGATTGACGCAATTGGTCGAGTTCGCGAAGGTGTTCCTTCCAGTTTTCATCGATAGAAAGCAGGAGCACAGCCTTTTGCCAAGCTTTCACAAGATTCTTGCAACCAGTTTCGTAAGCATCCTTGATGTCGATTACGATACCGAACATACGCTTGCCATCGCCAACAGGTACACGGATTTGACCCATCACCTCAGGAGCGCCATTTTCAAGTTGTTGTTGAGCGATTTGGCTGATAACAGGAGTTGCCACTTCGCGCAAGCGTTCCATCTTGCGGTTGAAGGCTTCAGTCACCACCTTATAGAGTTTGTCAATCTTGGCTTGCTTGTCGAGCTTGCGATATTCATCTTCATCCAATGGAGGCTCAATAGCAAATGTGGTCATCACATGCATCTTGAAGTCTTCATATTCGTAGTCGTTGAATCTTGCAACAGCATCTTCTACAGTGTCGTAGATAGTGTTGATGATATCCAAGCCAATGCGTTCACCAATGAGAGCGTGGTGGCGGTTGGTGTAAATCACCTTACGCTGAGCATTCATCACGTCGTCGTATTCAAGAGTGTGCTTACGGATACCAAAGTTGTTTTCTTCTACGCGCTTTTGAGCATTTTCAATACTCTTGGTTACCATTGGCGATTCAATAGCTTCACCATCTTCAAGGCCAAGGCGGTCGAGCAACTTCACAATCTTTTCGCTTGCGAAGAGGCGCATCACCTTGTCTTCAAACGACACGAAGAACACAGAGCTACCTGGGTCACCTTGACGGCCGGCACGACCACGGAGCTGACGGTCGACACGACGAGATTCGTGGCGCTCTGTACCGATGATGGCCAAACCGCCAGCATCCTTCACTTCTTGTGAAAGCTTGATATCGGTACCACGACCAGCCATGTTGGTTGCGATAGTCACAACACCCTTACCATCAACCGACTGACCTGCTTGAGCCACGATGTCGGCTTCTTGTTGGTGGAGTTTTGCATTGAGCACCTGGTGTGGAATGTGACGCAAACGGAGCATACGGCTGAGCATTTCAGAAATTTCTACAGAGGTAGTACCCACCAATGTAGGACGGCCCGAATTACGCATCTTTTCAATTTCTTCAATCACCGCATTGAATTTCTCTTTTTGAGTCTTGTAAACGCGGTCAGGCATATCGTTGCGGAGCACCTTCTTGTTGGTTGGGATGTTTACAACGTCGAGTTTGTAGATTTCCCAGAATTCACCAGCCTCGGTTTCTGCAGTACCGGTCATACCAGCGAGTTTGTGGTACATACGGAAATAGTTCTGCAAAGTGATGGTAGCGAAAGTTTGTGTAGCAGCTTCCACATTCACACCTTCCTTCGCTTCAATAGCCTGGTGCAAACCATCGCTATAGCGACGACCTTCCATGATGCGGCCAGTTTGTTCGTCCACAATCTTCACCTTACCTTCTTCATCAACGATATATTCGTCGTCGCGGTTGAAGAGAGTGTAAGCCTTGAGCAACTGTGTAACAGTGTGCACGCGTTCTGCCTTCAGTGAGTAGTTTTGCAACAATTGGTCGCGCTTAGCCACCTTTTCCTCATCGGTAAGAGGCTCGTTGGTCACTGCCGAAAGTTCGCTTGCAATATCAGGAAGCACGAAGAACTTAGGGTCTTCAGTACCCTTAGTGAGCACATCGATACCCTTATCGGTGAGTTCTACAGTGTTGTTTTGTTCTTCAATGATGAAGTAGAGAGGGTCGGTGACGATGTGCATATCGCGGCTGTTGTCTTGCATATACTTAGCCTCGATTTTCATCATCGACTGCTTCACGCCTTCTTCTGAGAGATACTTGATCAGTGGTTTGTATTTTGGAAGACCTTTATGCGCACGATAGAGCAACAATACACCTTCTTCAAACACCTTGTCGTCGTCGCTTGCCATCATTCGTTTAGAGTCGGCGAGCAATTGAGTGACGAGTCGGCGTTGAGCATCGTAAACGCGCTCTACATTTGGTTTGAAGTCGTTGAACATTTGGTCTTCACCTCTTGCCACAGGACCTGAGATGATGAGTGGTGTACGGGCGTCGTCGATAAGCACAGAGTCGACCTCATCCACGATGGCGAAGTTGTGTGGACGCTGCACCATTTCTTCTGGGCTCATACACATATTGTCGCGAAGGTAGTCGAAACCGAATTCGCTGTTCGTACCGAAAGTAATGTCGCAATTGTAGGCTGCACGACGCTCAGGCGAGTTAGGGCGAGTCTTGTCGATACAAGCCACGCTGATGCCGTGGAACATGTAGAGAGGACCCATCCACTCCGAGTCACGCTTAGCGAGGTAGTCGTTCACGGTGACCATGTGCACACCATTGCCACCAAGTGCGTTCAAGAACACAGGCAGCGTACCCACGAGGGTTTTACCTTCACCGGTAGCCATTTCCGAAATCTTACCTTGGTGAAGCACAATACCACCAATGAGCTGTACATCGTAGTGAATCATGTCCCAAGTTACCTCGTTACCACCAGCCACCCAGTGGTTATAGTAAGTGGCCTTGTCGCCTTCAATGGTGAGGAAGTCGCGACCTTCAGCAGCCAATTGACGGTCGAAGTCGGTTGCGGTCACTTCCACAGTTTCGTTTTGTGCGAAACGGCGAGCAGTATCTTTCACGATAGCAAACACTTCAGGAAGCACTTCATCAAGTTTTTCCTGAATGCGATCGAGCACTTCTTTCTGAAGTTTGTCCACCTTGTCCCAAAGTGGCTGACGCTTTTCAAATTCAAGTTCTTCTACCTCAACTTTAATTTGTGCGATTTCGTCGCGCTGTGGTTGCACATAATCCTGAATTTCTTGGCGGATAGCAGTGACACGCGCACGAAGTTCGTCGTTAGAAAGAGCTTCGATTGAAGGGTACACATCCTTGATTTTCTGCACGATAGGACGCAGTTTCTTCAAGTCGCGGTCGCTCTTGCTACCGAACATCGATTTTAAAAAGTCATTTAATCCCATATATATTGTATTGTTTTGTTTTTTTACATATTTACTGCACTGCCACGCCGCTGCCATTTGGCCGCGCCGCGGAGCACTGCATAATGAGTTACAAAGATAATAAAAATAGTTGAAAAACACAGTGATTTCGCCCCGAAACCAGTTGTTTAGAGGCTAAATCAGAACAATACTGGGAGCTCGCACTCTCAATTGGCTCTTCGATGCCGGTGCAAGCAGAGCCGATTCAATGGGTATATTGGTGAATTGTAATGATTTTGCGGTTGAAGGAACGAGCAACTGCGGAAGCGTCGCCGCCACCGATTTCGGGCATTTCAGTTCGCCCCCAATACGCTTTTGCGAAATGCCTTTAATGGCACGCACCAAAGCCTGGCCTTTGGGATGACGGAGCAGCCGGCCAAGCGCTTCTTGCCCCTCGCGGTCAGATAGCAGGAGAGTGCAGTCGGACCGAAGTTGGTTCACTATCACCTCAACATCTTCACTGGGCACACGCACCTCTACAGCAGCCATAGCGGAAAGCACCACCATGGAAGCCATAATCGATGTGAGAAGGCGATTTATTTGTCTGTTGTGCGACTGCATAAGCGATTAATAAGCAAATAACTAATAGAGCGTACGATTGGCACCACCATCAGCAGATAGAAAATCAACGGAATTTCTTGCGACAAAATGCCTGTGGCAAGTAGTAGCACCAGCACCGCAAGCCACACAATGTTGGCAGCGTGCACTGCCTTGAGCGTCTTTTCCGCCTTCGCAATCCATGGCAGAACTGCCAACAAAACGTAGAGCGGGTGCAACCAGAGCGCATGATAGTTGGGCGATGTGAACTCGTGAATAGAGACAAACACCAGGAAGAACATCACACATCCAAAGAGCGCATAGGGCACAAACAGCACAATATCGAACCAGCGGCTCACCTTAAGGCGTCGATAGTCACGCACCGACACGCCCACAGTGAGCGCAAGCAGCACAAGCGCCATCATAAGAGGTGAAGCCCACCATGGAGTGGGAGGTTCAACGAGCCCCTCTTCCGGTCCGTCGATTAGCGTAAGAGTGGATTTGACGAGCGGTGCCTCTCCCCCATTCGCGGTCTTCACTGTTGCGCGCGAAACAGCGTCCATCAGCACCAATGGAGCAAACATAGTTTGGCGATAAGTAATCACGGTATCGAGATTGCATCCTAAAGCCAAATCAATACCCAATCGGTTCCAAGAATAATTGCCATTGTAGCGATGCATCATGTCGCGGTATGTCACATTGACAGAATCCGCGGGGTGATATGTCATCGCATCGCCCAAAGCAGCCTCTATGATGTCGCGAGGACGAGTGGCGCAATTGTCGGTCACAAACTTATAGCGATAAGTAGCGTTCTCCGGTTTTGCATTTTCAAAAAGCAAATCGCGCACTTGCTGCGCTTGAGCCGGAGTGAGATTGAGTTCTTGCTCCACCACACGGCGACCTTCATAACCTCTGAGTGCAAACGATGCAGGAATAGCGCCACACAGATAATCAGTTTCACCCTTCACGAAACGATACACAAAGCCAGGGGCATTGAAATCGAACAAGCCATAGTTGAAAAAATAGTCGCCATGCTCATCAATCACGCGCAGTTCGGTGTGACCATAGAGTTCGTACACTTCGCTGCCTGGATACATCGTCACCAGACTCACACGAATGGTGGAATCAGTCTGTGCACTTGCACCCAAGCATGCTCCAAGCACTATCATCAAATATGTTAAAATACGCTTCGTCATCTGTGATATACTATTGCAACAAATGTGCCACTATTGGTTTGTGGGTACAAAGATAGTGGATTTCACTCCCTAAATTGTTACTTTTCGGGAAAAAAATAGTACATCTCGCACATTTAGCAAAAAATAACACAAAAAGATTTTGCCATGACCAAAAATGTTTATAACTTTGCAGTGCAAAAAGACAAAGACAACATTTTATATTGCACTTTTCTATACAGATTCTATTCATAAAATTCAAAAGTCCCCGGTTCGTGATGAATAAGGGCCTTTTTTTTTGCACCCTGCCCCCCTATGGAGGCAACAGAAATTAAAATAGAATTATGACGAAAAGGATAACCGAGGAGCAAGGCGTGGCTGATGGCGCTTGGAAGGGAAACAGGTTGGCACCGACGCGCACACCCGAAACACCCATTCCAATTTCGCTTTTTGACCAAAAACCGCCTATTTTTTGGTCAAAATCGGAAATCGCAACACTTTACGTGTTTTGAGCGAAACACCTTGATTTTTGTCACCAACATGCCAAAGAACTCTGGTGCGAAGATAGGGAAAACGAGAGGCGGCAGCAATGGCAAAACGGTGTTTCGATTCCCCTCAGCCACACCTATCCCGATTTTCGATACTCATTCTCTAAATTACCAAAAGAGTCTTCTTATTTCTGAAATTATAATTATCTTTGTGGGTGTAACAACCAACTTTGCATCCAATATGAAAAAAACAATTCTTGCAATCACGCTCATCTTACTGGCAACAGGTGCCGCGCTCGATGCCCGAGCCCAACGTGCCGACGCGCACATACGCGCCATCGAGAAAAAGTATAGCGAAGCTCAGCAGACCATCGCCATGGGCGATGAGGAGGAAATGGCACGCAATATGGCCACACTCCACATCGACCAGATGTGGCCCGGCAGTGGCCGACACAAAGAAGATGTGACACTCTATTTCACACTCGACGACAACGAGGAAGGCTACACCAATGTGCTTTATCTGGCGAAGCACACCTACAATGTAGCCGCTATGGAATATGAATTAGAATATCTATTCGACGAGTCGGGAGCTCCTCTGAAATGCCACGCCAAAGGTCCTGATGGCGAATACACCTTCTATTTTGCAGAGGGCAAACTTCATAAGACCCTTCCTAAAAAGAATCCAGACGAATTCTTCACCAATGCCGATAGCATAAAGCGTGAAGCGAGTCGCATCTATCGATTCTTTGAAGCAGCTATCAAACAGAACCATTAACCCAAAATTCATCTACAATGAACAAAATCAAAACATTTGCAGTGGTGCTGCTGACGATGGCCACCGTGATGGCTCAGGCGGCACTCAACGACACAGAGAAGAAAATTGCAGGCAAATACAACGTCAGCACACAAACAGAGTTTAACAAAATGGGAATGGTGATTTCGCTCGAAATGAATGGCGTGACCGAATTCAGCGACGACAACACCGGCTCGTTCGACGGAAAGGTGACCGCAAAATTCACTGTCGACAATGGCAACTACCAAAACACTTTCAAAGTGAATGTGAAGCTCAAAAGCCCCATCACATGGAGCGTGAACGACTTCGTGCTCAAGCAAAAGCGCACCGACATTGAAGCTTCGATTGAAAGCGTAACGGCCGAAAAGCAGGACCAGTTCTCGCAAATGATTATCGGACAAATGTCGTCGCAACTCGAAAGCATGATTAAGCAATCCACCAAGCAATTTGAAGAAAGCGCCGACGACATCGTGAAAATCCTTCCCGAGAAAGTGATTGTGCGTAAAGCAGGCGATATGTCGGCCCCAGCAGTTGTCTACACCCGCATCATCACCACCATGTAGCAAAGAAACACTTGTTGACCAACAAAAAGCATAGTTTCGCATCTTTTTGGGGATTTTATACTTGTATTTCAAGGAAAATGTGTAATTTTACATCAAAACTCGGGTGGAAAATGTGGTAACAAAAGCAAAAACTCGGGTAGAAAATGTGTAACACATGTACAAAAGAAAGATAGAGAATCGTCTAAAAGCATGGTTGGACGCCCCCTCGCATAAGCCCATTGTGGTAAAGGGGGTGCGTCAATGTGGCAAGACCAGCAGCGTAGTGGATTTTGCCGAGAAGCACTTTAAGAACGTGGTTTATCTCGACTTCCACAAGAATCCTGACTACAAGAAGTTCTTCACTCCCAATTTGGAAGTGGATTCTATCATCATGCGCCTTACCGCCGCCATGCCAAGTGCAGAGATTGAAGAAGGCGAAACGTGCTTCGTGTTTGATGAAATACAGGATTGCCCATGTGCGAGAGGCTCGCTCAAATACTTTCATCTTGATGGTCGATATGAAGTGATGTGTACCGGTTCGCTACTGGGGGTCAACGGCTACAAAACAAAAGAGGAGGAAAAAGAGGAGAAAGAAGCCTCGATACCTGTCGGATTTGAGGAAATCGTCAACATGTATCCGATGGATTTCGAAGAGTGGCTATGGGCTAACGGTATCAAGAAGGTTCATATAGATTACATGAAGAAATGTCTTACATCCGAAATGCCTGTAGAAGAAGCATTACATGAGCGTTTCCGCGAACTACTTCATCAGTATGTTGTGGTGGGCGGTATGCCAGAAGCTGTCAACACCTTTCTTGAAACAAAACAGATAGGCAAGGTGCTTGCTGTGCAGAGACACATAATTGATGAATACAAATCTGACATGGTGCAGTATGCTCTTGCGGCTGACAAATCACGAATCCGTGAATGCTTTGAGTCGATACCAGCCCAGTTGGCTCGTGAGTACAAGAAGTTTACCTATTCAGTTGTTCGTCCAGGAGCGCGTGGTCGCGACTATATGGGAAGTCTTCAGTGGATAGAGGATGCAGGAATCATACGAAGATGTTACAATACAGAAGTAACCGAACTTCCTTTGGATGGCAACAAGATACAAAGCGAGTTCAAGGTTTACATGGCAGATATTGGATTGTTCATCGCCATGCTCGAAGAGGGAACTCAGTCAAGTATTCTTGCAGGAGATTTGCTCAGTTACAAGGGGGCTATCTTTGAGAATCTGGTTGCTGACATTTTCGGTAAGATGGAACGCAAATTGTATTATTACCACAAAGATGGAGGTGTGGAACTTGACTTCTTGATACGCTACAAAGGCAAATGTACCCCTGTAGAATGCAAGGCTACTACAGGAAACGCTAAATCTGTTCGTACCGTACTGAAGAACAACGACAAATACCACGTAGATAGTGCGTTGAAATTAGGTAATTATAACATCGGGCGGAAAGATAACCTACTCACTATGCCAATGTATATGGCATTCTTGCTGACAGATGTATAGATTGGCAGCATTGCTGTCATCATATTGTGTGCCATTGCAATTCTGACTCGCATCTCCACCACCATGTGACAAAGAAAATATTGTTGACTAAAAAAACACAGCGCCGCAAGACTTCAACTTATCTTGCGGCGCTGAATTGTATTGTATGACGTTTCTTTAGGAAGGGTTATTTCATCAATTTCTTGGTAGAGGTAGTGCCGTCGGTGTAACGGGTAACCACGATATTGGCGCCATCGTGTGGTTGAGCGCTTGCCACACCGGCGAGGTTGTAGTAGGTCACGCCTGCCACTTCACGCACACCAGCCACTTCACGCAAGCCAGTCGTCACATCGTTATCGAAGTCCACCTTAAGAGTCTTCTCTGCAATGTAGTAGAGTTCTTGGGCGGGAGCTGCGCTCTCATTGCTTGCGGCATTCGGTGTTGGGTTCTTAAAGTAGGCGCGAATCACGTACGTTGCCGTTGGTTTTTCGCTGCTTGAGCCCACAGTGCCTTTTAAGAAGGAGTGTTCAAATCCAGAGCCATCGGTAAATTTAATTTCTTCACCACCGATAGCGGTGAAAGATTTCTGGTTCTCTGTCAAACCCATTTTTTCGTCGAACAGATAGTCTTGTCCACGAGTGGCGAGAGCTTCGAATTCTTCATCCGGGTCGCTGATGGTGCGCCATGCGCGCATACCGCCGCCGGTGGTGTTGGCATTCTCGCCATAGAGAGTGGCATCGATAAGGCAGCTATAGTAATGGCTGGCGGTGTGGAATACCTTTTCTGTTTGCTTTTTATCGCGCGCTTCAGCGTCGAGTTCGGCAAATGCGATGTTCACTTCGTCGGTTCCGTAGGTGTTGGTCTGGTTGGGCCAGATAGCCACCAGTTCGCAAGCGAAAATGTTGTCGGCTCCGAGTTCCACATTGTCTAATTCAATGTATGGGTTCTTGTCGTCGATATTTGCCTTTTCCACGTTGTTCAAGTAGACCTTTGTAGCATCGTAGAACCGGTCGGTAATCTGGTTGTGGCTTACGCGCGCCACTTGGGCGGTGCTGAGATGATGGTCGGTGTCGGCAGTGATTTCGTCGAGTGTGTAGCCAGTTTTTCCGGATTCAGCATCAACATATATGGTGGCCGTTGCCTTGCCGGCATATACGGGCACTTCCACAGGGTCGGCTTGTGGTTCTTCTTTCATGTAGTAAAGATACACGCCTGCTTTGTCGCCACCGTCGGCGGTAGAAGCCGTAAAGAAGTCGGTCACTGTTGTTCCGTCGGCTGTTTCGCCTGTTAGCGTGGGAGCCTCGGCGTTGAAGCGCAAAGCGTTGTCCACATCGGTAGGCAAGGTGCTGGTGTAGTTCACGGTGTAGGTGTGGCCATGCAAGCCGCCATAGGCCACTGTAGCAATTTCGGTCACTGCACCGGTAGCCATGTTTTTTCGCACTATTGTTCGGGTTTCGCCATCGTCGGGGCGAACGTTAAACACGAGCTTGTTGAAATATGAGTTCACCTTTTCGGATGGGATGAAGCGCGAGTGGTAGTCGTTGGTGGGCGTGACGGTTACGTCCATATCTACCGAGAAATCTGTAATCGCGTAGTTGTATTTAAAGCTGTCTTTCCATTGCTCGAAGTAGAAGGTGGTGGTGGTCTTTCCGTTGATTACTTCTGTCACCTTTTCCACTCCTGTCGTCAGCACATTGGTAATCTTGTCGACAAACACTTCACCGTTTTCCACAACGCCCCATGGCAGTTTCACGGCATACACCTTCTTGCCATTGCGCTCCACCAACATGGCTGGCAGCTTGCGCTCTTGTCCGTGAAAGCTGTTGAAGCCGACATCTTTTATGCTGCCAATTTTGCTCAACTGGAGCAACCGGTTTTGGTCGCAGTATACCTGTTCGAGGTAGGGGTTGTTGTCCAACTCGAGACGGCTGATTTGGTTGTTCTCGCAATACAATTGTTCCAGATAATAATTGTTCGATACATCCAAGTAGGCAAGCCCGGCATAACCGCAAGCAAGATTTGTTAATTCTTCATTGTTTGATAAGTCAACATGAAGAACCTTGTTGTAGTTGAAATTTAAAGTCTCTAAGGCAGGATTTTTTGTCACATTCAGAGCGGTGCAATAGTTGTTGTCGATTTGTAGAGTTTTCAACTTCGGCAGCATGCTCACGTCGATAGATGTCAACCCGCAGTTGTAAAGGTCGATAGTGGTCAGCTTTGTGTTTTTGCTGAAGTCAACAGATGTGAAGTTCTTGTCGTGACAATACACAAACGTTTGTAGATTTGGAAACACACTGAGGTCAATAGTTGAGCTGCCAATTTTGTTCATGTCATCTTCTGCAGCTCCATTACCCTCGTCGCAAATTTGCAAAACACGGAGGTTAGTCAACTTTTCAATACCTTTAATGGAACGAATCCCTCTACAACTGGTCAGGGAAATATTATTGGTGGCGTCGTCCACATTCGAGCCGAAACGATTTGTTAAATATTTGCGTAAAACAGGGTCCGGGAAATTCTCCTCGTTAATTGCAATATAAGCTGCATTTGCTGCGCCGATCGTCACAAATGCAATGCTTAAAGCAAACATCAATTTTCGTACAAAACAGTTCATCACTTTAAATTTTGATATTTAGAATAATATATGCGTATAATTTATGTAGTTCCCCATTTGAAATAACATCAAACAAAAATAGTAAAAATAAAATTACCCCCCCCCATTTTTTTAAGTATTAACCACTATTTTTAACACATTTACACATATCTATATAGACTACCCTATCAGAGCTAACACTTATGCCACACCACAATACTGCGCACACTCAAGCGGGATATACTTTTTTCCCGAAAATGAATTAGACACAAACACTTTCTGTGGCGTAATGATTTATCCCAGAAAGTTCATTAGGAGCAAATGGCAATATTTTGCTTCTCATAGGCATGATTCGCGCAATGGTTAACTAAATTCTTATTCATGCCCCAATGCACTTGCTGGGCTATTTTTGGATGCCGTGGGGGGTGTGAGTGATGCGATGCTTGCGTGTGTGGCGGCTGATTTCGTTGTTGATATCCCAACCTTCCTTGTTGGCATACGGACGACCGTGATGAAGGTGGAGCAAAATGGCACTGTAGCGAATTTGCTTCGACTTGATGCCAGCGTTCATCATACGCTCGCCGAGTTCGCGGTCTTCGCCCCCGTATTTCATGCGTTCATCATAACCATTAGCCGCCATCAAATCGCTACGCCAAGCACTTGAAGCGCCACCATTCCAAGTGGCTTTTGTTGGGGTGATGAAGTTCATGAAGCGGGCGAAACGAGGTTTTCCAAAAAGCTTTGTGCACTTGAAATTCAGCGAAAGTCCATGATTGCGAAGCCATTTGAGGGAGAAGGCGTGCTGATGCTCAACATCGGCGCGAGAAATCAGCTCACTGATATTCATTGGCAACTTAAACACTCCCCCGCTCAAGAAATATCCTTTCTCGGCATACTTTTCGTGCACTTCCACAAAATCGCGGCGAGGCACACAATCCTGGTCGGTGAAGATGAGATAGTCGGCGGTGGCAGATGCAATGGCTTTGTTCATGATTATGGTTTTGCGGAAACCGTCATCTTCATGCCACACATGCTTTAGGGGCAAGTGTTGCTTATAGGCTTCTATCAGGTCGGCGGTTTCCTGTCCCGACCCGTCGTCGGCAATGATGATTTCGTCGGGTTTGCGAGTTTGATACATATAGCCCCATAGCGCCTTTTCAAGCCATACGGGATTGTTGTAGGTGGAAATGATTACGCCAATTCTCATAAGGGGAACAGGTGGATAATGATGATTGATAAAAGATGCCATGCCCAGTGCTTATGCCGGACATGGCATTATATATTTTAACTCTAATTATGCCATCACATTATTTCAGCCCCATCACTTCTTTCACTGTGGTGGTGAGGTCGATGGCTGTGGCACCGGTGTAGGCCAATGGGGTTTGCGACACGTCGAAAATGTAGGTAAAGGCACCTGCGTCGCCCACCGATTTCAGTGCCGCGTTGATTTTTGCAAATATTTCGTTGTTGAGTTCGGCTTTCTTATCGGCAAGTTCTTTGTCCACTTTTTGCAGAAATTGCTTCACTTTCTCGTCTTCATTCTGAATATCTTGCATGCGGCGCTCCTTGATAGTGGCCGACACTTTAGGGTCGTTGGCCAAGCGCTGATAGTCGGCATATTTCTTGCCGAATTCGTCTTGCATCAGTTTGTATTCCTGCTTGTATTGATTGCTCAAGTCGGTGAGCACTTTTTCGGCCGCAGCCTTCTCCGGGCATGCGTTATAGATGTCCTGAACATTGACCACTGCAATTTTTACCACTTGTGCCGAGATGCACATGGGAAGAGCGACTGCTATAGCGAGTAAGATTTTTCTAACCATGACCTTTGATTGTTATAATTCTTTCATTCAAGTATTGCGCTACAAAGATAGTTATATTTTTAGAATATTAGAATATTAGTTGAGAAATAAG
>JAUNNJ010000076.1 GCA_030531495.1 Bacteroidales bacterium
CGCTCGGTGGTAGCCGTTGTGGAAAATGGCGAGTCTACTTCAACCTGATGGTCACATTCTTGGCCAGTGGCTTGTGGCATGGTGCCATGTGGACTTATGTGGCATGGGGTGGCGTGCATGGCCTTTGCTTATGCATAGAGCGCGCTCTTGGATGGCAGAAAAAGAAATTTAAAGCATTGGAGAAATGTGTGCATGTGGCAGTCACCTTTGTGATTGTGTCGCTTGCTCGTCTTATCTATCGTGCCGGTAGTATAGAAATGGCTGTCGTTCATTTCAAGCGTGCTCTTCATCCTTCAAATTTCACCCTGGGTAATGAAAATACCCATTTCGCTTTGCTGATGATTCTCATATCTGTAATCATTGTGGTGGTGAAAGATGCAGTGGAAGAGTGGGGTGGCGGCATGCAGAAACTACGTTGCTCAGTGTCGGTCTGGTGGCGCGATGTGGCCATCGTGTCGCTACTGATTGTGGCTATTTCTCTTATGGCTTCGCCTGAAGGTGGCACATTTGTGTATTTCCAATTTTAGAAAAAATGAAACATCGCTTTCTTAAAACAATAGCATTGGCATTTCCCCTGAGCATTTTGATGGTGTTTGGGTTGAAGTTTGCTACGCTTGCCCATATGAGGAACCAGCTCAACTTCAGTTTGGGTGCCGATAAGAAAGTGCTGGTGCTGGGCAATTCGCACGGGCGTGACGCAATTTGCGATTCGTTGTTACCGGGATGGGCAAATCGGTGTGCCGATGGTGAGGTCTACTTCGGCGTGTATCAGTTGGCGAAACGTATGCTTGAACAAAACAAAATCGACACGCTGGTGATTCATATGGTGGATTTTGAGTCGTATCCCGACGAGAACATCAACACAAATTTTATGCTCTATGAAAGTTCGCGCATGGCGTTGGCCGACGAGGAGCTACTCTCGAGGTTGTGGCAAATGAATTGGGGCGATTTGCTCTCGTTTTATTGTATCAACGATGTGCAAGCCATGCTCAAGCCTGTGGAAGTGGGTGGATATGAGCATTGGGACCACCACAATCTCTCTCTGGAATTGAAAAATCTGGAATATAGGCTGGCAAACAAAGGCAAAACATCAACCCCGAAGAATTCGATTGCTCACTACACATTGCAAACACACTACTTAAACCGGATTATTCAACTCTGTAAACAGGAGGGTGTTCAATTGGTGATGGTCAACTATCCAAAATATAAGCGCAGCAAATATTTCGACCGTTCAAAGGCTTGGGATTACTACACCACCCTGGAGGGGGGACTTCTGATTGCCGACTACGAGAATTTTGTTTTCCCCGACTCTACCTATTTCGCCAACTGCACTCACCTCAACTACCACGGAGCCGAACTCTTTACCTCATCGCTCCGCAGGGAAGGCTTGAAATTGCAGTCGCCAAAAGCTTGGCGCTCCACTCGAAAAGATTAACATCGCGTTAATAAATAAGCAAAGAGCGTGGCCGATTGGACACGCTCTTGCTGTATATTGTGTTGTGGGGTGCTTATTTGTAGATGCTGTTGAGGAGGTGGGCTAAGCGAAGGCCGCCTTTGAGGAATTGTTGCTCAACCACGGGCGCATATTTGGCACCATAGTTGTAGGATACTCGGGAGCCTTCTGGGGTGTCGGCATAGATGCCAGCCACGATGCTGATGCTTTCTTTTGCCCAAGTATCTACGTCACCAGCCACAATTTTTGCTTCTTCTTCGGCAGAGGCGCGGTCGATTTGGAATTGCCATTCGCTGTAGCTCCATTTGTGAACGAAATCCACGATTTCGCTGTCCCAATAGCTGTGGAGGTTGGTGTCGCGATTGAAGCTGAAAATCTTGATTTTGTTGCCGCCGAGGTCCACTTTGTGGCCCATGTGCAAAGGCTGATGCAAATCGCCCACAAGATGGATGAGCATACGGAGCGCTATATTTTCATCTTCATGGCTGAGGTTGCCATTTTTGAGTTTGTTCACTATGTCTTTGATAGCCCATACCACGTCTCCAGTTGAGATGGCTGGTGCAGATTCGTATGCTTGTCCGTCTTCCACGTTCTTGTAGTGCCAGGTTTTGGTATAGCGATATTCAGGAGTGTTGCTGGCATTGTCGAGCCAGTTGGAATAGTACACCAACGAATGGCCGTCGAGCGCCGCTTCCACTTTTGCCTTAACTTGTTCTGAGAGATGTTGCTCGGCAATATATGCCGTTACGTCGTGTCCTTTTTGTCCCCAGGCAAATGCGCTTACAGCGGTGCCAAGGGCTGCAACGAGAAGTAGAAAATTTCGTTTCATTTATTCTTAGTTTAAAAGTTGGAGTTTTGTTTATCTTTAGTGTAAAGTTACTGCAAAAAATGCGCACAGGCAAATGAAATTTGCTAAAGTGGCAATGTTGCCGTAATTTTGTAGCAGAATATAATTGATATGCGCAACAACGTTATCTCCATATGTAAAGGCATAGCCATCATTTTGATGGTGCTGGGCCATACTGAGGGACCAGGCTTTTTGATGCACATTGTGTATCTTTTCCACATGCCTATCTTTTTTATCACAGCGGGCTATTTCTTCAGTCGCAAATATTTGTCGGATCCCTGGTCTTTTGTGGTGAAGCGATTTAAGGGGCTTTATGTGCCGATGGTGAAGTGGGCACTTTTCTTCTTGATTATTCACAATCTAATGTTCGATGTGGGGTTGCTGAGCGAAAAGTTTGGCAACTGGGAGAATGGTGTAACACACCCCTACAATCTTCATACTTTCCTTCAGCGCGCGGTTAGCATCGTTACATCCATGTCGGGCTACGACGAGTTTTTGGCTGGCGCGTTCTGGTTTTTCCGTGCGCTTCTGATATCGAGCATCTTGTTTTTGGCTCTTTATTATGCCCTTGAAGGCCGATGGAAGTGCCTTCGAGGCAATGGCATCGTAGCACTGATTTGCATTGGCGCATTGGGTTTTGCTCTGCTGAAGATTGGCAATGGCTTGAAAGTGGTGAATGTGGTGCAAGGTGGCATTCGTGAATGCTGGGGCGTGTTCTTCTTTGGTGTAGGTGTGCTGTACCGCTCGTATGAGCATCGTATTAAGGAGCATTGGGCATTGGCGTTGCTCTATTTGAGCATTCTTTGCCTGGCCACAAAACTTGGATGGCACGGCATGACACTCTCGCCATGGACGCAAGATGTGGTCACACTTCCGCTTACGGGCATAGCGGGCTTCTTGATGGCGCACTATGTGGCAAAGTGGCTCGATAGGCACGATGGCATGGTGAAGCGCGCTCTTGTGCATTGTGGCGAAATGACCCTTTACATCTATGTGTTCCATATCATCTCGTTTAAGGCGGTAAGCGCCATTAAAATTGCGTATTATGGCCTTGATTGGGGGCAGATGGGTTGCCATATGGTGGTGCACGAGAACAGTAAGACCGATATTTTCTGGGTGCTCTATACAATTGCCGGTACGGCTTTACCACTGGTGTGGATGTGGGGATATCGTAAGGTAAAACCGCATGTAGTGAATAGGGTGAAAAATATGCGTTCTAAATTTAAGTAAATAAATCTAAAATAGTGTTTATTATTGTCGGTTGATTCATGGAAATGCATTATTTTTGTAGAGCTAAACTATATTTATTTGACTGACTAAGAACAATAACACTATCGTATGTTGACCCAAATTTATAATGGTCATATCCTCACTCCACAAGGATGGATAAATGGCGGTTCCATTTTGATGGAGAACGGCCATATTGTGGACATTTGCAATCACAGTAACATTGAGCCAGCGGCAGAGCAGGCTATCGATGCTAAAGGCATGCATATTGTGCCTGGAGGCATTGAACTTCACTGCCATGGCGGTGGCGGACGCGACTATCAAGAAGGCACAGAAGAGGCTTTCCGCGTTGCCACTCTCGCACATATGAAGCATGGCACCACTGCCATGTTCCCAACACTTTCTTCATCCACACTTCAGATGATTGAAGAAGCTTGTCAAACTTGCGACAACTTGATGAAGGATCCTGGAAGCCCTGTGATGGGCTTGCATCTTGAAGGACCTTACTTCAATTTGAAGAAAGCTGGTGCTCAGATGCCTGAAATTATTCGTGATCCAAATCCTGAAGAATATCGCCATATCGTGGAAGATTTCAATTGTATGGCTCGTTGGGATGTGGCTCCAGAACTGCCTGGCGCTATCGACATGGGTCGCTATCTCGTAGAAAAAGGCGTGGTGGCAGCAATTGGGCATACTGCAGCTGGCTATCCCGATGTGAAGGCTGCCTATGAAGTGGGCTATAGCCATGCTACCCACTTCTACAATGCTATGACAAGCGTACACAACGAACGCGAATATAAGCACGCCGGCACTGTAGAAAGTGTGTATT
Organism: Bacteroidales bacterium; assembly: GCA_030531495.1. Lineage (GTDB taxonomy): Bacteria > Bacteroidota > Bacteroidia > Bacteroidales > Muribaculaceae > Sodaliphilus. Next base: position 4,357 of record JAUNNJ010000076.1, read on the forward strand.
TGATGGATAACATGACCGTGGAATGTATTGCCGACGGCATTCATGTGCCAGGACCAATTTTGCAATTGGTATATCGCTGGAAAGGTGTAGAGCGTATGGCGCTCATCACTGATGCGCTCGCCGTTTCGTGCAGCGACAGCGACAAGGCTTTCGATCCACGTGTAATCATAGAAGACGGTGTGTGCAAATTGAGCGACCGTTCGGCTCTCGCAGGCAGCATTGCCACTATGGACCGCTTGGTTCGTACCGCAGTAAATATTGCCGGAATTCCATTGTGCGACGCTTGTCGTATGATTAGCGAAACTCCTGCACGCATTATGGGCATCTACGACCGCAAGGGCTCGCTCCAAAAAGGCAAGGATGCTGATATGCTCATTCTTGATGCCGATCTCAATCTCCGCGCAGTGTTCGCAATGGGCGAGATGGTAGAAGGCACTAATAAAATGTAAACGCTAACTAATTATCTAAAAAATCAACATCGCGGTGGCGCACCTGTGACAGGTCCGTCACCGTTTTTTTTGCTATTTGGATTAGGGCAGGGGATGTGAAAATATGATGAATCCGTTTTATTTTGCCACTTTTTCAGTCTAAAAGTTGCACAGGTGAAAAAAATGCTCTATCTTTGCACCCGTTAAACACGACATGGTGGGATTAGCTCAGCTGGTTAGAGCGTCGGATTGTGGTTCCGAAGGTCATGGGTTCGAACCCCATATTCCACCCCAAAGGAGACTTGCCAATGGTAAGTCTCTTTTTTTGTCACCATCTTTGGACTGTTCTGTTCCTAAACTCTATGGAAAAAAATTAGTGGGAGAGCGTTTTATGGTTCTGTGGAAAAGGTGGGGATGATAAACAGGAAAATAAACATTTCTGCTACCATCCCACTATGGTAGTGACATGCCTCAGGCATGTTGAACCCGCAACCTCCGAAAACACACACAGCAGATTTGAACAGAAATTTTAAAATAAAATTCGATAAATTCGTCACCTTCCACTAAATTTCGGCTGAGGTGTAGAATTCTTGTTGATAGAGGCGTGCGAGGAAATCCCAGTTGTCGTGGAGGATGGTGCCTGATTCGTCAGCCGGAAGTTTTGCGTCGGGCAACAAACCTCCATTAAACAGGTAGCGAATCAGGTCGGCAGGGCAGCGACCAGGTTCTGTTACAAGTGTGTGCGCCTCTTGTGATGCAAGTGCTTTGTTGTAGAGCGTGTTGCCCTCCATTGCCACGAATTGTGCCACATTAGGGGCGATGAGGATACCGTGTTCCTTGTTGGCAAGAATCACGAAATTGGCATGCGCTTTCAGATTGGGAAGCACGCCGCCCTCCTCCTGCTCCCAGCCCATTTTGCAAGTAAGGAACGAAACTAAGGCTTCATAATCTTTGAAGAACGCGATTTCTTTTCCGTTGGCTTTCACGAAATCGGTGTAGAGATGGTGAATTTCTTTTTTCTCCGCTTTTACCTTCTTGGGAAGCTCGCCAGTGGCCACCATTTGCACCCATTCGCCTATAGGTAGCGCCAACGGACCGCAGGGATGGCTGAGCATCACGCGGTCGTAGAGGTCCTGTATCTTTTCTGCAGCGGCTGCGCCTTCTTTCTGATAGATATCGCGTGCTTCAAGGTGAGCTTTTGCAATTGCGATTTTTGATGCGTGCTTCAGGAGATAGCAGTGGTAGAACAGCCAGGTGCTCAATTCAAAAATGCTATTGGCATCTTCCACATCTTCGGGGTCGACGCCCGCCTTCATATTGTATTCAATGGCTTCTGGCGCGGTTTCATACACCTCGTCGAGCAATTGGTGGAATTCGTCAGCCAGCCATTCGATATCGGCATCGAGGGGCGAAAGATTGAAATTCTTGTAGTGCTGTCCTTCCAGTGCATACCAGATGATAAAGCGCAAGTCGTCGCGATTCAACTCGTAGTCGATGTAGTCGTCGCTACGCCCGTAGAATGGGAGCGGTGTGCCATATAGGTGCTCATGCATCATAGTGAACGAGCGCCAGATGCCTGCATCGGTGACCACATCCTGAAAATATCCCACCACGGCAAGTACCACGGCTTCGCGTTGCGTGTCGGGCATATCGGAAAACCTGCCGCTTTCATCCCAGTGTTTAGCCAATTTGGTGGCCAAAAGCATGTAGAATTTCTCAACCTCAGTCACCTTTTTGGTGTTGGGCTGCATCCGCATAAATTCTTTGGCAGAGATTTTCATTAGTTTTTCAGTTTCACAGTTCCGTATTCATAGCACACGCTTGTGGTGTGGCCGTATTCTGTAGGTGTGATGTAGATGGTGCAGGTGGTGGTGCCCACATTTGTGAAATAGCAGTCGAAACCATCCACGTGAGTTTTAATCATCACGTATTTGTCGGCAAGGTTGCCATAAATGGCTTTGCTAAATACGATAGCGTCTTCTTTTGACAATCCCGATTTCATGTATGTGACGCTGGAGAGTACATCTTCGTCGAAGTCCATCGAGGCGTAGGTGTAGTTGAGTCCATCGAGAGTGGGTGCATCGAGGATGATGCTGCCGCCATATTCCGACGACGAGAGTTTGCGACTTTCGAGTTTCGCCTTCACATCATGTTTTGATGTTTCGCCTAAGATGGAGCCCCAGAATTCGTTTTGGAGAGCAACTGCCACCTCTTGGTCTTCGCTAACTGTGGTTTCTTGGCTTTGTGCAACTGCTGCACTGAAGCAAATGGCCAATGTCAGGGCGATAAATATTTTTTTCATAATTCTTGCTTTTAAAAGTCGGGTTAAGTGATTCACAAAGATAGCAACAATTTCATTTATGCATCTAAATAATAATCTAAAATGATGCTAAAAAATCATATATAATTACTTTCTGAGATAAAAAATCCTCCAGAGGTGTTCTGGAGGATTTTGAGCCGCGAACGGGGCTCGAACCCGTGACCTTTTCGTTACGAATGAAATGCTCTACCAACTGAGCTATTGCGGCTATTACGATGCTTAGCGGCGCATCGTTTTATTATTTTTGAGTCGGCAGCTATGCTGTTAGAATACCGACTGCTTGCTGTATACTACCTTGATTTTTGCCTTGTCGAGGCGCAATTTCACGATTGATGGCAGTGCCACTGAAGGTGAAATCTTTGTCACGATGGTTTGTTGTTGTGAAGAGTAGTAATAGTAGCTTGAGTTTTGAGTGTAGCTTGTCACATCAATAGGAGTGAGCACCAGATTGATGTCCTCTTCCTTGGCAACACCACCTTGATTGTTGAGGATGTTGAGGATGTAGGGACGGAGTCCGGTGAATTCATATTGTTTCTTCGTAGCATTGTAAGTTGCATAGAAAGAATCCTGATTGTTTGTCAAGCTGTCACCGTCGAAGAATGTGTCCTTCTTGTTCCTTTTCACCATCAAGATGTGTGATGGTGGAGCAATTTTGTATTCATTGCTGATTTCCTCTGCAGGGATTGTGAGTTCAAGAGAGTTGATCACCGAAAGACCGTCGGCCGTATTGGCTCTGTAGGTGTTGATGATGTCTTGTATAGGGAACTTCACGTTCACCTCGTAGCCAGAAGGCCCCATCACGATAGCTTCGCCATTACCCACCATTTCTTTCACGCTTTCGGCAACGGTGAGTTGGAGATTGTTGTTGGTGATGACTTCTGGAGTTGAAGCAGCATAGACTTGCATACTGGTTTGGATAGTGTCGACAGTGTCGCGAATCACGGTGTGCTGGCGATAGTACACTTCCAAATCGGTTGCGTAGTAGTTCATTACGCGGCCAGAGCCATAGCTGTGCTTGATGTAGAGGCCTGGGAATTCTTCTTTGAATTTTGTTGGGTCGCGGAAGAATTCATTGTTCTTTGTGTAGAGTTGGAACATCTTTTGCGCATATTCCTTTGGCATTGGTACGCGAATTTCTCGCCATGTGGATGATGCGCCCGAGTAGCTATATTCCGCACAGTGAACAGCGCTTGCAGGAGAGCATGATGCTGATGCAAGAGGTTTGGCTGCATCATAGTAGCCATCTGCAGAGAAATCGCTATAGATTGGGTCGGGAAGCTGCTTGTTGAGCTCATACACATTCATGCGCATAGGGGCCAAAGAGTCGCCGGTGAAACCACCAGTCGACTTCAAACTCAGCACCAGTCGGCAAGAGTCGATCCATTCGGCTTTAGTTCCGACGGTGTCAATTCTGTTGGCAGGCATCAATTGGCACACCACTTCGCTCTTGAGCTTGCCGTAGCCAGGGCAGTTGATTTCGCCCACGAGCTGAGTGCTTGTGCGTGCTTGGAGTTTTGTGTTAGGCACACTTACGCCTGTCATCACAAACGAAGAGTCCTCGATAATCGACGACTTAGTGTCGGTGATAGAGTGGCCTATATTTTCGTCGGAGCATGAATACACGCCCACCATCATGAGCAAGGCGAATATCAGAGTGACCGATTTTTTCATATTCAAAAATTGAGAGGTGAATATTTTTTACAGAGATTCGTAGAACGCCTTGTAAGTTTCGGCGTTGTTTGCCACGTCGGCTTGGTAAGGAAGGAATGGAAGCCCAGATTCCTTGACGAGTGCCAGGATTTCTTCACTTACGTTTTCGCTGGCTTGAACCACGCCGTCGCAGTGCTGGAGCGCGAGTTTTGTCAATCCCACCTTGTCAAGCGCAGTGTCTTTTGCCAAGGCAAAGTTTTCTTCCTTCATGCCGTCGAATTTCAGTTTTTCGTAGAGGCGCACATCAAATGGCTCTGCGAAGTCGTCGTCGGTGAGTGAATACACCACCTTTGTGCCTTGATAAGAAGGGTCGTCGGCGTAGAAGTCCTTGATATAGAGTGGTGCAAGTGCCGTAATCAAACCGGTGCAGTGGATTACTTCTGGAACCCAACGGAGCTTCTTTACGGTTTCGAGCGTGCCACGCACGAAGAAGATGCTTCGCTCATCGTTGTCGGATGGGGAACTTGCTGTTTCGAGTTCTTTAGTGATGCTTTTAGTGAAGTAGTCTTCATTAAAAATGAAATACACTTGCATGCGAACTGGCTGCAGTGTAGCCACCTTGATAATCAGTGGGTGGTCGGCATCATCAATGGCGATATTCATGCCCGAAAGGCGAATCACTTCGTGAAGTTGGTTACGGCGTTCGTTGATGAATCCGTATTTAGGCATAAAGGTACGCACTTCAAGCCCGCTTTCTTGCACAGCTTGTGGCAATTCGCGTCCCATCACAGCCATTGGTGTGTCAGGTAAATATGGAGAAATTTCTTGAGAAATAAAAAGTACTTTATTTACATCCATTGCGCAAAAATGTTTAAACTATCTGCAAAGGTAGCAATTTTTTTCCAATTTTGCTGTCTGTTAGGGCCTCAAGGGGTGATTTTTTAAATAAAAATGGCATTGTTTTAACATTAGTAAAACAAAATTAGGGCAGATGATGGCGCGACATGACGTAACATTTTTTTACTACAATTAATAAACAATTTCATTCTTATTGTTTGAGATATGCAATTTATGTGTTAAGTTTGTAATTCAAATGCAACTTTGCCTCGGGCAGTGGCTTTTGAAACAATAAACAGATAATTATCATTTTTATATTAAAAGTATTGATGCATATGAAAAAAACAGTTTTGGCATTTGCCGTGGCATTGTTGGCCACAGCAACTATGGGTGCTCAGGATGCACATCGCCGCGGTGGCGACCGTCAGGCACCATCTGCAGAAGAGATGATTGGTAAGCGCATCGAAATGATGACTAAAGGACTCAACCTCACAGAGGAACAGCAAAATAAGGTTCGCGAGATTCTTACCGACGAAATGAACTATGAAGGCCAAATGCGCCAAATGCTCATGAAGCGTAAGAAACAAAGCGAAGCAAAGATTGCCGAAGTGCTCACCGACGAACAGAAGGAGAAGCAAAAAGAAATGCATAAGCGTATGGGTATGCGTGGCCCTGGCCCACAACGCATGGCACAGCACCCACATGCAGAAGGCGCATGCCCTGAAGGCGCAAAGCACGAATGTGAGCAAGGCAAGAAGGAATGCGACAAGGCTGGCAAGCACGAATGCAAAGAAGGCAAGATGACCGAAGAGTGCAAGGCTGCCAAGCACGATTGCGAAAAAGGAAAGAAAGAATGCGACAAGGCTGGCAAGCACGAATGCACAGAAGACAAGATGACTGAAGAATGCAAGGCTGCCAAGCATGATTGCGACAAGGCTGGAAAGAAAGCTCATAAGCAATGCGACGGCAAGCATGCAGATTGCCCAAACGAGAAGAAACAAGTGAAGATTGATTAATCATCAAGCGACATCCGGTCGCAAATCACTTCCCCAATATTCCCGCTGACACTCCAACAGCGGGATTTTTTTTGCGCTTTAAGTGGAGAAAAAGGCCTGCTGCGAGGGTGGAAAAACAAAAACAAAGATTTCCAGATACTTGCACGTTTGCAAGCAATTTGCGAAGTACAGGCCTCCAGCCAGAATACTTTTCCATCTTTTATCCGGGCACTGCGTACCCGGTTACCCACAAGTGCAGGCTTCCAGTCTGAACACAAAAAACTCTACTTTCAATCAGTGAATTGCAATTGTGTAATTTTAAGTTTTCGGACAGTTTCCCCACTAAATTTCTACAGGGCCGTGGAATCTTGTTCATTCGCTAATGTGCTTTCTGGGGGTAAAAAAGTACTACCTCGCTATCGGCAGTGAGGTAGTACGAATGAAAAAATATTTTCGGAATTGAATTTAGAATTCAGCGTTCTTTGGTGTGCGTGGGAATGGGATCACGTCGCGAATGTTTTGCATACCAGTCACAAAGAGGATGAGGCGTTCGAAACCGAGGCCGAAACCTGCGTGTGGGCATGAACCGTATTTGCGAGTGTCGAGATACCACCACATGTCCTTGGTAGGGATGTTGCGGCGTTCGATTTCACCATTGAGCTTTTCCAGACTTTCTTCACGAACTGAGCCACCGATGATTTCACCGATTTGTGGGAAGAGCACGTCGGTACCCTGTACGGTGCGGCGTTCTTCTGGCTCTTCGTTTTGCTTCATATAGAAAGCTTTGATTTCGCGAGGATAGTTGTAGAGGATAACTGGTTTCTTGAAGTGGGTTTCCACCAAGTAGCGTTCGTGTTCGCTGGCGAGGTCGCCGCCCCAACTGATAGGGAATTCAAACTTCACGCCATTGCTGGCAGCTTCTTCAAGAATCTTGATGCCTTCGGTGTATTCCAGACGCACGAAGTTGTCCTTCAATATGCCTTCAAGGCGTTCGATAAGCCCCTTGTCAATCATCTTGTTGAGGAATTCGAGGTCGTCCTTGCAGTTGTCGAGCGCCCACTTCACGCAATACTTGATAAAGTCTTCCTCAAGGTCCATGAGGCCGTTGAGTTCGAGGAAGGCAACTTCTGGTTCAATCATCCAGAATTCAGCCAAGTGGCGTGGCGTGTTGCTGTTTTCGGCACGGAAAGTAGGGCCGAAAGTGTAGATAGCGCCGAGTGCAGTGGCACCGAGTTCGCCTTCAAGCTGACCGCTCACGGTGAGCGAGGTCATTTTGCCGAAGAAGTCGTCGTCGTATTTGATGCTGCCTTGGTCGTCCTTTTCAAGCTTGTAGAGGTTCTTTGTGGTCACCTGGAACATTTCGCCAGCGCCTTCGCAGTCGCTTGCGGTGATGATAGGTGAGTGGAAATAGAAGAAACCGTGGTCGCTGAAATAGCGGTGAACAGCCATTGCCATATTGTGGCGAATGCGGAACACTGCGCCGAAAGTGTTGGTGCGCAGACGCATGTGTGCGTGCTTACGCATATATTCAAACGACTGGCCTTTCTTCTGCATAGGGTAATCGTTAGGGCAAGTGCCGTAGAGCACGATGTTTTCGCCCTGGATTTCCACGCTTTGGCCAGCACCCTGGCTTTCTACGAGCTTACCAGTGGCGCCAATGCAGGCACCAGTGGTGATGTCTTTGAGCAGATTTTCGTCGATTTTAGCAGGGTCGACTACGATTTGTACATTTTTGATTGTTGACCCGTCGTTGAGGGCAATGAATTGCACCTGCTTGTTGCCGCGTCGAGTGCGAACCCATCCCTTCACGCACACGTCGTTGCCAACGAGTGCAGGGTTGAAGATATCAACAATTTTTGTTCTTTTAATTTCCATTGTTTCAGTAGTGAGAACAGATGTGTATTAATTATTCAAAAGAGTTCTGTTTCAAGAAGTTCACTTCTTCCTGAGTGAGGTAGCGCCAGCGTCCGCGAGGCAAGTTCTTCTTGGTGAGGCCTGCGAAATACACACGGTCGAGCTTCACTACGTGATAGCCGAGCGATTCGAAAATGCGACGAACCACGCGGTTGCGGCCAGAGTGGATTTCAATACCTGCTTGCTTGCGGTCGGTTGGTGAAACATAGCTTACAGCATCGGCATGGATTGGTCCGTCGTCGAGTTCAACGCCGTCGGCAATGTGTTGCATGTCTTCTTCGCTGATTGGCTTGTCGGTCCACACTTGGTAGATTTTCTTCTTCACATATTTTGGGTGAGTGAGCTTAGAAGCCAGGTCGCCATCGTTGGTGAGCAAGAGCACACCGGTGGTGTTGCGGTCGAGACGACCTACTGGGTAGATGCGTTCTTCGCAAGCGCCCTTCACGAGGTCCATCACGGTCTTGCGGCCGTTAGGGTCGTCGCTTGTGGTGACGCAATCCTTTGGCTTATTGAGCAAAATATAGATTTTGCGCTCGCTTGTCACAATCTTGTCGTTGTATTCTACGGTGTCCTTTGCAGTGATTTTTACACCGAGTTCGGTAACAGGTTCCCCATTCACCTTTACCAATCCCTTGGTAATCAGTTCGTCGGCTTCACGGCGTGAGCATACACCTGCATTGGCCATGAACTTGTTTAAACGAATTTCTGCATTTGGATCGATGATTGCTTCCTCGTATTCAACAGGCTGAGGACGTGGAACGAAACGCATTTGTGGACGTGGTCCTTGTTGGTGTTGTGGGCGTTTTTTGAAGCCACCGCGTTGCTGGTAGCCGCCACCTTGTTGGTAACCGCCTTGCTGACGATAGCCACCGCCTT